>JAIBDN010000012.1 GCA_024686215.1 Gammaproteobacteria bacterium | reverse complement strand
GAGCCTGGGACCCCAGTATCTGGTACCGAATTTCGGTTTTGCCCTGGGTACAGTCCCCGACCTGTTCATGTACATGGATTACATTCCGCGTGTCGACCTGGTCTCCAATATCGACTACGTGGACCAGTACTACACCGAGGTAAACGAGGAATTCCTGGACCTGCAGTCGGATGAGCGCTTCAATCCGTTTATCAGCCGCGACCTGTACACACGCGTCGCGATGACCCCGACGGCTGTCGGCTACACGGCAACTGCCGACGAAGACTTGCTGGCCAAGGTGCGCGGCGTAGCCATGTCACGCCTTGATCGCTGGCTGGGCTGGGTAGACGCTGCGGAGAAGACGCCAGTAGCAGACCGTCCTGCTATCGCTGCGCGCGATGAGCAGATACGTCGCAATATTTGCGAGCGCGACCCGGCCAACAACCTGGGCGACCGTCTGTTTGGCAAGGAAACCGCGGAGGCCATGGTGGCCACTCTCTGGGGTGGTGCTCGCACCCTGCCCCGTCCTACTGGCGACTGATTCTTTTCTCTGCTGGTTGGCGGCCCTTTGGGCCGCTGCGTTGGCAGGCGTGGGGGTAAGTCTTTTGCTGCATTACGGGCGCTTGCGGCGCGTTACCTTGGATTCTTCTTGCGGGCGCCCCGCCTCTTTCCGTTAACTCGCCGGCTCATGAAATTGATGTTTTACAGTGGGAGACGATATCGCCGCGGTCTCTCGCTGCAGGTAACGCGCCTCTAAGGTAGTGCATTTGCGCACCGACGCCCTTCAAGTCCGCAAAAGACTTATCCCCACACCTGCCAACGCGAATCATACCCGGCGCTATCGGGGCACCTCCCAGACACCATCCAGTCGCCCAAAACAGCATATAGACCGAGGCTGCGAAGCATTCCATTGCAAGGCAAGGCACGAAAACTTGAACATGCGATCGCGTTGGTTTGTGCTGGGGATGTTTTATTGCGGACTTGGAGGGCGTCGGTGCGAAAGAAGTTTAGCTTAGTGGCAGAGGAGTTTAGGAAATAGACCGCGGCGATAGAAATTTCCACTCATACACAATGCGAACAACTACAAGCTAATCCAACGGATACCGGTGGGCGGCACATAAAGAAGCGTCAAGGTAAACGCACCGCAAGCGCCCGGAATGTAGCAATAGAATATCCCCAGCGCAAAGCAACGCAGCGGCCCACAGGGCCGCCACAACAATATCAAGCAGAATCAGGCACGAAAGCCGGCTCGTCAACAGCAGTCGACTGAGACCTGAGAACTGGTTTGAGAGGAATCTCTGGCAGCAACGGCTCCACACCTTCGGCCAGCGCAGCGTGCCGGGCCGGCGAAGGAATAGAAAACAGTTTCTTGCCGCGATACTTGTCCACCTCGTCCGAATCGATTTGCCAACCACGCTGCTCGATCAGGTCGCGCCGCATCTTGCGATAAGCGCCCATGAAGCGATCGGACTTCACCGAGACCTCGTGATCCAGATTTTCCGCCAGGTAGAACGGACGTGTTTGCTCTACGATCGCCGTATCTTCCTGTAATACTTTTTCCAGTCGTTTTAACGAGCCCTTGTCGAACAGGCTGAGACGGAAAAAGTTGCGCACCTGTATGGCAAAGGTTTTTGTGGTGTGCTCATCTACCGGCGTGTTGGCATCAAACATGATGATGTGCATTTTCGGGTTGGCTTCGATGTGCATACGTATGGTGTTGCCCGACATATAAAATGTGGGGTGCACATAGGTCTTGGTTTTATCCTTGCGAATGAAGCGGCGCAGACCGCCCTTGAGCTGGGGTGGGTACATTTCATTGGTAGAGGTTGCCCAGCCGTCGTGACGATCCAGCTTTATAATCTTGTTGCGTCGTGCGGTACTGTTGTGTCCGAACATGGGGTGCACGAAGGACGCATGAGCAATGTCGATGCCGTTTTCCAACACGCGTCCCGCATCCGCCTGCCAGGTCCAGTCTGCGTTTACCGCGCGCCACTCGGGATCGCCGTATTCGGGAAACGGTGGAATGGGATAGCGTTCTGCTTCAGGTAAGTCGCCCATAAACACCCAGATCATACCGTAGCGTTCTTCCGTGGGGTAACTGTCTACGCGGGCCTTGTCAGGAATCTTGTTGCCCTCATCGACTTCCGAGGGAATGACCACACACTGTCCATCGCCGTTATATTGCCAGCCGTGATACGGGCAGGTGACATTGCCATCAGTGACCCAGCCCTGACTCAGGGAGCCACCGCGGTGCAGACAGGTGTCCGCCAGGCAATGAGGTTTACCCGCCTCGTCGCGGAACAACACAAATTGCTGACCCAGCATTTTAACCCTGACAGGGTCCTTGCCGACTTTGTCTGCCCATTCGGCGACATACCACAAATTGATTAACACCGCGCTATCCTCTCTGGTAATGCACTACTATTATGCGGCTGTATTATTCGCGCTTCCGTCAGTCACCAACGTGATATTTATCAATTTTTTTCGGGATAGTAATGGCAGGATAGCGCTCAGTACAAAAACCATGAATAACAGGTGAAATAATATGGATGTAAGGGCTATTTACCGGGCCATTGCCATACCCGAGTGCGCCGTCCCCTACGACCGGGCCAGCTTGAAAGTGTTTTACCCGGCGCATTACGGCGACAGTGCCGAAGAGCGTAATAGCGGTGTGGTACCGGCCAACGCGGCACTGGCACCCTTCCCGGTGGTCATTATGATGCCGGGCATCAATGTTGGCCCGGAAGCCTACACCTGGCTGGCCTCTGCATTGGCAGAACAGGGTATCGTCACTGTTACCTACACCCTGGTGGCGGAAGAAATGCCCGGCTATATCAGCCTCACGCCCGGGTTGTCCATCACCGCACTGACCCCTGAACACTACGGCAAACATGCCTCGGCCACTGCCGTTGCGCCCATCCTGGAAGATCTGCAGGCGCTGAACAACGAAGGCGTACTCGCCGGCATGCTGGACCTGCAACGCGTGGTACTGGGCGGTCACTCGGCAGGCGGCACGGTGGCACTACTGAATGCCAATGCCGATTGGTTTCCCGGGGTCTGCGCGGCCTTCAGCTACGGCGCGCACGCAGGCGCCGCCACCGCACTGGGTTATGCGGAGGATGCGATGTTTACATTGCCGTCACAGCTGCCCCTGTTGATCATGGGTGGCACCCGCGATGGCTGCATTGCCCATAGCGGCGGTCGCTACGGCGATCCATCGGCATCGGCGACCCTGCGCGTGGAACAGACCTTTGACCAGGCACTACAAAGTGAGCGCGGTGACAGCTACCTGGCGATTATTGAAGGCGCCAACCACTTCTCACTGGCTTATCCTGCTGACCACAGCACCGGTCGGCCTTTTATCGATATGGCCACCACCCAGGCGGATGACTCCCTGCGGGAACTACTGTCCTCTTTGATCTGTCAGTTTTGCCTCGCGGTTACCCGCGAAGATGCCAGCGCCCGCGCGCAACTGCAGGCCAGCATAGTGCAAGGCCACCCCCTGATTACCCGCGGGGAGTGCCGCTAGGCGACGTCGGTATTTGACAAAAAGCAAAGACCGCAACAGGGTATAAGTACACCATTACCCCTTTGCTCCCACACCAGAGAACAATAGATAAGGATTTATCCATGTCCGATGACCAGCAACCCAGTAACTGGCAAAAAGCGATAGACGGCGAGTGGCATGGCTGCCCCTCTTTGTTTGAACATGACGGCACCCACGTGGGCACCAACAAGGTCAGCCGCGCCAGCGAGTTCAAGGACGGGCGCACTACTTACTGGATGGATACCAAATTCGATGCCACCGGCCCACTGATGGATCGTTTCGAAATTGGCTCGCGCATGGAATTCGGCGTTATCGACTCGGACCAGAATCGCATCTACACCGGACCCGATTTCGTCGGCTCTGGGCGCCCCTATGGCTTGCTGGTAGATTCGCGCTATTACTCGCCGGGCTGGAACGTCGATCTGCGCACCGTCAACCATGTAGTGCCCGAACTGGGCCTGCAGGTTTATTCCTCCCAGCTGTTTGAAGCCGACACGCTGGTCGGTGTATTCAACGGCCTGTATGTGGTGACCCAGGATCACGACAGTAATCCGGACACCCAGAAAATGGTTACTGACTTTATTGAAAAAGAAAAAATCGAAGGCAAGAAGCCGTTCAACTACCCGGTTAAGAACGCCGGTGTATTTAGCGGCGAGTTCGAAGTGTATAACGATCAGCAGGAATTGGTTGGCCATAACAAGGTGACCATCACGCACACGCCTATCAACCTCCTGCACTCCCGCCAGACCATCGAAATAGAGGGCGTCATCAACCGCAAGTGGACCGCCATGCGTACACGCAATGGCGGCAGTCACCAGTTTCACGGCCCCGACATGTACGGCAACGGTAAGTCCTACGGACGCTACCTGTACAGTGTCCGTCACGTATTCGGCGAAGCCTTTAAACTGTGGTCACGTGAAACCGTGGTCGATGAGGATTACACCATGGTCTGCGCCTGGCAGTTCCTGGAGTCGCAGAAAGAGCAATACACCACCTTCGGTGTACTGCGCTTCGAACCCGGCGAGAACGTACTGGCCGCCAGTTACGTGGAATAAGGGCTATATCAGGGGCTGGCCAGCCAGCCCCGAACTGACTACCATACGGGTGCACCCTCAGGCGAGACCACCCTTTGAGCCCAAGGCAAAATACACAAGCGTTGCTGACTATCTACTCTGGCCTGTCAAGGGAGGAAATAGCGGCACTGGATGCACTGGTTTCCTACAAAACACTGGAAACCGGCGAGTATTTGTTTCACCAGCACACTCCCGGACGCTCAGTTTACATGCTGGAGGAAGGCACGCTGATGATGGAGCGTTCATCTTCGACCGGAAGACGGCAGGTGATGGCCTTTATGCAGCCCGGCAACTTCATCGGCATAACGCATAACGAGCACTACGAATTCACAGTTTCGGCACTGACTCCGGCAAAAATACGCGAGCTACCAATCAAGCCGTTTATCGTGCTGCAGGATGAAATACCGCAGCTCAAGGAAAACGTACGGCGCATTGGCGGCAATATCCTCGCCCACACCCTGGACCAGGTATTTGCACTGGGGCAGAAAAAGGCCCATGAGCGGCTGTGCTTTTTACTGAAACAACTGTCAGACCGGCAGTCACCCCAACGCCGCCACTTGATAGAACTGGTCATGACGCGCCAGGATATTGCCGATTACCTGGGACTCACCATAGAAACGGTCAGTCGCGCCTTTGGCAAATTGAAACGCGAGAAGGTCATCGACATTTATTCAGCGCACACCGTGGAAATTCTCGACAAGACCATTGTGGAAGATCTGGCACTGGCGGATTAGCGCTCATCCCCCAAAAAAGGCCTTAACCGCCGTAAGCATCTCTGCGGCCCCGCGGGCCACACCCTCATCACTGCGCACCCAGTCTTGCCAGGCCGCAACCCGGGCATAGTTCTGCAAGGGCTGCTGTATGCCGAACATCGGCGCCAGCAACAGCACATACTCCAGATGCGGTGCCAGGGCTATATCGCCAAGATGCAACGCGCGCTGCTCGAAATCCGGCAGATACGCTAAAAGACGCTCCAGCCGCGCCAACTCTTCATCCAGGGCCGCCATTTGCGCTTCGGCACCCTCAGTCCCGGCCCCTGAAGTAATCAGGGAGAACAGCGGAAACAGCGCGGAGGGGCCCAGGTAAGTGTCTGCATAGCGTGCCAGCAGCTGCATTTGAGCCATGGCTGTCGCACCCTCGGGGCACAGGGACGTTGCCGGCGTGACATCTTCCAGGTATTCCATAATGACCCAGGAGTCGGGTAAATGGCTGCCGTCATCCAGTTCCAGCACGGGAATTTTGCCCAGCGGAAAGCGCGCCACAAACTCTGCCGAGCCTAACGGCACCGGCGGTGGCTGTATGGCGACATCCAGGCCTTTGGCGTGTATTTGCATGCGCACGCGGGTGGCATACGGGGAGTGATCCAGGTTGTACAGCTTCACGGGATATTATTCTCCAGGGATATTCAACGTCATTCATTAGTGATGCTAAACGAACAAGTGGCAAACGGGCAACAGTCAATATATTATAATGACATACTTATATATCTTTTAACCAAAAAGAAGCAGGAAGCCAAGCATGGAAACCTCGAGTAAAACCGCCCGGGAGATTTACCAGGAGATAAAAAACAACCCCGCCCGTAAGCGGTTTGGCTTTGGCAAGAAAGCCGTACTGGTTAACATCGACCCGCAGAAGGCCTATACCCGCACCGACTTGTTTGCCACTGCCTACGAGACCGACCCGCGGCAACTGGAGTACGTGAACACCCTGGCATCAATGTTTCGTGCGCTGAACTGGCCAGTGGTGTGGACCCACGTTGCTTACATGGACTCCGCTGAAGATGCCGGCATCTGGGGCACGCGCACGGACACTCCCGACTCCCTGCAGAACATCAAATTCGATTCACCGCGCAGTGAATTTGACGAGCGCCTGGAGATAGACGAGGTCAAGGACGTGATTTACCTGAAAAAAATGCCCTCGGCTTTTTTTGAAACACAGCTGCAGTCGCTGCTGGTCTGGCATCAGGTGGATACAGTTATTCTCACTGGCGGCTCCACTTCCGGTTGTATTCGCGCCACCGCCGTGGACAGCCTGTCTCGCGGTTACCGCACCATCGTGCCGGAGGAGTGTGTGGCAGACAAACACGAGAGTTACCATTTCGCCAATCTCACCGACCTGTCCCTTAAATACGCCGATGTCCTGGACGTACAGGATGTGTGCGACTGGCTGAGCCAGCAGTCATGAAATCCGCTCCCGGCTTTTACGACTACTGGCCCTACGAGGACCGACCGAAGCTGGAGTGGCCCAATGGCGCCCGCGTTGCCTTTTGGGTGGCGCCGAACATCGAGTTCTATGAGCTGGACCCACCGGGCAACGCTCATCGCAAGGCCTGGCCGCAGCCCTACCCCGCCGTTCCCGGCTACAGTATCCGCGACTATGGCAATCGCGTGGGCCACACACGCCAGATGGACGTTCTGGATCGCTATGGCGTACGCGGTTCAATTTCGCTGTCCACCGCCCTGTGTGACCACCATCCGGAAATCATCGAACTGTGCGCCGCGCGAGATTGGGAATTTTTCAGCCACGGCATCTATAACACCCGTTATACCTACGGCATGTCCGAGCAACAGGAGCGCGACATGATACGCGACTCCATGGAGTCGATTCACAAACACACGGGTCAACACTGCGCCGGCTACCTGGCACCAGCCCTGTCTCACTCCGAACTGACCCTGGATCTGTTTGCCGAAGTCGGCAGCGAGTTGGCCGGCAACGAGGCGGGCTTTTACACCTGCGATCTGTTTCACGATGACCAGCCCACGCCGATCAACCTGCGCAGCGCAAAGCCATTTGTTTCTGTCCCCTACTCGCTGGAAATGAACGACACTATTGCCTACGTGGTGAACAAGATAGAACCCCGGCGCTACGGACAGATGCTCAAGGATAACTTCGACAGGCTATACCAGGAGGGTGAGGACTCGGGCACGGTGATGTGTATTCCCACGCACAATTACCAGGTTAGTTGCCCGCATCGCTTGCGCGCCTTCGAAGAAGCACTGGAGTACATAACCGGACACAGCGACGTGTGGGTAACCACCGGAAGAGAAATCGCGCAATACTATATCGACAATCACTATGCGCAAAGTGTGGCCGATATCAGCGCAAGGCAAGAGGCCTCTTAGCTATGGCACTGGACAAGGAACACCTGAACTACCCCAAACGCGGCTACGGCATGGATCATGCGCACTACGCATGGAGCATGCTGTCGCAGCGACCACCGATTACCTGGCCCAACGGCGCGAGACTGGCACTGTGGATCAACGTCAACCTGCAGTTTTTCCCGCTCGACCAACAGGGGAAACCCTTCGCGGTACCCGGCGGCATGACCATGCCCTACCCCGATCTGCGCCACTTTACCTTGCGCGACTACGGTAACCGCGTGGGCATCTACCGCTTCCTCAAAGCTTTTGACCAGTATTCGATCAAGCCCACCTTCGCGTTTAATACCGAGTTGGCAGAACGACTGCCCTATCTGCTGCAGCGTATCGTAGAACGTGGTGACGAAATTCTGTGCCACGGCTGGAATATGGACAGCCTGCACTACGGCGGCATGGACGCGGACGAAGAAGCCAGACTGGTCGAACGTTCCCTGTCCCGCTTGCGCGAACTCAGTGGCCAGGCCATCAGTGGATGGATCAGCCCTGCGCGCAATGAAAGCGAGAACACCCCGCAGCTACTGGCCGCCAATGGCGTGCGTTACTTCTGCGACTGGGTGAACGACGATATGCCCTACCCGTTCCACACTGCGCAGGGCGATCTGGTAGCCATGCCCCTGTCCAACGAGCTGGAAGACCGCTTCGTGATGATGAACAACCTGCATTCAGAGCAATCCTGGCTGGAACAGGTGTGCGATGCCTGCGACTTTCTACTGCAGGAGGCGGAACAATCCGGCGGTCGCATCCTGGCCCTGAATATACACCCCTGGATGCTTGGCCAGCCTCACCGCATCAGCAAACTGGAACAGGCCCTGGCTTACATCAGCAGTCGCGAGGGTGTATGGAGCGCTGGTGCAACGGACATTATCGATGCCTGGCAGCAGCAAGCTGAATAAGCGGCACACAAAAGTTCTATTTTGATATAACATTAATACAATTGGCACAATGAGATATATAACATGCAAAAAATCGCGGAAATCTTCAGCGAAACACAACTAAAGACCTTGCAGCAGGATATACCCACGCCGCTGTATTTTCGTCTGTACAGCCTGCTCAAAAATGCCATTCTCGACGGCACCATAGAAAATGGCGGACAGATGCCCACAGAGCAGCAGTTGGCGGAGAATTTCTCCGTATCGCGCATCACCGCCAAACGCGCCATGGACGAATTGGCCGCCGAGGGAATGGTGGAACGACGCCGGGGCAAGGGCACCCACGTCACTTACGAGTATTCTCCGCAGCCGGTAAAAGCCCCACTGGTAGAAATGCTGCAGGAAATCGAAAGCATGGCGCGCCACACCGATGTGGTGGTATTGGAGTGTAAAAAACAAATGCCTCCCGGCGCGGTACGCGAAGCCCTTGACCTCGAGGATAAAGAAAAAGCATTGCACGTAGTGCGCGTGCGCTCGCGCGACGGACAGCCCTTTGGCTATTACAGCAGCTGGACCAATGGATTGACCAAGGCGGTGAGCAAACGGGATTTTCAGAAGTCACCGAGGCTGGCCATCTTTCGCAAGCAGGGCCTGAAAATCACCCATGTCACGCAGACTATCAGCGCGGTAGCGGCTAGCCAGGAACTCGCCCAGCACTTGGAAACAGCACCCGGCGCACCGTTAATCAGCCTGATTCGTCACTCCTTCGAAACACGCAATGGACAGGAGCACCTGGCTGATTACCTGCAGGTGTTCTACCACCCGGAGCGTTTCCAGTACCGCATGGACCTGCAAATGGATGACCGCTGATTCCTCACAGGGCCAGCACCGACAAACCAGATACACCCTTAAGATAACGGAACCCGCATGAAAGCCAAGCACCGGGAACAACTCGCAGAATTACTGTCCAGTGGAAAACTGATCAAGACACCGGGCGTTTACGATGGCCTGTCCGCGCTATTGGTTGAGCAGGCCGGTTTTGAAGCCGCCTTTCTCTCCGGCGGAAGCTTGTCCTTTGCGCGCTTTGGCCGACCGGACATGGGCCTGGTTTGCGCCAGCGAGGTGGCAGATACCGTGGCGATTATACGTGACCGTGTCGACCTGCCGCTGATCGTCGACATGGACACCGGGTTTGGCAATGCACTGAACGTGCAGCGCACAGTGCGCGACCTGGAGCGCGCCGGGGCCAGTGCATTACAGCTTGAGGACCAGGTTTTACCCAAGCTCTGCGGCCATATGGCAGGCAAAGCAGTGATCGGCTGCGAGGAGATGCTGGGAAAGATCAAAGCCGCTGTCGACGCCAGGGAACATGATGACACCGCGATCATCGCTCGCACTGATGCCCTGGGAGTGAACGGCTTTGAGGATGCTATGGAACGGGCCCAGCGCTACCGCGAAGCCGGTGCGGACGCATTGTTTATCGAAGCGCCGGTCTCCAGCGCGCAGATGACGCAGATAGGACAGACCTTCGGTGCCCACATTCCGCTGGTGCACAACCTGGTAGAAGGCGGCGGCAGCCCGGTAACCGATTACGATGAATTACAGTCACTGGGGTACCGTATCGCCTTATACCCTGTCGCCCTGCTGCACAGCTTCGTACCCCGGGCGCGGGAGGTACTGCAGGAAATTCAGCGCAGCGGCAATACACAGCAAATGCGCGAGAGCATGCTGGAGCTGTCAGATATGAATACCCTGCTAGGCGCGGATCAACTACTTGCCGCGGGCCAGACCTACGACACTGGATCATGATGCGCCGCCTGTTACGAATCCTGTTTATCTCTCTGGCTGCTTTACTGGGCCTGATTGTAATTACGCTACTGTTCCTGTGGTGGAGCAACCGCGACATTCCCATGACCACCCTGGAGCAGCAATACGCTGGCAACAATCTGCAGCGCCTGGAGGTTGACGGTGTCAATCTGGCCTACAAGGTGGAAGGCTCTGGCCCACCACTGGTGCTCATCCACTCCCACTTTTATACCATGCGCCAGTGGCAGACCTGGGTCGATACACTGCGGCAGGATTTCACCCTCATCCGCTTCGATCTCACCAGCCATGGGCTGACCGGAGCAGACCCCAGCGGCGATTATTCCCGCGCACGCGGCAGTATATTACTCTCGGCCCTGCTTGATCACCTGGGCATCGCAAGGGCATCGCTGGCGGGATCCTCCACGGGTGGCGCGCTGGCGTGGTATTACGCCGCTCACTACCCGCAGCGGGTGGATAAACTGATCCTGATCAACGCACCCGGCATGCCACGCGTGACCAACAAGTACATGGAGATGGGCATGCCCAACTGGGCCGGCTACGTGTTCTACCTGTTGCCGGAAAGCCTGTTTAAAGCGTTTCTGCAGGCACCAGTGGTGGACAAGTCACTGATCAGCGATGCCCAGGTACATGAGTTTCACCAGATGTATCGCGGCACCGGTAATCGCATGGCAGAGTTCGAACGCATGCAGGCCTGGGAAAAGGGCGACATCAGTGATGACCTGGCGCAAATTCAGGCCCCTACTCTGATCATGTGGGGCGAACAGAATCCGCAACTCCCGGTAGAACATGTACAGCAATACGTGGATAAGCTGATCAATGCGCAAAGCGTACAGCAGCGTATTTACCCCGCAGTGGGGCACGTAATCCCGGTGGAAATTCCAGCGCAATCGGCGGCCGATGCCCGGCTATTTTTACAGGATGACTGATTTGAAAATCACCGTGATACGTTTTCTGCTAGGCATAATCACCTTCTCACTGGTCGCCTGTGGAGACGACCCGGTGCTGGCCCCGGCACAGCCACTACAAACTGACCCCGCTGTTATTGCGCAGCTCTATGGGGCAAACCAGGGGCCCCATCGAGTCCGCGTGGAGCGCGATGTGCTGCTGGCGGCAACTGCGCAGGAGAGCGAGTTACTGCTAAACCTGTACTTTCCGGCCCAGGGCGACAATTTTCCGCTACTGTTGTTTTCCCATGGCAACTGGTCGGATAAGGACAGCTATGATCGCATCATAGAGCACTGGGTGGGTCACGGTTACGCGGTCATTGCCCCCAACCACCTGGATTGCTGCAGCGCCGTTGCCGGGATTTTTAACAGCCTGCGCTACGGCCAGGTCGGGCTGATTGAAGCGCGCATTGCCGACATGTCGCGCATCCTGCAAGCATTGCAGCAAATCGAGCGGCAGGTACCGGCGTTCTCGCGTAAAGCAGACCCCCGCCGCGTGGCGCTCACTGGACACTCCTTCGGCGCCTTTACCGCCCAGCAATTCGGCGGTGCCCAAGCGTTCGACCCGGACAGCGAACAATATCAGTCTTATTTTGATCCACAGATTAAAGCGGTCGTTGCGCTGTCGCCACCGGGCCCCATGTTTGACACCATTACCGCTGAGAGCTGGCTTACCCTGAAAACACCCACACTGGTCAGCACCGGCACCTGGGACGTACAACCCGGTTTCTGGCCAGACTGGCGCATGCACCTGATGTCCTGGGAAACCGCCCTACCGGGCGATAAATACGCGCTGATCATGGACGGGGCAGATCATTACCTGGGCAACCTGATTTGCCGCCCGCAGCGTGATGCCGATCCCCAGGAAGATGCTCTGCACATGCTGCAAATCGCCAGCACGGCGTTTCTGGACGCCTACCTGAAGGACAAGCAGGCGGCCAGGGATTTTATAGCCACTGGCAGGCTTACCGACGCCACTGGCGGTTTCGCCAAACTGTCTGTTCGCTGATGAGATGGGTTCAACAGCTCTACGCTGGAAAGCAGGTGCCAACGCACAACAGTGCAGTGTTCTACTCACTGCAATTGGATGCAATCCTTACAACAACAGCTAATAGACAGCACTCCTAATGGCACGACAACATTTAATAGGCATTTTTGGCTGCTTGCTGATCATGGTGATGATCGTAGCGCTGGGCCCGTATAGTTCGCCCGATATGTTTCTCCCTGATCAAGGTAACCTCTGGTACTACTGGAAGCTGGCGCAACCCGATTTCTGGACACGTTTTTCTGCCTGGGGACTCTATGGTTTGCACCAGATTGGCCTGTGGGCACTAATCGCCTGGGCCCAGATCAAGCGCCCTGGCTATACCAGCGGGCTGCACCCGGTCAATGTCATCGCCATCACTTTTAACCTGCTGTTCGTGGCACTGCACATCGTGCAAACCCGCGTGTTCTATGACGGCTTGGCCCAGGACACTTCGATACTGTCGTCACAGTTTTCAGTGATTTTTCTGTTGGTGTTTGTGCTGATGATGGAAAACAGCCGGCGCGGTCTGTTTTTCGGCCACAAAATCGATTTCGTAGAACGACCGGTTGGGTTTCTTCGCCGCTACCACGGCTATTATTTTTCCTGGGCGATTGTCTACACCTTCTGGTTCCACCCCATTGAAGACAATATCGGCCATCTATTAGGGACTTTTTACGTGCTGATGATGCTACTGCAGGGCAGCTTGTTCTTTACCCGCTTCCACAGAGACCGGGTATGGACCCTGCTTCTCGAGGTATTTGTGCTGGCCCACGGCGCCATCGTGGCCTACCTGACCATGGGTGGAGGGCACTGGCAGATGTTCTTTTTCGGCTTTTTAACTATTTTCGTAATCACCCAGATGCACGGCATAGGCCTGGGAAAAAAGACGCGCTGGGGCATTGTCATCACCTACCTGGCCTGCGTTGTCTTCACCTATCAAGGCCGCTGGTTGGACGCCATAGAGATAATGCGTATCCCTGTAGCCGATTTCGCACTGGTGTACCTGTTCGCAGCTCTCGCCTGGCTGCCATTCCTGCTGCGCAAAGCAAGGCAGCGCAGTAGCCGTGATTAACGACAAGTGTCCACAGGGTAAGTTTTTACTGCGGCGTAGCCGCGATGAAGTCTTTCGGTAAACCCGCATCCGGGGTAAATCCGTAGAGCTCGACACCGGGTAGCCCCCGGGCGAGCACTGTCCGCGCGTGCCACAGCGCCTCGAAATTTACGCCGGTGCGCAAGCCCTGGCTCTCCAGCAGAAACACCAGATCTTCGGTCACTATATTTCCGCTGGCACCCGGCGCAAAAGGACAACCCCCTATCCCGCCCATAGAGGCGTCAATAGTAGTAAGCCCTACCTCCAGCGCAGCCATGACGTTGGCCAGGCCCTGGCCACGGGTATTGTGCAGGTGAATACCGGTGAGTTTATCCCGGCCCAGCAGCTCCCAGATATGCCGTGTGTAATCCCGCACCTGCACTGGATTGGCGAAGCCGGTAGTATCTGAAAGACCCACCTCGTCGCAACCGGCTGCGAGCAGTTTCTCCGCCATCTCCAGCACCTTTGCTTCCGGCACTCTACCTTCCAGGGTACAACCAAAGGCGGTGGACAGAGACCCTTCCAATTTCGGTCGGGACTGTGCGGGCAGCAGGTCAATGGCCGCGCGTATCCCCCGCACCTCCTCCAGCACTTGCTCATGGGTGCGCTTCAGATTTTTCAAGGAATGCGTTTCACTGACCGACAAAGGTATGGTCATTTTGTCCGGTCCCACCGCCAGGGCGTCTTGAGCGCCGCGCAGATTGGGTACCAGCACAGCTACTGCCAGACCGGCAATACCTTTCGCGTGACTGACCAATTCCGCGGTATCCGCCAACTGCGGCAACACTTTCGCCGGGACAAATGAACCGACTTCAATCTCCGGAATGCCGGCCGCAGCCAACGCGCTGATCCACGCCTTCTTGTCCGCGGTGGACATGATGGGCGCTATGCTCTGCAAACCATCACGCGGGCCCACCTCACTGATTTCAATGTCTATAGAGTCCACACCGGCCATCCTTGATATGATATAATGATATATCATATTATCATTTAAACTTCACACCTTATCAAGGAAAGCGCCGCGCATGTCACAGCACAACAAACCCCTTGCCGGGATAAAAGTCGTGGAATTCACCCACATGGTCATGGGCCCTACCGCGGGGGTCATTCTTGGCGATCTCGGCGCGGACGTGATCAAGATCGAGCCCTTGCAGGGCGACAATACCCGGAACCTGAAAGGCAGTGGCGGCGGCTACTTCGCGATGTATAACCGCAACAAATCCAGCCTGTGTATCGATTTGAAAGCCGAGGATGGCATTGCCACGGCAAAGGACATCATTGCGCGCAGCGATATCATGATTGAAAACTTTCGCCCCGGCGCTATGGATAAACTGGGCCTGGACTACGACACGCTCAGCCAAAGCCATCCAGGATTAATTTACTGCTCACTGAAGGGCTTCCTCTCCGGCCCCTACGAACACCGCACAGCACTGGACGAGGTCACGCAAATGATGGGCGGCCTGGCCTATATGACTGGCCTGCCGGATAAACCGATGCGCGCCGGCAGCTCGGTGATCGATATTACTGGTGGCATGTTCGGTGTTATCGGCATCCTCGCCGCACTGCAGGAACGCCACAATAGCGGACAGGGTAAGCAGGTCACTGGCTCCCTGTTTGAGACCACCGCATTTATGGTGGGACAACATATCGCGCAACAGGGTGTACTGGGCGAAGAACCACCGCCGATGTCGGTGCGACGCAGCGCCTGGTCGGTGTATGACATATTCACCAGTAAAGATGGTGAACAGGTGTTTGTCGGCGTGGTCAGCGATTCATTGTGGCAACGCTTTTGCGCTGAGTTCGAGCTGAGTGAATTCGTCGCCAATCCGCAGATGGAGCGCAACAATGATCGCGTGAAACAGCGCGAAATCATTATTCCACATATTCAGTCGCTGTTCAGTGAACTGGATAAAGACCAGCTAATGGCCAGACTGGACAACGCCGGCGTACCTTTTGCACCGATCAACAAGCCCATTGACCTTATTGATGACCCGCACATGCTGCAGGGGGGCGGACTGCTGGATGTCACAGTGAACAATGGGGAGAGCATCAAACTTCCCGGACTACCTCTGGAGTTCAATGGTGAAAAGACCAGCTTACACAAGGATCTGCCAGCACCGGGTCAGGGCGCCCGTGAACACCTTGCAACGCTGGGGATCAGCCCGCAGAGAATAGAAGAACTGATCAGCGCCGGGGTTATCATCGCCCACTAGCGTCTAGTACAACCAGGGGCGCAACTGTTTTCGCTGCTCATGAAAAGCGCTTATTTGCTGCCAGCGGGTCTGCGTCAGGGCGATAGCATCCAGACCCTCCACCAACATGCGCTTGGCACCGGGATCCACAGAGAATGGGAAACTGACATCAGCCGCCTCCACCACCTGAGCAGGCAAATCGATCAGCACCCGGTTGCGTTGCGCATCCAGCGCTACCCAATCAGCGATGCGTTTAATCTCAGCATCACCCATTTCCAGTGCCAGGACGCCATTGCGCACACAGTTGTTTGCAAAAATACTGCCAAACCCAGGCGCAATAATAGCGCGAATACCGAATTCTTTAAGCGCCCACACTGCGTGCTCACGGGATGAGCCACAACCAAAATTGGGGCCGGACAACAAAATACTGGCGCCGCGATAAGCATCCTGGTTTAGCACGAACTGCGGATCAGGGTTGCGCGTTTCCTGGGTAAGGTAGCGCCAACCGGCAAACAAGCCCTCCCCCAATCCGAGCTTGGACACGCGCTTCATCTCCCGGGACGGAATAATGGCATCAGTATCGACATTACCCCGCAGTATGGGCGCGGCAATACCACTATGCCTTACAAATTCTTCCATCAGCACTACAGAAACTCCCGCGGATCGGTAATACAGCCGCGCACGGCGGATGCTGCCACCATCACCGGACTGGCCAGGTGGGTGCGAGTTTCCGGTCCCTGCCGGCTTTCGAAATTGCGGTTAGTGGTACTGATGACGCGCTGCTGAAAGCCAAAATGCTCGCCACCGGCAAAGAAGCACATGGAACAACCCGATGCGCGCCACTCAAAGCCTGCCTCGATAAAGACTTTATCTAACCCTTCAGCCTCGGCCTGAGCCTTAACCAGCATGGAACCGGGCACACAGATGGCACGCAAACCCGGCGCGACCTTGCGCCCCTTGAGCACACTTGCAGCAAGGCGCAGATCGCTGATACGGCTGTTGGTACAGGAACCAATAAATGCCGCATCCAACATCTTCCCGGCAATAGGCTCCCCCACCTGTAAATCCATGTACGCCAGGGCCTTTTCGCGACCCGCACGCTCTAGTGTGTCGACATCACCGGGGGCGGGCACCGCCCCCGATATACCAGTCGCATGCTGCGGACTGGTACCCCAGGTCACCTGAGGCTCCAGGGAAGTACAATCCACCCGCAGTTCACAGTCATAAATACTGTCCGCATCAGAGACTAGTTGCCGCCAATAGTCCGCGGCCTGCTGCCACGCCTCTCCCACTGGGGCGTAGGGCCTGCCCTGCAAAAAGGCCACAGTCTTTTCATCCGGGGCGATCAGCCCGGTAAATGCCGAAAACTCCACCGCCATATTGCACAGCGTCATCCGAGCCTCCATATCCAGCTCGGACACCGCCTGCCCAGTGAATTCCACCGCGTAACCGCTACCTCCATTAGCCCCGTGGGTCGCGATCAAATGCAGAATCATATCCTTGGCACTCACACCCAGCGCCAGGCTGCCGTCAAAATGTACGCGCATGGTGCGCGGCTTTTTCACCCGCAGGGTCTTGGTTGCCAGAGCGTGCTCTGCCTCACTGGAACCGATACCCCAGGCCAACGCGCCCAGTGCCCCCTGGGTACAGGTATGGCTGTCGGGACAGACCAGTGTCATCCCTGGCTGCACGATGCCCTGCTCAGGTGATACCACATGCACGATGCCCTGACGCGGATCATCCAGGTCGAACAGCGTGATACCTGCTGCGCGGGTGTGACTGCGAGTGGCAACAATAAAGTCCTTACCGCTGGGCATGGTCGTTTCATCACTGCGCTCAGGATAGGTATCGACAATATGATCCATACAGCAAAATACCTGCTGCGGATAAAACACGTCACGGCCGTCGGCCTGCAAACTGGACAACGCGATGGAGCCGGTCCTTTCATGCAGGAATACGCGGTCTATGTAAATCAGGTCGGTAGCATCGTCCTGCCTTTCTACCCGGTGTTCCTGCCATAGCTTTTCGAACAGGCTCAGGCCCATGCTTTCTCGCTCTTGCGAATAGTGGAAAATTAATGCTTTTATGGCCAGTGCATTGCTGCAAAAGCACATTTGTTATATTAATATAGCATTATATCTAAAGAGTTGAAACGCGAGCATGCAAGAGACCCCACGCATCGGGCCAGTAGCCCTTTGTACCCTGATAGCAGCCGACGGACAGGCGGCCACAGATGCCTATACCCGGTTTATGCATCAGTACGTAGTCGCCGCCAGTGAACTGGATGCAGACACCGCCGGCGCCCTGGGGTACCCACAGCTGGCCGGCAACCGACACTGGATACTGGCAAACCAGCAGGGACGCCAGTGGCTACAGATCCTTGAATATCCTGAGGCCAGCACCCGCGACAGCCTGGCCAGTTTCGGCTGGCTGGCCCTGGAAGTACTGGTTGAAGATGTTGATCAACTGGCCAGCAGCCTGACGTCATCACCCTTTGAATTACTGCGCCCGCCTGCCGACCTGGATGTCTCGGATAAAATACGTGCCTGTCAGGTACGCGGACCGACAGGCGAGATCCTCTACCTGACCCAGGTCAGCGGTGAGGTGCCACCCTTTGAACTGCCCACCTGCAGCGCCCCGGTAGATCACCTGTTCATACCAGTACTATCCACGCCCTCACGAGAACGCAGCCTGACCCAGTATGCGTCAATCAGTGCCACTACGGGGCTGACTTTCGAGACTAAAATCACCGTGGTCAATCAGGCCAGGGGCTTTGATCTGGAGCAGAGGCACCCGGTCGCCACGCTGCAATTGGCGGGACAGGCACTGCTAGAGATAGACGAAATCGCACACACCCTGGAAGCCCCCGCAGGCATCAACAGCGGCATGGCCTGTGTAGCCTTGCATTGCAGCGCCACCGCAGACAGCACTGCGTACACGGCGGAGCAAGGGCCGTTTAGCGGACATCAGGTCAGCAGTCACCGGGGCTGCGCGGGCGAACACTTTACGCTGGTCTATTCCTAGACAGGCATTTCTGGAGTTTTTATGGCTTATCGTACGATCCGGGGAAAGATCCTCTATACCAGCAAGCAACCACAGCGCATGGATGAAGAGCGCGGACGCGAATATTTCACTATTACACAACAGCCTAACGGCACCTCCGTAATGCACGCGCACTGCGAGATAGACGATGCGCCCATGGTGGTGCGCGACGTGGTCGCCGCAATGGACCAGCACAGTTCCAGACCACTGGACTGTCATGTGCGTCTTACCGTGGGCCACGAGTTTGAGGGCAGCGGCTGGTTCCGCTTCACTGACCAGCAGGTAGAGTGCGAAACGTATAACCGCAAGGATGGGCGCATCACCCAACGGATCGATATCGACAATCCGGTGCAGTGGATGCAATGCCACCCCATTGTGGGTGACGCCTTGTTAATGAAGGCCTACGACCGCAGCCAGGGGCCCGGTAAGCGCTTCCTTGATCATGTCATGCTGTCTTCCCCTGACCACCGTGGCGCGACCGGCCCGATGCTGTTTCGCCTCGGTTTTGGCATTCAATATATCGGAGAAGAATCGATCACGGTTGGCGCAGGTGACTTCAATGCCTACCACTTCCAGGTCGTGGATACCGCGGGTCAACTGCCCGAAGAGCACCCGCCCTACAACGTCTGGTGTACCGCGGACGACGACTACATCCTGCTTAAAGCTGGCGCAGAGGGCTACATGATGACCCACTACGAGTTGATGGAACTGGAAATAACGGAAGCCCGATAAGCGGAAAACGCTTATGCTTCACGCATAAAAAAGCAGGGCGCTTATGCAGCAGCCCTGCTTGAAATATGGACCCTTCCGATTGTTGGATCAGATCGCCTGATCAAGAGAAGGCTGCTGCACTCTAGCCACCTGCTCTTCTACTTCATTCATCTCTACCTTTACCCGAGTTCCCTGCATCTGCATTTGCGTATGCACGTAGTGGGTCTCTCCAGCCTTCAGGTCCAACACCAGAGGCTCTGAACCGTTAATGTTGGTATTGATTACATATTCGCCCGCAGGACGGGTAATCACCATGGCATTCTCGGCTTTCAGGCGACCAAGGCTGCCCTCACCCATGTGAACATCCAGCCCCAAACGCTCGGTCTTGAATGATTCGTCCGCGCGATACACTACGACTGTTGCAGTCTCTGCGCTCTCCTCTCCGGCGAGGGAGACCTGTGAAAAACCCAGTGAAACGATGATAGCTGCTGACAATGTGACCAGTTTGCGAAACATAATTCTTACTCCATGAGTGTGTATTAAAGTGTTATACGCCCCCTCTTTCGCGCTGGTTCACATTAATTTAAAAATATTTCCAGACTATTTCCACCCTCTCACAGTGTCAGTATTAGCCTCCGGCGATGAACGTAGGTGCCACAGGTGCAGGAAGATGGGTTTCCGCCTCGCAACGCGCGCGAATATCTTCCACATTGCCACCGAAATTAAATACCTCTTGCACCTCTCCGCGCGCGGCCATCATCTCCATGCGCAGGGCATCTGTCGCTGTTGCATCTACCGCGCCATCTGCGTTAATCACCACGCCGTAGCGGCGCGCGCCTGCAGCCGTCACCAGACGCCGCTCCACATCCTGGCGCACCAGTTGCGGATCGCGCTGGAAGGGGTCGCCCCAACCACCTCCACCCCAGGTATTGAAGTACAGCAGATCGCCTTCTTTCACTTTGATACCTTCGGCCTTGGCCGGCAACCACTGTTCACTGCCATCTGCACGCACCAGACGCTTGGTGGAGCGCATGCCGGTATCACCACCGAGCACTCCCCAGGGGTACATCAACCAGCGCTCATCGTGTATTCCGATCTCGCCATCACAGAGAAAGTGATAGGCCACGCTGAGACCGTTACCGCCGCGGTGTAATCCGGCGCCACCGGAATCAGGGATAGTTTCGTAGCGTTCAATGCGCAGCGGAAAGTAGGACTCAATAAATTCGTTGGGCACATTGGTAAAGCCGGGCCATAGCGAGTGACCGTCAGGGCCGTCGCCCACTGGTCGCCCGGGAATACCGCCAAAACCAATCTGGAACAACTGGAACCACTCACCCTTCTTGTCGTAGCCGGAGTAGAAAAGGTGCGGCGAATCAGAGAACCCTGCGGCGTTCAGCATCTGTTCCGGCGCGCCCATGCCGAGCAAGGCACCCAGCAAATCAAAGATTCGCCCCAGGGCATGGGTACGACCCGACAGGGCTGCAGGGAAGTTAGGCTTGAGCAGCGTGCCCTGGGGAATGCGCACATCCACCAGGTCATAGAAGCCGTCGTTGAACACAATTTGCGGATCTACCACGTTGATGGTGAAGGAGCCGAAGAACATCTTGAACATATCTTCGTTGAGATAAAAGTTAACTGAGCTTTGCGCCTGGGGGTCTGTTCCCTCAAAGTCAAAGATGGCAACGTCGCCCTCGCGCCACATCTTGCACTTGATTTTATAAGGCCCCATGCCCATACCGTCATCACACAGGTAGTCCTCAAACTCGCGGGGCTCCTCCGGGATAAACATACCAATAATGTGCTTCATCGCCTCGTAATTGCGCTGCAGCATCATGTCCATGGTGCTATCCAAAACATCGTCACCAAAGCGCTCAGCCAGTTCTACGCAGCGCTTGGCCGCGGTATTACAGGCTGCTACCAGCGCGTTCAGGTCAAAGCGGTTCCACTGGGGGGTACGCACATTGTGCAGAATCAATTCCAGCAAATCTGACTGTAGCTCGCCCTTCTTGTAAAGTTTGATCGGCGGAATACGAATCCCTTCCTGGTAGATATTCGTCGCCTGGATGGGAATGGAGCCGGGCACCATACCGCCATTGTCTGACATATGCCCGAACATGGCAGACCAGGCAATGTGCCGACCATCCTTGAATACCGGGACCAAAACCACCCAGTCGGGCAGGTGCGACACGGCCGCGTTGCACATATAGGGGTCATTGGTAAGAATAATATCCCCCTCTTCGATCTCCTCGTCATAGACTTCCAGAAAGGGACCAATAAAGGAGCCGAATTGCCCCACTACCATCTTGCCATCGCGGTTGGCGATCATGGGGAAGCAGTCACCCTGCTCACGAATACCTGGAGACATGGCAGTGCGAAACAGCACCGCGTCCATCTCTTCACGGGCATTGCGCAAGGCGTTCTCGATAATATCGACAGTGACGCCGTCCACATCGACGCTGCGGAGAGGCGTGTTGTTGCTCTGGATAATTGTTGCACTCATCTTATTGCTCTCCTATTGCGCCGGGTTCATCAGCAGGTTGCCAACAGCATCCACACGGGCTTCGAAGCCAGGCAGTACTACGGTCGTAGAATCCATTTCGCCAACAATCGCCGGGCCTGGCACCACCAGACCCTCGTGTAACTTACCGCGATCGTAGATGTAAATGTCGTGCCACTGCCCATCGTAGTAGAAGCGACTTTCATGGATGCGACAATCTTCCAGGTCTGTGCCTGCCTGACCCACGGTCAATTCCGCAATAGCGGTAGCCCTGGCCTTGGCCACGGCACGTATCATCAGGATTTCGTGACCATCACCCAGTTTGAAGGTGAATAACTGTTCATGTTCCGCATCGAACTGCTCGGTGAGCAATTTCAGTCCACGTGCCTGCAGCTCCTGCTCACTGAAGTCCACGGTGATCTGGAAGGCCTGACCGGCGTAACGCAGATCAGCCTGGTAACTCACCTGGTGATCCTCCACCGGAATGCCGTCGGCAAGCAGCGACTCTCCGGCACGTTGCTGCAGTTCGTGTAGGTCAGCCAACAATTGCTCGTCGGTCAAGTCTCCCGCCATGGTCAGGTAGGTACGCGCGGCCTCATCCTGCACCTGGGTGGTGGCGTCGCCATAAGCACACAGTACGCCAGGACCTGGGGGCACAATGACCGGCCAGGCGTCAGTGAGAATACCCATCGCATTGGCATGCAGGGGGCCTGCACCGCCAAAGCCCACCAGGGCAAAGTCGCGCGGGTCATAGCCCTGCTCAACGGACACCAGGCGCAGCGCACCGAACATCGATTCGTTGACAATTTTAACGATACCTTCAGCTGCGGCCATCAAGTCTATACCCATCGCATCCGCTACCTGCTGCACTGCTTTCACCGAGGCATCGCGGTTGATATCCATCTTGCCACCCAGCTGCACATCGGATGGCAAGTAGCCCAGCACGACGTTGGCGTCACACACCGTGGGCAACTCACCACCTTTCATATAACACGCAGGGCCAGGCACCGCTCCGGCTGATTCCGGGCCAACACGCAAAGCCTTGGTCAGCTCAGGAACAAAGGCAATAGAACCACCACCGGCGCCCACCGTGCGCACATCCACTGAGGGTGCCCGCACCCGCACGTCTGCAACAATGGTCTCGCGACGCACGCGCGCCCGGGAGTTCTGGATAAGGGCAACATCTGTTGAAGTCCCGCCCATGTCGAAGGTGAGGATGTCGTCAAAGCCCGCACGACTACAGAAATATATAGCGCCGGAAACACCACCGGCCGGACCGGACATCAGCAGGTTAACCGGGGACTCTGCCGAGCCACGGGCTGAGGCCAGGCCACCATCGGAGCGCAGAATTGACAGCTGGGTATCGCTGCCCATCTTGTCGTCCAGCGCAGCCTGCAGGTTGCGCACATATTTCGCCACCTCCGGGCGCACGTAGGAGTTCACTACCGTGGTCTCGGTGCGCTCATACTCCTGCATCTCCGGTACCACGTCACTGGAAATAGATATCGGGGTGTCAGTGAAAATCTCCGCCGCAATGTCTCGCGCACGCCGCTCATGCGCCCCATTCATGTAGGCGTTGATAAAACAGATAGTCAGGGCCTCAACCTCGCCCTTGTTGTGCAGGGTGCGCAAGTCAGCGCGCAGCTTATCCTCGTCCAGCCCGCGCACTACCGAGCCATCTGCAGCCAGCCGCTCGCTGGCGCCTATGGTCAGCTCCAGCGGTGCCAGCAGAGGCTTCTTGACGAAACCGACCCAGCCACCCAGGCCACCGGGGCAGAAAGAGCGCGCCACCTGTAAAGTATCCTCATAGCCCTCAGTGGTCACCAGGCCAACCCTGGCCCCTTTTCCGGTGAGCACCGCGTTGGTAGCCACGGTAGTACCATGCATCACCCGACTAACACTCTGTGGGTCGATACCCGATTCATCACAAATCCTGGCAATACCATTGAGCACCCCCAGGGACGAGTCTTCCGGTGTGGAGGGCACTTTGGCGGTATGGGTTTCCCCGGTCTCTTCATTGATCAATAGCAGGTCGGTAAAGGTACCCCCGACATCTACGCCTAGCCTATAACTCATTTTTATCTCCTGCTTTATTCCGCGTGTTACACGACTGCTTGATCAACATCACCCGAGGACGAAGATCCTACATTGTATGTTTTCCTGCCAGGCCCAACATCTGCAGATCTCCACGCAGGCGGTATAAGCTTATCCGGCGCGCTTGGCCAGCCACGGCTTCAACCACGCCTTGGCACGACCGCCCGGGGCGGTACCGGTTAATGTCTCTGCCAGATCGGAGGCACGCAACAGCGCATCCAGATCGATGCCGGTGGTAAAACCCATCTGCTCCAGCATCATTACCACATCTTCTGTGGCGACATTACCACTGGCACCCGGTGCAAACGGGCACCCGCCCAGACCGGCAATCGAGGCGTCAAAGCGGCGCACACCCGACTCCAGGGCGGCGAAGACATTGGCCACACCCATGGCGCGGGTATCGTGAAAATGGCAACCCAATTTTTCAGCCCCGTTATCGCTCACCAGCCCGGCAGTCAGCGAGCGTACCTGCTGCGGATTGGCTGCGCCAATGGTATCGGCGATAACTATTTGATCGACACCCAGCTGCAGAAATTTTTGCGCCGCGTCGCGCACCACGCCGGGATCAGTGGCACCATCGAAGGGGCATTCAAAGGCAACCGAAACCGCGGCAATCACCTCTATGCCGTCCGTGCGCGCACAACTGAGGATATCGGCGGCAATGTTTTCGGCTTCGGCAATCGTCATATTCACATTGGCACGCGCCATACCTTCACTGGCATACAGCACCATGTTCACTGAACGCACCCCGGCATCCCGCGCCAGTTCATACCCTTTCATATTGGGAATCAAAGCACTGTACTGTACACCGCTGGCAGCGGAAAGCTGCGGGATTAGCTCTCCAGTGCCCGCCATAGCGGGCACTGCTTTGGGAGAGACAAAACTACCCACTTCGATACCGGGCAAACCGGCGTCAGCAAGCGCGCTAATCAGGTCCAGGCGTTCACCCGCTGTGAGTATTTTTGGCTGGTTCTGCAGGCCATCGCGGGGACCTACATCCGTAATGAAGACGCTGTCGTTCATAGCCAGGCTATCCTGAATGGTTCAACCGATAAAAACACTGGGGATTGCTCTAAAGCAATCCCCAGTAGCAACTAGCAACTTTGCACCCCCCCTGCCGTCAATCGTGGTCGTGAGTGTGTGTACTGTCGCCGTCATGGTGATGATGCTGGTGCTCGCTACCATCCGCATGATGATGATGCCCATGCCAGTGATCATGCGTATGGCCATCCGACTTGTGCTCAGTGTCGTGTCCTTCCTCATCACCCCGACGCAGCATGGTCTGCTCAAAATCTTCCGGGCCGTGGGGGTGGTTGTGGTCCTCACTGAATGCCCACTTATACAACAATGGGTCGCGTTGGTATATACGCGCAGCAGAACGATCAGCATTTTGCACCGGCGTCGACCAGGGGTTGTAATGGAAGTGGTTAAACAACTTGGAGTCAGTCCTGCCCAATGCAATACAGCCATACTCCGAGGCAAAGGCGCCGTGGTTAATATAGGCTGGACGCCAGAAATAGCCACCGGTGGGAACATCACCAAATTGCATCATCCAGGAGGTACCCCACAGGTGGTAACCCTCCTCCGCGCAATCGTGATAGGAGATATTATCCTGATAGAAACCCGGTGTCATACAGTACAGGAAGGTCATTGCCTGAGACATGGGGTTAAAGTTCAGTAGCTTGATCAGACAACCCGCCGCCACCGACGGCTTGGTCACATTGCCCATCGCCCAGGGGATATCCATATAGGAATCGACATCGTGATACAGGTCGACCTGCGCCAGCGGATGATGCTGGGTGGACTCCTCGTGACTGGGCTCACCGGTGTTATACATCACCAGCGCGAGACAGCCCTTTGGTGACGTCATTTCCGGCATGGCATAACCCGCGGGAACAAATAAGTAGTGGCCCTTGCGGCAAGTTTTCTCACCAACCTGCATCTCCCCCTCAATGATGATCATTTCCATCTCGGTCCAGGCAAAGCCCGGTGTACGCCGGTAACCGCCATCAAACTGCACGGTCATGGAGCAGGCTCCGGTATCACCATCAAAACTCAACATCTTGTAATGCATGCCGCTGGCAAAATTAGGCAGGCGCAAGTGTTTGAAACCTTCATCCCTGTCGCAAAACGGCTCTATATGTGGACGCATCGTATCTCTCCTTAAACTATTTCTGTGCGTCAGGCGATTCTTCGCCATCTACGCCATATTTCCACACCACCTGGTCCACACAGCCCTCAGGCTTGACCGGCAGGTCCGCGGGATTGATCGTCATCTTGTCATCCCCGTCCGTGTTGTAGCCGAGAGTAGTGATACGATCGAAGAACTCCTGATACCACTTCTCCCGCGTTGCTGCGAGATCGATCATCTCTTTTTCAATCTTGGAATAACGGGCTTCCTGAGCCTCGACTTCACCCTTGATCCATTCCTGGACTTCAGGGGGCACGTCGTGCTCGATAAACAGGTCCTTGAAACTCATTGCTGCACCTCCACCTTTTCTTATCAATAAAATCTATTTTGGCAGCACTGCTTCGCCTTCGGCGAGCATACTGTCTATGGTTACCTGGTCCAATCCCGCTTCACGCAGGATTTCCTCGGTGTTTTCGCCTAAGCGGGGCGCATGGCGGCGTATTGAGGCCGGTGTCCTGGCGAAATTCATCGGCGGGCTACTCATGCGCAGCCGGCCCTCTGTCGGGTGCTCGCTCTCCTGCCAGAAACCACTTTCCACCAGGTGCGGATCTTCAATCAAATCATCCAGGGAGTTCACCACCATCATCGGCACCTTGGTGTCACCTAACAATTGTAGCCACTCATCCCGGGTACGCTCGGCTATAATTTCGCCGGTTACGCGATAAGATTCATTGATATTTTTCAAGCGTGTGGCCATATCGATAAACCTTTCGTCCTGTGCCAGTTCTGGTCGACCAGTCAATTCGCAGAATGTGCGCCAGTGATTATCCCAATAGGGCAACACCGCAAGGTATTTATCATCTTTGGTTTTATAAGGACGGCGGTGTTTTGCCATCAAGCGCACATAGCCGGCCTTACCAATAGGTGGCTCAAAGCTCTGCCCCCACAAATGCTCCGTCATCACGAAGGACACCATGGATTCATACATGGGCACTTCAATTTCTTGCCCCTCTCCACTGCGCTCCTTGTGAAACAGTGCCGCCAATACCGACTGCACGACCACCATCGCGGTGGTCTTGTCAGCGATAATAGTCGGCAGGTAGCGCGGCTCACCCTCAACCATACTTTGCAATACGGCGACACCACTGGCGGCCTGAATGGAATCATCCAGGGCACCCTTGTCACCGTACGGGCCCTGTTTGCTATAGCCATAGGTGGCGCAGTAAACCACTTCGGGATTAACCTGTTTCACCGCCGCATAATCCAGCCCCAACCGGGACATCGCCTGGGGCCGGAAGTTGTGCACTACAACGTCGGCACTCTTGATGATCTCCAGCGCCGCTTCCCGCCCGCGCTGAGACTTCAAATCCAGGGAGATAGAGCGCTTGTTGCGGTTACAGCCCAGGTACATGGATCCCATATCACTGTTATTGCGATGGGGACCGAGATTGCGGTTGGTATCGCCCGCCGGGGGCTCTATTTTGATTACATCCGCACCCAGATCGCCCAGCATTTGGCAGGCATAGGGGCCCAGCACCACGCTGGTCATCTCGACGACCCGAATTCCCTGTAGCGGTGCACTCATTGAAACTTGTCCTCCAGGCCATAAATTCTGATTACGTTGTCGCGCATAAATTTCCGTCGCACTGCAGGCTTCAAGCCCAGGTCATCGATCTCCTGCACCGTGCGCTCAAAGCGTAGAACGGGGAAATCTGTGCCAAAAATGACCTTGTCCTGGCCATAGGAATTCAAGTATTTGACCACGCTTTCAGGCCAGTATTTGGGGCTATGGGCATCGGTCGCGATGTACACGTTCTCGTGCTTCCAGGACATGGCTATCATTTCGTCATGCCAGGGAATACCCACATGGGAACCTATCAGCTTCAACTCCGGCAGGTCGCAGGCAATATCATCCAGATAGATGGGACGGCCGACCGAGCGGCAGCGCTGCTCCTTGGAATAGATCAACGATTGCCCAACCTGCATTTGCACCGGAATATCCAGCTCAATACACTTGGCATAGAAGGGATAATACTTGGCATGGTTGGCCGGCAGCTCGAACCAGTGTGGATAGAGATGAGCGCCAATAAAACCCATATTGGTCACCGCGTCTTCCAGGGCTCGCACCCCGTCCATACCTGTATAGGGGTCTATACCCACCAGACCGAAAAACCGCTCCGGGTATTTCGCCACAGCGTCAGCGACCACCTCGGGTGGCATGTGGTAACAACCGGGCAAGCCAACACGCCCGGATTTAGCCGCCACCAGGAAAGCAGTTTCGATATTAGCTGCATCCATACCCTGCAGCATTTGTTCCAGGCTTACGCCACCACTGTCATGCTTGCCCTTGACCTTGCCCACGAAGAACTCATCGGTCCAGCCAGGCCGGTGCGACAGCGCCTCTTCGGTCCATATATTAACGACGGCATCAATCGCCTTGTACTGCTCGGACATAATTTTTCCTATAGACCCAGAACCGCGATAGACAGGCCGCACATGGTGATGGTGCCGCCAGCTATTGCGTCGCTAAAGCGTTCTATTTTCGGCATGCGTACTGATTTCAGGCTCCATACAGACACCGCCACTGCAGCCAGCATGGTCAACACCGTCACCAGCGCAAACACCGCGGTGACCGCCACCAGGCCGGTAATACTTTCCTTGGCCGCGGGAAACATCAGCAGGGGAATAAGCGGCTCACAAGGTCCCAGCACGAACACGATAAAAATTGCCCAACCGGCCATGGAACGACGGTTGTCGTTGGTATCTTCGCCACTGTGAGCGTGGGCATGGCTGGTTTCATGCGCGTGTATATGACTATGACGCACACCGTCGTGGTTGTGCCAATGGGTGTGAGTCTTGCTGCGATAGCTGCGACGCAAGCCCCAGGCCATATAAACCAATCCAAACGACACCAGTGCCCAGGCGGCGATATCACCCCGCCAACCCTCTATCCACTCCAGGGCATTGAGCTGGATACTGGCGTAGATGCCGATAAAACCCAAAACAACGGAACCGACGATGTGCCCAGAACCACATAAAAAGGTGGTACGCAGGGCTTTACCCAGTGACCACTCGCGGCTTTTGGCCAGCGCAACAAAGGGCAGGTAATGATCAGGCCCCAGCAAGGTGTGGACGAATGCAATGGTGGCGGCCGTACCGCACAGCAGGAGAATTTCAGGTGTCACTTAATCACTCCAGCTTCACGCAAACGGGCGATTTCCTCATCATCGAGAGAAAGAATTTCGCCCAACACATACTCGTTATGACTACCCACTTCACCACCTGGCCAGTCTGTACGGCCAGGGGTATCAGCCAGTTTAGGCAGGATCGCTGGAATTTTCAGCGGCTCACCATCGATTTCAACTTGCTCGAACATACCCCGCGCCTGGTACTGAGGATCGGACAGCATGTCTTCGACACTGTAAATCGGCCCCACCGGAACACGCACTTCTTCCAATGTATTAATAATATGCACTGAAGAATGCGCGGCACACCAGCCGGACAGCGCCTCGTCTATCTCCGCCTCGTGCACCACGCGACCAGCGTTATCCGCCATCTCCGGGTTTTCGGCCATATCGGAGCGTCCCGCAGCCTGCATCAGGCGTTTGAAAATCGAGTCTCCGTTACCACCGATCACCACAAACTTGCCGTCATCGCAGCGGTAGGTATTGGTGGGTACGATACCGGTCACCGTGGTACCAGAAGGCTCCCGAATTGCGCCTGCGCCATCAAACTCCGGCACCAGGCCTTCCATCAGATTGAATACGGATTCATACAGCGCGACATCAATAACCTGCCCCTCCCCGGAACCGGGTTTGGCACGCTGAATAAGCGCCAGAGCAATACCCAGAGCAGCGTGTATCGCCGCCAGCGTGTCACCCATGCTGATATTCGGGCGCACTGGAGCCTGTCCAGGTTCGCCATTAATATAGCGGAAGCCGCCGAAGCCTTCGGTTACCGAGGCATACCCGGGTTTACTCGCGTAAGGGCCGGTTTGTCCGTAGCCGGAAATACGTGCGTATACCAGGCCAGGATTACGGACTTTTACCTGTTCGGGTCCCAGCCCCCATTTTTCCATTAAGCCGGGACGGAAGTTCTCTACCACCACATCAGCAGTATCGATTAATTGGCCTGCGAGCTCTCTTCCGCGGTCAGATTTCAAATCCAGAGTGACACTTTTCTTGTTACGACCCAGGCTGCGATACCAAAGCGAGGTACCGTCTCGCAATAGACGCCAACCGCGAACAGGGTCTCCGCCAGGCGGCTCCACCTTGATCACCTCCGCGCCAAAATACGCCAGTATGGTTCCGGTAAATGGGCCCGCCAACAGCTGCCCCATTTCGATTACCCGCAAGCCCTCTAGCGGCCGCTCCACATTGCTCACAACAGTACACCTCGCATAACAAGTATTTCTCGCCCAAGACAAGCACAGAAAGACCCAAGACTATAACGCGCATCGACAAAGTTTGAATATAACAATTGTCAAAATTGCCCACTCAAATCTTCCCCCTGGACACTCCTCACACCGGCAAGCCGGATACCGGGATCACCGTCACCAAGGGAACAAGCAGGCTTAGCCCACAAACATATATGTTATATAATAATAACAATAGATCATTTACACTCCAATGCCCTGCGGCGAATACGTTGCAGCCAAACCTGGACGACAAACAGTATGCTGGATACAAGCGTAGTCGTAGCCACCCTGGTAGCCTACAAAACCCTGCTTATCCTGATCGGATTCTGGGCCCAGCGCCGGGTGAGTTCCGAACAGGATTTCTTTCTGGCGGGACGTCAACTGGGACCGTGGGTGGCGGCCATAAGCTACTCTGCAAGTGCAGCGTCAGCCTGGACACTACTGGGCATGAGTGGCCTGGCATTTACCATCGGGGTTTCGGCTGTATGGGTAGCACTGGGAGCCGTGCTGGGTTGCGCCTTCTCCTGGTGGATCCTGGCACCGCGCATTATGCAAATAGGCGCTACCAGGCAGCTGCTTTCGGCTACAGAATTTATCGCCCTGGGAACCGCAGGCCGCCAGCGCCAGGCCATTATAGTGTTGGCGTCAGCTATCATCCTGTTTTGCTTTGTTATCTATATCGCCTCCCAATTTCAGGGAGCGGGCAACACCTTCTCTGCAACCTTTGGTATGAGCAGCGCGCAGAGCATTGCACTGGGTGGCGCCATTATTCTCGCCTATACCCTGCTGGGGGGATTCTGGGCGGTCAGTGTTACCGACACGCTGCAGGGACTGCTGATGATTTTCACCGCAATTCTGCTACCTGTCGCTGCGATCATCCACCTGGGCGGACCACTGGCATTCTGGGAGACACTGAGCCAGCAAAGCACGGCATCTTATATGAGCTTTACCGGCAATAGCCTGGGTCTGACCGCACTGGGGATGATTACCGGATCGCTGGTCATAGGCGTATCCTCCTTTGGCCAACCCCACCTGGTGGCGCGATTTATGGCCTTGCGCGACAAGCGGGCGTTGCGTCAGGGCCAGGTCATCGCCACTACCTGGTATGCCGTGGTGTTCTTCGGCATGTGTCTGGTCGGACTGGCAGGGAGAATACTGGTGGCCGATCTGGATAATCCTGAACAGGTGTTTTTTGCGGTAAACGCCAAACTGTTCCCGTCAGTCATGGGCGCAATCCTGCTGGCGGCAGTACTGTCGGCAATCATGTCAACCGCAGACAGTATGCTACTGGTAACCGGCACGACTGTTGCCCACGACCTGGGCATCAATGAACGACACCAACTGCAGGCTCTGACCTTGTCACGGCTGGTTATTGCGGTAATCTCGGTACTGGCAGTACTAGTGGCAATCTATATACCCGCGACAATTTTCCAGCGTGTGCTGTTCGCCTGGGTCGCCATAGGATCGGCGCTGGGACCGGTTATCGTGTGCCGCGCGCTGGGGGTTGCACTGCCGCCGGGGCGCATCTTCCCGGCCATAGCCATCGGCTTTAGCGCCGCGGTTGTCTGCTACTTACTACCCAATACTCCCGGGGATATCGCAGAGCGAGCTCTACCCTTCATACTGGGCGTAATCACTTTGCTGGCACCCCTGCCCTGGAGAAGTAGCTGACCTGGGGCACCCTCGCACTCAGGCCTGTTTGTCCTCCACGTCAGGCACCACATTAAGCGGCTGCCCCAGCGGTGGCACCAGGGGCACCGGGTCCAGCGCCCAGCGCAAATGCGGGTTCGCGCGGCGCCCGGGGGACGCCACGGTAAACACCTTTTCATCCAGATAAGGTGCCATGGCCTTGCTGTCGATTTTCCAGCCTTTTTCTTCGATATGTGTGCGCAACACCCGACGCCAGGCACCCATGAACTTATCCTGTTCCACCGACACTTCCGCCTCCAGCGACTGGGGCAGGTAATGCGGCGACAAGGCCTCCACAATAGCGGCATCTTCGCGGAAAACTTTCAAGGTGCGCTTAACTGAACCTTTATCGAACATCCCCCACTTGAAGAAATTACGCACCTGTACCACAAAAGAGCGGGTGGTATTTTCATCTACCGGGCTATTGGCATCAAAGATAATCATTTCCATCCAGGAGTTGACCTGAATATGCAGACGCACACAGTGACCGGATAAATAGAAGGCCGGGTGTACGTGCGTTTCTGCCTTATCCTTGCGGGCAAAACGCATTAACCCGGCATTACCCTTCATGGGCGGCGGATACAGCACACAGGAAGAGGAACCTGAGTACTCATCGCGCTGCATTTTCACCATGTGATTCTTATCCGCCATCTCCCGATAGCCAAAACCCGGGTGAACAAAAGAGGTATGCGCGATATCAATACCGTTCTCTACCACCCGACTGACATCCGCATTCCAGGTGAATTCTGCTTCAACAGGGCGCCAGTTTTCCCGGTCATCGAATTCGGGAAAGGGCGGAATGGGATAGCGTTCCTCAGCAGGCAGGTCCCCCATAAACACCCAGATCATGCCATAGCGTTCTTCAACAGGGTAAGCGTCTATGCGTGCCCGATCAGGCACATCGCTGCCTTCACCCCGGGAGGGAATGAACTGCACCTTACCCTCAGCATCGAACTCCCAGCCATGATAGGGGCAGGCAACACAATCGCGCTCAGTGGTCCAACCGTTGGAGAGTGAGCCTCCTCGATGTATACAGATATCGCTAAGACAATTTACCTGACCGGACTTGTCGCGAAACAACACCAGGTTCTGACCCAGCAAGCGGGCTTTAACCGGCTTATCCTTTACAGTTGCAGACCATTCAGCGACGTACCACAGATTTGTCAGCATAATTTTCCCCCTCTCTACATTTTTTTCCCAGCGTACGCGAAAATGCCGCGCCTGGATCACCTGCGAGTATCATAGCAGAGCAAAAAAAACGCTGCCGAGAGCATGAGAAAGCGGTATCCCTTTGCGGCGGCATTTGCGACAATTTATTAACATTCATTGCGCACCTGCCGGGAACGAATGCAAATTCCCCGTGCGCAGCAAGTCCAGCTTGAAATCACAGGAAATCATGCCCACAGCTTTTAAACGACTGGTAGCACCTGCCCTCGTCATCGCCGCCAGTATCGGCATCTACTCGGCACTGCACGCCAGCAAACCGCTACCCGAAAAAACTGAGGAAACCCCCAGACCATTAAGTGTATACACTACGGCGGTTGAGCAGCGCGACATTACGCTGCAGGTAGTAGCTCGCGGTGAAGTGCGTGCGCGCACCGACATCGACCTGGTGGCGCAGGTTGGCGGCCGTATCATTAGTGTATCCAGTGAATTTACCGAAGGTGGCAGGTTCGAACCAGGCGATTCGCTGCTAAAAATCGAAGATACTGATTACCAGCTAACCCAACGCCAGGCTGAAGCACGGGTCGCAGAGGCACATGTGCGTGCCGAACAGGCCGAGGCCGATGCCGATGTGGCGCGTAAACAATTGCGTAACCAACCGCAGGCATCCGCTCTAGCGTTAAAAAAACCCCAGGTAGCCGAGGCCAAGGCCAGGCTGGAAGCGGCGCAGGCAGACCTGGAACAGGCTCGACTGAACCTGCGACGCACGGACATCAGACTACCCTTTACTGGCAGGCTGAGCGCAACCACTGTGGATATCGGCCAGTACATCATACCGGGCACCATCGTCGCCCAGGCCTTTGGCACAGACATGGTTGAAGTACGCCTACCCCTGGACGACGCACAACTGGCCTCATTGGCGCTACCCATTGGCTTCGTGGCCGAACAGGGACAGGCGCTGCCAGTCACACTGACCGCAAAAGTGGCGGGCAGCGAACAGCAGTGGCTGGGCAAGCTGGTACGCCTGGATGCCTCTGTCGATCCCGACACCCGAATGCTCTATGCGCTAGTGGAAGTGGCAGACCCTTATGGCAGCAATGCCTCAGCCAGCGGCATGCCCTTGGCCGTGGGCTTGTACGTGCAGGCCGCTATTCAGGGCAGGCAATTACCCGCCGCGCACACCATCGCACGTGACGCATTGCGCGCGGGTAATATTGCCTTTGTGGTGGATGCGCAGAACCAACTACAGATCCGCAGGGTCGAGGTGATACACACTGACGCTGATATCGCTGTAGTCTCCAGCGGACTGCAAGCCGGGGAACTGGTGGTTACCTCGCCGGTGCGCAACCCGGTGCCCGGCATGGCGCTTATGGCGATACAAAACGACACACCCACACAACAATAACGGCGAAGGCGGCAACAAGTATGGAAGGTATTATCGGCTGGTGGGCACGCAATCCGGTAGCTGCCAATCTGCTGATGGCCGGCATTCTCCTGGCCGGCGTGCTGGGCTTTATAGCCATGCAGCGGGAAGCCTTTCCCAGCTTTAATACCAAGCAGGTGCAAATTGAAGTGACCTGGCCAGGCGCCGCACCCCAGGAGATGGAAGAGCAGGTAGTGATGCGTATCGAGGAAGCGCTGACCGACCTGGACAGCGTCAGGCGCATCCGCGCCATCGCAGCAGAAGGCTATGGCCGAATCGATGTCACTGCATATACCTATGTGGACATCAACGCGTTCGTCAACGATGTAAAGAATCGGGTAGACGCGGTCAACGGTTTACCCAGAGACATAGAAAAACCGCGAGTTAAGCGCAGCGAATTCCGCGATGAGATGATTCGCATCGCAGTGCATGGCGATATCGGTGAAAAAGCCCTGACGCGACTGGCTGAGGACCTGCGAGACCAGGTCGCTGCCCTGCCCTATGTTTCTATCGTCAATCTCTACGGCACGCGCAAGGAAGAGGTCACAGTAGAGCTGAGTGAAGCGTCCATGCGCAGTTACGGCGTGAGTTTCGCAGAAGTCGCTGAGGTGATACGCAGTAGCTCCATCAACCTGTCTTCTGGCCAGGTACGCACTGCGACCGGGGATATTCGGCTGCGCGCGCGCAACCTGGCAGACACCCAGACAGACTTCGAAGATATCATTGTGCGCCAGACCCCCGCGGGTGGCACGGTGCGCGTAAGCGATGTCGCCACGGTGATCGATGGCTTTGAAGAAAACAAAATCCTCACCACCATGAATGGACAGCCCGCTGTACTGCTGGACCTACTGTCAACGGACAACATGCAGGTAGTGAAAGCCAGCGATGCGGTCAAGGAATGGATAGCGCGCACCCAGGCCACACTGCCCCAGGGGGTAGAGCTTACCCTGTGGTTTGACACCGCGGAAATCTACAAGAGCCGTATGTCCACCATAGCGGATTCGGCTTACATGGGCCTGCTGCTGGTGTTCCTGGTGCTCATCCTGTCGCTGCGCCCAAAAGTCGCCCTGTGGGTGACCGCCGGTATCGCTGTATCATTTATAGGTACGTTTTCCCTGCTGCCAGCCAATGACGTATCGCTTAACGTGATGTCGACCTTCGCCTTTCTGCTGGTACTGGGTATCGTCGTAGACGACGCCATCGTGGTGGGAGAGAGCATCCACCTGCATGCTGAGCGCCATGGCGGTGGCACGGAGTCTGCCATCGCCGGAGCCAGCGCCGTGGCCAAACCGGTGATCTTCGCGGTACTTACCACTATGGTTGCTTTCGCACCCTGGTTCTTTCTCGATGTGGAAGGCGGCCACATGACACAGCAGTTTTCCATCGTGATAACGGTAGCGCTGAGCATTTCACTGATAGAAGCGTTTTTTATCCTGCCCGCACACCTGCGCCACCTCGAACCACGCAAAAATTTGCGCGGTCTTGCCCTGCAACAGAAGAAAGTGGAGAGCAGTATTATCACTTTCGCCGGGAGCCACTACCGCCGTTTGCTGCAGTTTTCCGCCCGCCATCGCTATCTCACCAGCAGCATTTTTATAGGGGCGTTTATCGTCAGCCTGGGAGTATTTACCGCCGGCTGGGTGAAGTTCAGTTTTTTCCCGGAGATACAAAACCAGCAAATCTATATCAATGTACTAATGCCTAACGGCACGCCCTATTCACGTTCACTGGCGGTGCTGGATCAACTGCAGCGCGCTGAACGCCAGTTGATCGCCGAGGTAGAACAACAGTCAGACCCCGCGGGAGCGCAGGTACCCCTGGTGGAAGGCTGGTATGCACGCGCCAGCCGCGACAGTGTCATCGCCATTGTGCGCCTGTCGCCGACTGAATCACGTTCCATGTCGGCGGGAGAAGTAGCTGCGCGACTGCAGGAACTGGTTGGCGACATTCCTGATGCTGACGATATCGAAGTCAACTACACCATTAACCACCGCGGCCCAGCTATCACCTACCTGTTGCGGCACCGGGACCTGGAGATGCTGCGCGCTGCCAGCAATGAACTGCAATCCAGGCTGCGCAGCTACGAGGGCGTCTACTATGTACGCGACAGCCTGCGCGGCGAGTCTGACGAGATCCATCTCAGCTTGTTACCCGGTGCCACCAAGCTGGGCATTAACCTGGCCCAGGTGTCGCAACAGGTGCGCCGGGCATACTACGGTGCAGAGGTGCAACGCCTGCCGCGGGAAAATGGTGATGTCAAAGTCATGGTCAAATACCCGCGGGAATTGCGTGAGAGCCTGAGCAGTCTGGATGATTTCCGTATCCGCACCGCAGACGGACGCGAACTGCCACTGTTCTCTGTAGTGGACATTGAAGTCAGCAGTGGTGCACAGCGCATACAGCGCCGCGACGGAGAGCGCATGGTGAAAGTGACCGCTGAAGCGGCCACCGAAATTACCAGCGACATTTACCGCGACCTGGAGATTAACACAGTGGCGCAGCTGCAACAGCAATACCCCGGCTTGACTGTGCTTAAAGGTGGTTCACAGGAAACCCAGGAGGAATTTTTCTCCGAGATCGTGGCCTTGTACGCCGTCGCCTTTTTTATAATGTACGCGCTGATCGCGGTGGCCTTTCACTCCTATTGGTTGCCGCTGCTGATTATGACCGCGATCCCGTTCGGATTCATGGGTGCCATCTTCGGCCATCTACTGTTTGGCATGCCCATGGCGCTGTTTTCCTATTTCGGTATCGGCGCGGCCGCCGGCGTGGTGGTGAACGATAACCTGGTACTGGTTGACTATATCGGGCGCTTGCGGGAACAGGGCAAATCCACGCTGGAAGCGGTCATCGAGGGCGGTGTACAGCGCTTTCGCCCCATCTTGCTGACCACGGTTACCACCTTCGTGGGCCTTATCCCTATAATGGCGGAGCAGTCTATGGATGCGCAGTTCCTCAAACCTGCGGTTTTGTCCCTGGCCTTCGGCGTATTGTTTGCCCTGCTGGTGACCCTGCTGATGGTGCCGGCCCTGTACCTGATTGGACAGGATTGCGTGGCATTAAAAACGCGGTTGCTGGGCGCGCTGAAACCGGCCAAGCCCAGTCCAGAGGCCGGCGAATAAGCCAGCGTTTACTGCATGCACAAAAAAGCCCGCTGATGCGGGCTTTTTTACTCGTCGTCTGACCTAGGGCGCAGCAAGATAACGATCGGTCAATTTATCGATAGCCCAGGAATCAGGCTTCTGGCTGGGCGGGTATTCGGCAAACGTTTGCAGGTACATTTGGGTAACAGCGCCCGCCAGGTACATCTGTCCCGCCTTGTCGATCATCCAGTCCCAGTAGGTGTTGGAGTTGTGGTCCGCCCGCTCGAAAGGATCCCGCCGCAAGTTAAAAATCTTGGGCACGCGCAGGGTAACGAAAGGCTCAGCCCACAGGGCCATGGTCTTCGCCCGATTTTCCGCATACACCACCTTCCAGTCGCCTATACGCACACACACGGGCATGGCGGCATCATTGTGGTAGATAAACTCCCGGCGCGGCCCCTTCTCCGCCTGCCCGGTCAGGTAGGGTAGAAAGTTATAGCCGTCCAGGTGCAGGGTAGAATTCTTGCTGCCGATACGTTTGCCCTTGAGCAGATCTTTTTTCAGCGTGCTATCACCAGCGGCAGCTACCAGGGTCGGCATCCAGTCCAGATGCGACATAATCTCGTTAGAAACCTGCCCGGGCTTGATCTTGCCAGGCCAGCGCACTACCGCAGGCACACGATAGGCGCCCTCCCAGTTAGAATTTTTCTCGCTGCGAAACGGTGTGATGCCTGCATCGGGCCAGGTGTTGAAATGCACCCCGTTATCCGTGGAGTAGAACACCAGCGTATTATCAGCCACGCCCAGGTCGTCCAACTGATCGAGTAACTCGCCCACCAATTCATCGTGGGCCACCATCACATCGTTATAGAAATCCTGCCCGGATTTACCCAGGTGCTTCTTCGCCGGATGGGTGCGGAAATGCATGCCGGTGGTATTCACCCAGGCAAAGAAAGGCTTCTTTGCCTTCACCGACTTATCGACAAATTTCTTGGCTGCAGCCACGAACTCCTCATCCGCTGTTTCCATACGCTTACGGGTCAGTGCACCGGTATCTTCTATACGACCGTCAGCATAGGAGTGAATGACCCCACGTGGACCAAACATTTTGCGGAACGCAGGGTCCTTGGGGTAATCCACATCCTCGGGCTCCTCCTCGGCATTAAGGTGGTATAGATTGCCGAAGAACTCATCAAAACCGTGGTTGGTAGGCAGAAATTGGTCCTTGTCCCCAAGGTGGTTCTTACCAAACTGGCCGGTAGCATAGCCCTGTGTCTTGAGGACCTCAGCGATAGTAATATCGCGGGCCTGCAAGCCCAGTTCGGCACCGGGCATGCCAACTTTGCTCAAGCCGGTGCGCAGGGGCGATTGACCGGTAATAAAACTGGAGCGCCCCGCGGTACAACTCTGGTCGCCGTAGTAGTCGGTGAAACGTATGCCTTCACTGGCTATGCGATCAATATTAGGCGTTCGATAGCCCATGATACCGTCGCTGTAGGCGCTGATATTGGTAATACCAATATCGTCTCCCCATATGACCATGATGTTGGGCTTGTCTGCCGCCAGCACTGGCAGAGACAGGCTAGCGACCACAAGAGCGCTGGCGCAATGCATGAATCTTCGAATACGCATGTGATTTCCTTTTTGTTATACATTTAATCGACGAACCTTTCCCCATCAGTATCGCCCATCCCTGTCGAATTTCAACCGCGTACATAAACCAGCAATATTCACAGTGCTTTTCCATCGACAAGCATTGATCTGACACATAAATCGCCTATGCTTGCTCACCTTGGCACATTGATTGCGTGGCTTAGCCTGTAATGGCTTCTCCAGCGTTATCAGGGCCCGAAAAACAGCTTATTACAGTCCTGCTGCCCACAAATAATGCAGGCTGTTGTCGCGGCGCACCACGAACGCGCACGCAACAACCTGTAACAGAGGCAGCTCCGTACTCATTCATGGTGAATCCTCCGGGGGAGAAAACGATGCAAACCAACGAAGTACCAACCAGCCGTGTTCGCCAGACGGTCAATGACCTGGTGCTGACCGAGATGTTCCTGGTACAGGCCACGATAGAGAGCGCTACTGCCATCGGCGATGGCCTGAGTGAGCTGGGCAAGCGGATCTCCCAGAATGAAGACAGCCCGGGCAGCCCCTGGGATTCGATCAGCAGCGTGCTGCAACACACCGCCGATCAGGCACTGGAACCCTATACCACCCGCTTCAAATACCTGCGTCAGCTGATTGACAGCGAAATCTGACCACTGAGGGGACAGTTCACTGTTCCCTGCTACACCACTTTTGTTAAGCTGTGCCGCTACTCGTTAACGGAAAGCAGTTCATGTCACTAGGATCCTGGGACCCCACCGCCGAATCAGCCGCCGGCAACATACAAATCGATAGCGCCACCCTGGAGCGACTTATCACCTATAGTCGCGAGCAGCAGTTGTCAGAACTGGAGCATCTTATTGCCAGCGATGAGCGCCAGTTACTCGCGGGATTGATGAAAATTGATCACAGTGCCTGGTTGAGCGCCACTGAGGATTTGACCGAGGAGCAACTTCTGCACCTGATCCGCTTCTTTGCCGTGGCGGAAAACCTGCCAGGCTGGGAAGCCGGCGCCAGCTCTCCGGTTATACCACTGGCAAAAACGCTGCGCCAACGTGGCGCGCGACTGGATAAAGATCTATTGCGCTGGTTACGCGAGGTTAACAATAACCGCTTTTTGCCCTACGGACCCTTGTAACAACAGATGCCGCGCGGGGCGCGCCCTGCAATCAGCCTGCGGGTGTATTTTTATCAAAGGCTGCCAACTGTTCTGCTGTGGCCTCGCTCTGGTATTTTTCCTTCCACTGCGGGTACGGCATGCCGTAAACACGCTCACGTGCGCTGGCGTAATCGATCTCCTGCCCCTGTTCTGCCGCGGCAGCCACGTACCACTTGGACAGACAGTTACGACAGAATCCGGCCAGGTTCATCAGGTCAATATTCTGGGCGTCCTTACGGCTGTCCAGGTGCTCCAGTAAACGGCGAAAGACCGCCGCCTCAATTTTTTCTTCAGTCGACATGATCCATTCTCTCTAATAAGTGTATTTTCCAGCCGCGCAATAGCGATCACACTGGCATGAATTCACCGCCGTTGACATCCAGGGCCGCTCCGGTGACCACACTGGAATAATCCGACGCGAAAAACAGGGCCGCCTTGGCGCACTCCCCATCATCCGGGATAGTGCCCAGGGGGATATTACGTGTGACCTCCGCAATCAACTCATCCTGGGATTTACCCGTTTGCTGGGTTTGCCATGCAAAATAGCCTTCTACACTGGGGCCCCACATCCAGCCCATGTGGCAGCTGTTGACGCGGATATTGTACTGACCCAACTCCAGAGCCAAATGTTTGGTGGCGCTGCGTAACGCAGATTTTGATGCGCCGTAGCCACCCTGGGTGGCCAGTGGTTTGTGCTCTACCATGGTCGCGATCATCACGATAGAACCGCCTCCGTTGTGCTTCATATGCGCAACACAGGATTGTGTCAGTTGCATGGTGCCGAAAAAATTGACGTCCATAGCGCGGCGCCAACCTTCCATGCTGGCTTCCTCGATAGGCTCGAAACTGCCAGGATCATAGGCACTGTTGAACAACACATCGATACGCCCGAACTCCGCCACCGTTTTATCCGCCAACGCCTGGCATTGGGCTTTATCGGTTATATCCGTGGGCACTTTCAGTACTGCAGTACCCATACCCAGGTCCAGTATCTCCTGTTCGGCTGTATCGAGCTTCTGCGCGGTGCGCGCCGCCAGCACCACAGCTGCGGCGCCCTCCTTAGCCGCCAGGGTAGACAACTCCTGTCCCAGCCCCGGGCCAATCCCCGACACGATCACTACCTTGTCTTTGAGCAACATAGAATTCTCTCCACCTGTCTTTTTATTATCCAGACTGCAGGGCTTACCTGCGACACCAATATTTGCCTATAAGTACTGCAGGCACACCTGTTCAGAGCCCACATAATCACGCAGCTCCTGCAATAGTTCGTCACTGGGTATCACTTGCCAATTTTCCCCCAACCTTACCCGGGCGCGATTTCTCGGCTGCTTATAGATCAAAGACACCGGGCAACTACCACCGCCAGCTCCGGAGAGTGTACGTGCCAAAAAGTCGCTTAACTTTTCATCAAGTCGCTCAGAACTAAGCTCTATGGTCAGTTCGGAAACATAATTTTGCCGCGCCTGCAGCAAACTGCGTATGCCCTTGGCGCGCACAGCCAGACCACCTGAGTAATCATCATGCGCCACACTGCCCTCGATGATCACGATCTGGTCCTTACCCAGCATCTCGCGGTGCTCATTATAAGTCTCGGCGTACACAGTGACTTCGATACGCGCGCTGCGATCATCCAGCTGCAGTATCGCCATAGTGTCACCGCGCTTGGTTTTCATGGTACGGGTAGCGACCACCAATCCCGCCAATACCTGAGTGCCCTTCTTGTCCGCGCGTAAATCGGCAATACGCACCGGAGCGAATTTGCGTACTTCCGCCTCGTATTCATCGATGGGATGACCGGTAACATACAAACCCAGGGTATCTTTCTCGCCGCCCAGGCGCTCCTTGCCAGTCCACGGACGCACCTGACGGAATGGCGCATACACGTCGCCTTGACCGTCGCCCTGGCTGGGCACCACTTCCCCGAACAGATCATCGATACCACTGTCACGGTTGCTCGCGCTTTGCTCGGCTGCCTTGAGGGCATCCTCCAGGCTGGCCATTACCACCCAACGTTCCACTCCCATGTTGTCCAGCGCACCGGAACGAATAAGCGCATCCAGGGCACGCCGATTGACCTTGCGCGGGTCGGTGCGAGCGCACAAATCAAACAGGTCAAGAAACGCACCGCCTGCATCGCGCGCCCTGAGGATACTCTCGACCGGGCCTTCACCGAGGCCTTTGATGGCACCCAGGCCATAAATGATTTTATCGTCATCATTAACGGTGAACATATACTGGCCCTGGTTTACATCGGGCAGCTCCAGGGCCTGTTTCATCGCCCTGCACTCTTCAACGAACACCACGATCTTGTCGGTGTTATCCATCTCCGAGCTCATCACGGCGGCCATGAAGGGCGCAGGATAGTGCGTCTTGAGCCACGCTGTCTGGTAGGACACCAGGGCATAAGCCGCGGAGTGCGACTTGTTAAAACCGTAGCCGGCAAATTTCTCCACCAGGTCAAAGATCTTTATGGCCAATTCGCCATCAACACCCCTGGCTTTGGCGCCGTCTTCGAAAAGGGTCCGCTGCTTGGCCATTTCCTCAGGCTTTTTCTTACCCATGGCGCGGCGCAGCATATCCGCGCCTCCCAGGGTATAACCTGCCAGTTCCTGGGCGATCTGCATCACCTGTTCCTGGTACAGAATAATGCCGTAAGTAGGCTGCAAAATGGGTCGCAGCCATTCATGCTGCCATTTAACATCCGGGTAGGAGATTTCCTCGCGCCCGTGCTTACGATTGATAAAATTATCTACCATGCCTGACTGCAGCGGACCTGGGCGAAACAGCGCTACCAGGGCCACAATGTCTTCGAAACAGTCGGGGCGCAGACGCTTGATCAGGTCCTTCATGCCGCGGGATTCCAGCTGGAATACGGCGGTCGTTTCTGCCGACTGCAGCAGCACAAAGCTGGCTGCGTCGTCCAGCGGGATCTGCATGATATCCAGGGGCAACTCACCACTGCGCTCCCGCGCTGGATTGATCATCTTTACCGCCCAGTCGATAATCGTCAGGGTACGCAGGCCCAGAAAGTCGAATTTGACCAGCCCGGCATCTTCCACATCGCCCTTGTCGTACTGGGTGACCAGGCCGCTGCCGGTCTCGTCGCAATACAGCGGAGAAAAGTCTGTCAGCTTGGAGGGTGCTATTACCACGCCACCGGCATGCTTACCCACGTTGCGGGTAATCCCCTCCAGTTGCACTGCCATATCCCAGATTTCCTGGGCCTGACCGTCATCACGCAGGAACTCCTGCAGTGACTCTTCCTGCTCCAGTGCCTTGGACAGGGTCATGCCCACTTCAAAAGGAATCATTTTCGACAGCTTGTCCGCCAGGCCGTAGGACTTGCCCTGCACCCGCGCAACATCACGCACTACCGCCTTGGCGGCCATGGTGCCAAAGGTAATTATCTGGGATACCGCCTCGCGGCCATAGGTATCAGCCACATACTCAATTACCCGGTCGCGCTTTTCCATGCAGAAATCCACATCGAAATCTGGCATCGACACCCGCTCGGGGTTAAGAAACCGCTCGAACAGGAGATCGTACGCCAGTGGGTCCAGGTCGGTAATTTTCAACGCGTAAGCCACCAGCGAACCGGCGCCCGAGCCGCGCCCGGGTCCCACCGGGATATCGTGCTGCTTGGCCCAGCCAATAAAGTCCATCACAATCAGGAAATAACCGGGGAAGCCCATCTGAATAATGGTCTCCAACTCGAAATCGAGACGCTCCCGGTACTGTTTTTGCGTTTCCGGAAAACTTTCCCCAGTGGTATCGAACAGCACTTGCAGGCGTTCATCCAGACCATCGTGGGACAGCTGCCGGAAGTACTCGTCCATGGTCAAACCCTGCGGTACCGGATAGTCAGGCAGGTAGGGCTTACCCAGTTCCAGCACCACATTGCAGCGCCGGGCAATTTCCACCGAATTGCTCAGGGCCTCGGGAATATCAGCGAACAGCTGCGCCATTTCCTGGGGGGTGCGCAGGTATTGCTCATCAGTGTAGGCGCGAACCCGGCGCGGGTCATCCAGGCTGCGTCCTTCACGAATGCACACCCTGGCCTCGTGCGCCTCGAACTCTGAGGCGTCCAGAAAACGCACATCATTGGTAGCCACCACCGGACACTGCAATTCGCTCGCCAGCGCGACTGCTGCGTGCAGGTGGGTCTCATCCCCGTCGCGGCCAGTGCGGTGCAGCTCCAGGTAAAAGCGACCGGGGTAGAGGTCCATCCAGTAACGGGCTCGCTCACGGGCCAATGCCGGCTTATCCCCCACCAGGGCTTGTCCCACCTCGCCGGCAACCCCTGCGGAAAGCGCTATAAGCCCCTCAGAATACTCTTCCAGCCAGCTTTTGCTGACATAGGGCAAGCCCAGGTGCTGACCCTCGGTATAGGCCCGGGAAATCAGCAGAGTCAGGTTATGGTAGCCCTGGTGATTCATCGCCAGCAGGCATAAGGGCCAGGCCCGCTCCGGGTCATCCGCGTCCATGACCATCAGGTCCGAGCCGAATATAGGCTGCAAACCAGCGCTAAACGCTGCCTTGTAGACCTTGACCAGACCGTAGAAATTACACACATCGGTCACGGCAAACGCCGGCATTCCCAGCTCGGCCACCCGCTTGACCAGGGGCTTGACCCGGACTATGCCGTCGACCAGTGAGTACTCTGTATGCAGGCGTAAATGAACAAATTCAGTCATGCACTGATTCTACGCCGCTGGCCGACAATGTTGTAGCGGCCTAAGCCTGTTGCAGGCGTTTTTTTACCGGCGCGAAGCTACGGCGATGCACTGGAGTGACACCCAGGTCCTGCAAAGCCTGTAAATGAGCCGCCGTAGGATAGCCCTTGTGTGCGGCAAAACCGTAACCGGGATATTGTTGCTCCAGCTCGCGCAGCTCGCCATCGCGCTGCACCTTGGCCAGGATGGACGCCGCTGCAATAGCCGGCACCCGATCGTCGCCTTTCACCACCGGCTCCGAGGCATAGTTCCAGCGCGGCAAGCGATTACCGTCCACCAGGACATACTCCGGCTGTGGGTCCAAACCCTGGACCGCCCGGTGCATCGCCAGCAGCGACGCCTGCAGAATGTTTATCTCATCGATTTCAGCGACGCTGGCCCGGGCCACAGACCAGGCCAGGGCGTTCTCCCTGATCAAAATTGCCAACTCCTCACGGCGCGACTCAGATAATTTCTTCGAATCCCGCAGTCCCGGGATGGGACGCCCGGGATCCAGAATAACCGCAGCGGTAACCACGTCCCCCGCCAGCGGACCTCTGCCAACTTCATCCACGCCAGCCAGGAGAGATCCTGTGTAAGCCGTCTCAAATAGATCGTCCACGATGCTCCTCATTAGCAGCTGCTACCAGTGCTACCAGTGCACTGGCCGCACTGGTAGCAAAATCTCGCCGCAACGCCTGGTGTATGACGCTAAACCCCTGCAACTGTCGTTGCGCCGTCTCGGGATCTGACAGCAGTGATTGCAGCGCAGCTGCCATAGCCGCGGCCGTAGCATCCCCCTGAATCAACTCCGGCACCAGCGCACGCCCACCGAGGATATTGGGCAAGGCCGCGAAAGGTGTTCGCACCAGGCGTGACACCAGCCACCAGGAAAGACCCGACATGCGATAGGTAACCACCATCGGACACTGGGATAGTGCGGCCTCCAACGTGGCAGTACCCGATGCCAGCAACACCACGTCGGCGGCAGCAAGCGCTTCTCGCGCCTGCCCCGACAAAACAGTGAGTGGCAATTCCGGGTACATTTGCAGCTGCCGATCTATCTCGGCGCGGCGCGCAGCATTCGCTGCGGGTAGCAAAAATCGAATATCAGGGTCAGCCTGATACAGGCTGCGCGCGCACTGCAGGAAGCGCGGCGCCAGGTAACGAACTTCAGATTCACGACTCCCGGGCAACAATGCCACCAGCTTACTTGCAGCCGCCACCCCCAGCGCGTCCCGCGCAGCCTGGCGCGAGAGCTGCGGATCAATTTCGTCCGCCAGTGGATGACCGACAAAGCGCACCGGGATTGCATGGCGCTGGTAGATATCTATTTCGAAGGGAAACAGGCACAGCATCAGGTCCACTGCCCGCTTTATTTTACGCACACGGCCCTGGCGCCAGGCCCATACTGAGGGGCTGACCAGGTGCGCGCTGAGCACACCGCAGCGACGCAGCTTGCGTTCAATGGCCAGGTTGAAGTCGGGTGAATCTATACCCAGAAACAGATCAGGGGGGTTGTCGCGAAAATGCCGCAATACTTTCCGCCGGATGCGCAGTAGTTCCGGCAACCGCTGCAAGGGCTCAATAAAACCCATCACCGACAGCCGCTCCATGGGGAAAAGACTCTGCAGACCCTGGGCCTGCATCAGTGGCCCGCCTATACCTTCCACCACTACTTCATCGAACTGGGACTGCAGAGCAGCTAGCAACCTGGCACCGAGGATATCCCCGGAGGGCTCTCCGGCAACAACGCCGATGCGCAAGCGCGACACTAGCGAACGATACCGCGCTCCGACGCGCGTATTGAGTCAATCAATACCTGCACCTCGGGTGTTTTTTCAAACATACTCTCCAGCCGTTGCAGCGCCAGGTCCAGGGTCAAACCCTGGCGATAGAGTACCTTGAAGGCTCGACGCAGTTGACCAATGGCATCGGAAGAAAAACCACGGCGACGCAGTCCTTCCAGGTTGATGGTTTTGGGCTGGGCCGGGGTGCCACTGACCGTGACATAGGCGGGCACATCCTTGCCGATGGCACTGCCCATTCCACTGAAAGAGTGGGCGCCAATCTGGCAAAACTGGTGCACCAGGGTAAAACCGGAGAGGATCGCCCAGTCACCTATTTTCACATGCCCGGCCAGGGCGCAGCTATTGACCAATACGGTGTGGTCACCGATGACGCAGTCGTGGCCTATGTGCACATACGCCATAATCAGGTTATCGCTGCCAATGATGGTTTCCGAACGATCCTGAACCGTGCCACGGTGAATCGTCACATTCTCACGAATCACGTTACTGTCGCCGATCACCAGTCGTGTGGGCTCGCCCCGGTATTTACGATCGGGGGTCCCTTCGCCGATAGAAGAGAACTGATAAATGTGGTTATTGGCGCCTATGCGTGTGGGGCCCCTGATCACCACATGAGGCTCGATAACTGTGCCCGGGCCAATCTCCACGTCCGGCCCAATCAGTGACCAGGGTCCAACAGTGACACCTTCGGCCAGCGTGGCGGCGGGATCTACTATTGCCTGGTTGTGAATCATACGCTCTGGCGATCAGCACAGAGAATGGTCGCTGCTGCGGCCAGCTCCCCATCCACATCTGAGCGGACATCAAATTTCCAGATTCCGCGCCGATCCGAGAGTATGTCCGCGCGCAGCATCACCCGGTCACCGGGCACGCAGGGCCGTTTGAAACGTAACTTGTCCACCCCGGCGAGCAGGTACATGGAACCGTCTGCCGGCGTTTTACCCTGGGTTTTGAAGCCCAGAATACCGGCCGCCTGCGCCAGGGCCTCCACCATTAATACGCCGGGGAAGATCGGTTTCCCAGGGAAATGACCGTCAAAGAAAGGCTCGTTGATGCTCAGGTTCTTGAACGCCACGATGGATTCCCCGGGCGTTAACTCCACCACCCTGTCAACCAGCAGGAAAGGATAACGGTGGGGCAGGTAATTGCGAATTTCTGCTATATCCATCATCGGGCAGTATTCCTTTATTGCTTGGGTTAGCGTTGCTTTTCCAGGCTGGCCAATCGCGCCTGAATGGCATCCAGTTGCGAGAAACGTACGGCATTACGCTTCCATTCTCCAGTCGCAGCCATGGGTGTCCCCGATGAATACGATCCCGGCTCGGTAATCGAACGGGTCACCATGGTCATACCGGTGACATGCACGTTATCACAGATTTCGACGTGACCAACCACACCAACGCCACCGGCGAGCGTGCAATTGGCGCCAATAATCGCGCTTCCCGCAATTCCGCTGCACCCGGCGATCGCGGTATTCTTGCCAATACGGCAATTATGCGCAATCTGCACCTGATTATCGATAATAACGCCATCTTCGATGACTGTGTGTTCCAGGGCACCGCGATCTACGGTGGTGCAGGCACCGATCTCCACCCGGTCCCCCATACGCACTCCGCCCGACTGCACGATTTTCTCCCAGCCACGGGGTCCCTGAGCAAATCCGAAGCCGTCGGCTCCCAGCACCGCCTGGCTGTGAATGACACAATCACTGCCCACCTGGACATCGTGATAGATCACCGCGTTGGCGCAGACCCGGGTACGCTCACCAATACGGGACCCGTGCCCGAGGTATGCTCCGGCACCCAGTACCGAGCCTGCGCCTATTTCGGCACCGGCTTCCACCACCGCATGCGGACCGACCGAAGCACTGGGGTGCACCCGGGCCTCGGCGGCCACAGTCGCCGCGGCATGCACACCCGGCTGCGGCTGCGGCGTGCCATCAAATAACTGCGATGCCCTGGCGAACATCAGGTAGGGGTGGTCACTGAGTAAACAGTCTACCGGACACTGTTGCGCATATTCAGCAGCGACAATAACGGCTGCCGCACCAGTGGTGCGCAACTGTTCCAGGTATTTTCGTTCTACAAAAAAACTGAGGTCTGAGGGGCCGGCGCTGGCCAGGTTGGCAATACCGGTTATCGGGCGGGTTGCATCACCGGAGAACTGAAGATCGAGTCGATCAGCCAGTTCCCCGAGTGAATACACGGGTGTTACTCCGCGGCGGACTGGTTCAACTTGTCGGTGACTTTAGCGGTAACGCTGTACCCGGCATCGGCATGAATGACTGAAGAACGTTGCAGCAGCAGGCCAATGCCTTCGGCGGCGATGATCTCACGCAGCACTTCCTGCACTTTCGGCGCCATCTCCTGCAACAGCGCCTGACCAGCACCCTGCTCCGCTTGTTGCAGCTTGCCGGTTACGTGTTCCAGATCAGCCTGCTTACTCGCCAACTTCTTGCGCGCTGCCAATTGCTGCTCCTGGCTCAAAACCGCCGCGTCTTTCTGAAAGTCTTTGACCAGGCCATCAAATTCTTTCTTCAGCTTGTCAAATTCGGCCTTGTCGGATTTATAGTCATCCTGTTCACGAACCTGGGACAAGCGCTTCTGCGCCTGATCGGTTTGCAGGATAGCCTCCTGCAGGTCAACCACTGCAATTTTACCCTGTGCCCAGCCCAGGGTTGGTAGCGCCAGGGCAAAAAGAACAACACTCGCTTTTAGGAATTTACGCACAATAATCTCCAGATATTAACAATAAAAAATCAGAATCCGCGGCCCAGGGTAAACTGGAACACTTCTTCATCGTCAAAGTCGCCGGAATTCAGGGGCTTGGCCAGACTGAATGTCATCGGACCAAAACCGGTAATCCAGGTCACCCCCACACCGACTGAATAACGCAACTCATCGAAATCTTCCAGGTCGAAGCAGTTCTGCTGGGAGGAGCGACAGTTGGTGCTGTAGACATTACCCATATCCAGGAAGAAGGCGGAGCGCAGTTTGCTGCGATCCTTGATGAATGGCAACGGAAAGAGCAGCTCCGCACCGCCCTCGACAAGAATATTACCGCCGAAGGGATCGGGATTGTCATTGACCTGGTTATTGACCAGCCTGGTCTCTTCTTCCCCGGTAACCGGGTCGGTAAAAGTGACCGCGATATAACCGAACTGCTCGCCATTGGGTCCACCGCGTTCAGTGGCGTTACCGTCTTCGTCTATCTCAGTGACCGGCTGGTCCGCATTATACTGGTCGGCAGGGGTACTGCGCGGCCCCAGGGTATTGCTCTCATAACCCCGCACAGAGCCAAAACCACCCGCAAAATAATGCTCATAGAAAGGCAGCTCGGTGGTGTCACCATAGCCATCGCCAAAGCCAAGTTCGGTGCGCAGGCGCAGGGTCCAGCTACTGAGTAGCGGTACCGGGTAGTAGACCTCGCCACGGTAGGTGAGCTTGTAGAACTCCAGGTCAGATACCGAAGGCGCTGATACTTCCAGGGCCAGCGACTGCGAGGCGCCGCGGGTAGCCATGCGCCCGCGGTTCAGTGTGGACTGACTCCAGCTCGCAGTCACCGTCCAGTTGAGAAACTCATTACCATTGAGGTCTATGAAACCCGGCTCGTCGGGTATGCTCAAGTAACTGATTGGCAAACCATTCGGGCCAAGGGGGTAAATAGGCTGCAATTCCTCCACGCCGGTATAGGTACCGGTACTG
>JAIBDN010000064.1 GCA_024686215.1 Gammaproteobacteria bacterium | reverse complement strand
GGCCACTGCGCACGACATCCAGCAGCGCATGGAGCACTGTTACCAGGCGGCATATGGGCACACGCTGAGCGAAGATTTCGGTGCGCACTGGCGGGATTTCTACCCATTTCCACAAATCCCTGGCGTCACTGCGCGCGCACCGGTCTTCCCCAGTACCAGCGATTGACTATAATGCACGTCCCTATTCAAGGAAGCTGAACATGAATTATCACGCACTCAGTTCGTCGCAGTTGTGGCCAGCTTTGCCGAGTATCCAGCGGTCTGAACGAGCTGGCCAGGCCTAGGGGAAACAGCGTGCATTACGATCAATTCAGACGTGAATACACCGCCGGCGGACTCAGCCGGGAGATGCTGAACACGGACCCTATAAGCCAGTTTGAGCACTGGTTGGAGCAGGCGGTGAAAGCGGGGCTGGAAGATCCCACTGCCATGGTGCTGGCCACGGTGGATGACCAGGGCTCGCCCTGGCAGCGCATCGTGTTGCTCAAGGGCTTGTCGGCTGGCGGGTTCGTGTTTTATACCAATTACAGCAGCGCCAAGGCGGCCCATATCGCCCGCCATGGCCAGGTGTCGCTGCTGTTTCCCTGGAACGAACTGGACCGGCAGGTGATCATCGCCGGCAGTGCCGAGAAAATGAGCGTGGCGGAGTCCGCCACGTATTTCGCCACCCGTCCGCGTGAAAGCCAGATCGCCGCCTGGGCCTCGCGCCAGAGTCGCCCGGTATCCAAGCGCGCCCTGTTATTGCAGGAGATAAAAGCAATGCAGGATAAGTTCGGTCAGGGCAAAATACCGCTGCCGGACTTTTGGGGCGGTTACCGCGTGGTGCCCCGGCGCATCGAGTTCTGGCAAGGCGGCGAGCACCGCCTGCACGATCGCTTTGAATATACGCTGGAGGACTCAGGCGACTGGGCCATCCAGCAACTGCAACCCTGACTACGGAGCAAAGTAGACCGCATGATTAGCAAAGAAGACCTGCACGGCAGCTGGCAACTGGAATCCTGGACTGTCGGTTATTCCGACCGCGATGATTTTACCTACCCCTACGGCGAAGATCCCCAGGGTTTGTTGCTGTACACCACAGACGGCTGGATGAGCGCCTCTATAGCGCGCAAGGAGCGCGCGGTTTTACCCGAGGATGTGAGTTTTCGCAAACTGCCGGATGCCAACAAAGCAGAGGCCTTTTCCAGCTATTTCCACTATGCCGGACGCTATCGGGTGGTAGACGGTGATGTGATTCACTTTGTCAGCCAGAGCCTCAACCCCAATTTTCCGGGCACGGAACAACTGCGCCATGCAGAATTGGACGGGCAGACCCTGGTGCTATCAGGTAAGGACCATGTGGGTGCAGTGGCGCGTTTTCATTCCCTGGTGTGGCACCGCTTGCCAGCGACCGCCGATCACCAGGTGATTGACGGGGAGTAGCGCTAGCGCGCGCGTCGCTGGGAAAAATACCTGGGTTCTTCGTCTATCCCCAACAGGGTGCGGCGAATCATATCCAGTGCGGCAGCGGCGATCATGGTCTGGAACAGGCTGCGCTCTACCGGCCAGCACAGGCAACGGGTGCGCAGCTTGTCCCGGCTGCCCCAGGCCAGCCATACTGTACCCACCGGTTTCTCAGCGCTGCCGCCATCGGGTCCGGCGACACCGGACACAGCGACGGCGTAATCGGCATTGGAGCGCTGCATGGCGCCCCGGGCCATTTGTAGCACCACTTCTTCACTGACCGCGCCCTGCTGTTCCAGCACCTCTTCGTCCACTCCCAGCAGCGCATGCTTGATGTCGTTGGCATAGGTGACGAATCCGGCGTGAAAGCCCTGTGAGGAGCCTGGAATGCGGGTTAGCATGGAGGCAATCAAACCGCCGGTACAGGATTCTGCAGTGGTCAGGGTCTGGCCACGCTGTTGCAACAGCTCCAGTACCCGCTGCGCCAATAGGGTGTCGCCCTCGCCGATAATATGATCGCCAAACAATGCGTCGATTTGCTCGCGACAGCGCTGCTGGGTAGGGAGGGCGCTGGCGCTGTCTATGCTCAGTTTGATTTCCATTTGCGGCGCGCCGGCGCGAAACCCCAGATCTACTTCATCCGGCCACTGGGGCAGGGCGTCGCTGATCATTTGCTGCGCGGTGGATTCGCCCAGGCCAAAGGTCTGCAGTCGCAGGATGTTACGTTCTACCGGGCGTTGTAGCTGCTGGGCCAGGCTGTCCAGGATGCCGTCCAGCATGGCGGCCAACTCGCTGGGTACGCCGGGGGTGCAGATCACGCGGCAGTTGCCCAGGGTCAGTTCAAAACCCACGGCGCTGCCGATGGGATTGTCGACGATTGTGCAGCCGGCGGGCAGCATGGCCTGTTTGCGGTTGGCGGCGTTAAGTTCCAGGTTGCGCTTGCCGCACCAGGCTTCCAGGTGGGCTACCGCCGTGGGGTGTTCCTCGATCTCCACCCCGGCCACGGCTGCGAGAATTTCCGCGGTCAGGTCATCCACGGTGGGGCCCAGGCCGCCGTTCATGATTAACAGGTCGGCGTCGGTGGCCATGGCAGTCAGTTCTTTTTTTAGTAGCTCCACGTCGTCACCCACCGTGACCTTGCGGTAGACACCTATGGCCAGCTCTCCCAGGCGCTGTGCAATCATGGCGGAGTTGGAGTCTACCGTGTCGCCGCTCATAATCTCGTTGCCGGTGAGCAGCAGTTGTACTTTGAAGTCGCTATCGGACATATCAGCCTCGTGGCCTGTGAACCAGGGGTGCCAGCATAGCGCCAATGCTTTTGCCTAAGCAAAGTGCTATTGTCAAAAAGCGCTACATACCAAAAAAATTACTCGCAGGAGTAAAACGTGCCCCCACTGAGGTATTGCCCCGAATGTGGTGCTGCACTGCAGCCCCACGTGGTTGCCGGCGAAACTCGCAACCACAGTTACTGCAGCCGCTGCCAGGCGCCGCGTTACGATCACCCGATGGTCGTGGTGACCTGTTTTGTCGCCAATGGCAACCGCCTGCTGTGGGTGCAGCGCGACCTGGAGCCCAAGCGCGGCGCCTGGGCGATACCGGGCGGTTACCTGGAAGCCGGCGAAACCCTGGCCCAGGGTGCGGCCAGGGAGTTGCACGAAGAAGCCGGTATTGCCTTGCCAGCTGAGCAACTGCAGCTGTACATGACCGGCAGTATTACCTTCATCAACCAGGTCTACGTGGCATTTCGTGCCACTGTGGATAGCGACTATTACCTGGCGGGGGTGGAATCACAGGATTGCGCTTTCTTCAGCCGCGAGCAGTGCCCCTGGCAGGATGTCGCCTACCCGGAAGTCAACGAGACTATTGTGCAGGCCTACGATGACCTCGATAGTGGCAGTTTCGACGTGTGGCAGGCGGAGATGACCGAGGGTCGCTACGATTTTCTGCCGGTATCCCAGTTCCGTTGCTAAAACCCACCGTGGGTTTCCAGGTAGGTCAGTTCCTGCTGGGTTGAAGCGCGCCCCAGTGCTGCATTGCGGTGCGGAAAACGCCCGAATTGTGCGATCACATCCCGGTGCGCCAGCGCGTAGCGGCTGGAGCTGGCGATTTGCTGGTTGCCGGTTATGGCCGCCAGTGCAGCAAACAGGGCGACACACTCTTCCTGGATGTCCAGGTCTTCGCAGTGTTCCAGTGGCAAGTACAGGAACGCCTGGTGCATGGCGGGCAGGCGCTGGTAATGGCCGGACGCAATACTCTGTTGGGCCAGTGCCAGGGCTCGAGAATCGCCAGCAAAGGCATCGGCGGTGCCGCGATAGATATTGCGGGTGAACTGGTCCAGCAGCAAAATCAGCGCGATAAGTCCCCTGTCGCTGCGCGCCCAGTGCTGCAACTCGCCGCTCAGAGCCTGTTCCACGCAGCTGCCAAACTGGCTGCGACAGCTTGCGTCGGTGGCCGCGCTGGCACTGAACCACAGGGCATTGTGGTCGTGCAGACACAGCCCGTTGTCATCCAGTTCGCCGAACCAGAAAGCGTGAATAGCGTCGATTTGATTGTCCATGCAGTCTGGCCTTGAATCGGGACGTGAGTGACCGGCGCAATACCCGAAGATGTGGTAAGGTGCGCTTTTTTTCATTGACTAGCATAGCGGAATTTATCCATGGCACTACTCCCCGAGGTGGAATTGACCACCGATGAACAGAAAGTAAGTTACGGTTTTGGCCTGCAGTTTGGCGACCAGCTGTTGCGCAACAAATTTGACGGCATGGACCTGGACGCGGTCCTGGCCGGCGTTAAACACTGGTACGAGCAGCAACAGGCCGCTCTTTCCGATGCAGAGATTAACCCCAGCTACCAGGTGATCCAGGAACGCCAGCAAGCTGCGGCAAACGAGTTGGGCAGCAAGCGTCAGGCGCTGGCAGAACAGTTCATGGTCGCCAATGCAGCGCGCGATGAAGTCACCACTACAGACAGTGGCCTGCAGTACGAGGTGCTGGAAGCGGGTAGTGGCGACAAGCCCGGTCCCCAGTCTATGGTGGTCACGCACTACCACGGCACCCTGGTAGACGGCACTGTGTTCGACAGCTCTGTGGAGCGCGGAGAACCGGCAGAATTTGGTGTTAACCAGGTGATTCCCGGCTGGACCGAGGCACTGCAGTTGATGTCTATTGGCGACAAGTGGCGCATTGCCTGTCCGCCAACGCTGGCCTATGGCGAGCAGGGTGCCGGGGATTCCATTCCCCCCAACACCGCACTGGTATTTGAAATCCACCTGCTCGATATCAAGAGCTAGAGCGTGAATGTTGCCAACATCAACTTGCCGCGTATTTTGCGCGTGGGTGCTGGCGCCAGCCAGCAGGTAGCGGCGACTCTGGTGGACCTGAACCTCAGTCGCCCATTGTTGGTAACTGATCCGTACATGGTGCAGTGTGGCTACAGTCGCCGCCTGGAAGAACAGCTCGAAGCGGGAGGGTTCGACTACGGCGTGTTCGCCGAATGTGTGCCCGACCCCACTACCGACAGTGTCTACGCCGCGCTCAAAGTGTTGCGCGAGGGGGAGTACGACTGTGTGGTGGCGCTGGGGGGCGGCAGTTCTATGGATACCGCCAAGGCTGCGGCGGTGCTGGTGCATCGCGATGGCCCCATGCGCCAATACAAGGTGCCCTACCTGGTTGACGGTGGTGTGCCTATCATTGCTATCCCCACCACCGCGGGTACCGGCTCCGAGGCGACCCGGGTAGCGGTTATTTCCGACACCGAGACCCAGGAAAAGATGTTGTGTATGGGTATGGGCCTGATGCCCATGGCGGCGCTGGTGGATTACGAGCTCACCCTCACCATGCCTTATCGCCTTACGGCAGACACCGGCATAGACAGCCTGTGCCACGCCCTGGAAGCGTATGTCAGCCGCAAGTCCAACCCGTTCACTGACAGCGTGGCGCTGACGGCCATGCGCAGCATTTACCTGAATATACGCACCGCCTGCGCCGAACCGGACAATCGCGATGCCCGCGAGGCGATGATGCTGGCTGCGACCCAGGGTGGTATTGCTTTTGCCAATGCCTCGGTGACACTGATTCATGGCATGAGTCGTCCGGTGGGCGCACTGTTCCATGTGCCCCATGGGCTGAGCAACGCCATGCTGTTGCCGGAGATCACCGCCTGGTCGGTGGGCCATGCGCAAGTGCGCTACGCTCACTGTGCCCGTTACATGGGCATGGCTGCTGCGGATGACAGCGATAGCGTGGCCACCGAAAAACTGGTGACGGCGCTGCGTCAGCTCAATGTCGACCTGTCGGTGCCTACTCCGGGCGAGTTTGGTATCGCCGAAGACGCCTGGTTTGATTCCCTGGAATTGATGGCACAGCAGGCGCTGGACTCCGGCTCCCCTGCCAATAACCCGCGCATCCCGCATGCGGATGAGATCGTGGCGTTGTACCAACGCGTATGGACGGGTTAAATCCGCTTAGCTGAAAATTTCGCCAAATAATCGACGCATATTCAGCGCGCTGACTTACATTCGTTGCCCTCATTCATTAAACTATCCAACCATCGTTCACCTCTCACCCACGATGGATTTTCTAATAATGAAACGCGTTGTATTCAATCAAAAAGGCGGGGTCGGCAAGACCAGCATCACCTGTAATCTGGCGGCGATCGGTGCGGCCATGGGCTATCGCACACTGGTCATCGACCTGGACGTGCAGGGCAATACCACCCACTACCTGGTCGGCGAAATCGACTCCGAGGCATTTCCCGCCGAAGCCCAGGGCGTGGCGGGCCTGTTCAAGCAAACAGTTGGCTCGCGCCGCATGCGCCAAAACCCGGATTCCTTTGTCTGGGAAACCCCCTACGAAAACCTGTACCTGATGCCGTCCAGCCCGGTGCTGTCGGATATGGAAAAGGAATTGGAGTCGCGCTACAAGATTTACAAATTGCGCGACGCCCTGGAAAAACTGGAAGCCGAGTATGACCGGGTGTATATCGACACGCCGCCCAATTTTAATTTCTACTCCAAGTCAGCACTGATCGCCGCAGATTCTGTACTGGTGCCGTTCGATTGTGACAGTTTTGCCCGGCAGAGCCTGTATTCGCTGATGGATAACATCGCCGAGTTACAAGAGGATCACAATCCCGATCTTGAGGTGGAAGGTATTGTTATCAATCAGTTCAACTCACAGGCGCGCTTGCCCGGCGAACTGGTAGCGGAGCTGGAGGAAGAGGGCTTCCCGGTGTTTGGTAGCTACCTGAACACCTCGGTGAAGATGAAAGAGTCCCATCGCGAGCACCGCCCGCTGATCGACATGGCTCCCGGCCACAAGCTCACCGCGCAGTTTCTCGATCTGCACGCTGAGTTGGAAAAAACTGCAGCGCGCGCAGCGGCATAGGGCTTTTATGGGGGGGTGTAGACTGCTACTCACCCCCGGAAATTTCCAGCGCAAAACGCAATGGCGCCGCCAGCAATGCCTACCCTGGGTACTGACCAATATTGCCGGCCAAGTATATCCATATAAAGCTTAGTTATTTGTAAGTCTCTTTTTGATTCTATAGAGTTCGCACCCTTAGTATAAATGTGGATTATTCCCCGCCGTGGAAATGGATTTTGACAGTGTTAACGCCACCCTGCGCAATGCCAGCGCGCAGGAGATTGTGCAGTGGGCGCTGGGTCTGGGTCGCAAGACCATCGCCACCACCAGCATGGGTCGCAATGCGGCGGTAATGCTGCACCTGGTGAGTGAAGTGGATAAAAGCGTACCGACTATCTGGGTGGATACCGGTTACAACCTGCGTGACACCTACGTGGTGGCGGAACGTCTGATCCGTGATCTGCAAGTGGACATGCATGTGTATTCGCCGCAGATGACCTCCGAACGGCGCAACGCCATCATGGGCGGCATTCCCACTGTGGACGAGGAAGAGCGCCACCAGGAGTTTACCCGGCAGGTGAAGTTGGAGCCCTTTGCACAGGCGCTGGAAGAGTTTAAACCGGAAATCTGGCTGACCGGCATACGCCGCGAGGAGACCGAGCACCGTAAGTCGCTGGACATTGTGTCCATGGACAATCGCGGCATTATCAAGGTGGCACCGATGTTCTATTGGTCAGAAGAGGATGTAGAGGACTACATGGAGAAATTCGAGTTGCCTTCCTGCCGGCATTACTTCGACCCCACCAAGGTACACGATGGTCGCGAATGCGGCTTACATACCGCCGCATGATGTCATGGGGCGCGGTGTGCGCCCCATGCCTGAATTCAGCCCATTACTGCGCCGATAATAACCGCCATGGCCACAGTAGCGACGAAAAATCCGCCGACGACAAGGGCCAATTGGCGCATGATGCGATGATCTTCCTCGGTGTGCTGCTCTAGCAGATGCTGGGTCATGATTATGCTCCTGATTATAATTTAGCGGATACATTTCCAACTCTCTCAGCTTCCCCCACTGGTTAGCCAGGCGCATTGATGGAGATCAACCCGCCGGCTGATACGCATGCCCGCTTGCGCTATACTGGGTGCATGGCATACCCCGCATTTGTGACATCGCGGTATTCGCCGCATTGTGCCGATGGTGGCCGCCGCCTGGTGGTCGTTTTGGTCGTACTATTGTCTGGCGCCCTTGCCGCCTGTTCTTTTGCACCCCGGCACCAGCGCAGCGTTGCCGATCTCGCGCCGCTGCAGCTGCCACAACAGACACTGACCGTAGCGGAGGTGGCTCAGCAGGTGGAGACACCGGACCTGTTAGCCACCGATGAGGCTATGCGCGATTTCGTCGCCCGTTATACCGCCGGTGTGCGCAATGAAAAGCAGCGTCTGAATATGCTGCACCGTGCAATAGTCGGGCGCGGCTCTCTGGGTATGGAATATGACCCGCTGGGCGATGGCGATGCCCGGGAAGTTTTTCACCGCGGCAGTGCTAACTGCCTGTCCTATGCGAACGTGTTCATAGCGCTGGCGCGGGAAGCGAACCTGAATGCCTCCTACCAATGGCTGGAAATGCGCCCGCAGTGGACGCGCCTTGGCGAGCGGGTAATGGTGCGCCTGCATGTGAATGTGTCGGTCAAATTACGCAATGGCGAGGAGTACATGGTGGATATCGACCCATTGCCCTCGCGCGATATTGCCGGCAGTCGCAGTATTACTGATCGCGAAGCCCAGGCCCTGTATCACAGTAATATCGCCATGGAGGCACTGGCGCGGGAGGATATTGCCACAGCCTGGTTGCAGACGGTGCGCGCGCTGCAGGTGAGCCCACTGACGCCGCATTTATGGACCAACCTGGGCGCTATCTATCGTGCCGCCGGACAGCACCCGGAAGCTGAGAGCAGTTACTTGTATGCCTTGCAGTTGGACCCCTGGGACCGTTCGGCTATGAATAACCTGGTGGTTTTGTACACTCTGGAAGGACGCGAGGCGGAGAGCAGTGATTGGCAGCAGCGTGTGGCAGTCTATCGCGATGCTAACCCTTACTATCATGCCTGGTTGGGAGACCAGGCAGCGGAGCAGGACAACTGGTCCCTGGCCCTCACCCAATATGAGCGCGCCCTTGAATTGCTACCTGATGACAGTGGCCTGTTGTATGCCACCGGTATGGTGCACTATCAATTGGAGGAGCTGCAGCAGGCCTCAGGTTACCTGCAGCGTGCTATTGCCACGGCGACCCTGCGTTCCGATATCAACAGCTATGAATTGCAGCTGGAAGCGGTACAGCGGGAAATGCTGGCCGGTATTTAAGTCAGTTCCACGCGAATATAGGCGCGCTTGTCCATCTTCCCGGTTATCTTCGCGAACAGGTCCCCTATGCTCATCTGCCAGCCGTACTTGCGGCGCAGGGCGCTAAGGGCGGTAGCCTGCTCTGCCTTGCTTTCCAGTATAAAGGCCTTGGCGTCCATCGCTGCACCGGTGAGCGTGCCGGTTGCGGTGCACGGCGCAATGCGTGACTCACTGAAGTTGCGCAGGCGCTTCACCTTGCCCGCGTTACCCGCTGAAAACACGTAATAGCTGTCGCCGTCCGGGGCGAACCACACCGGGGTGGCGACAAAATCACCGGACTTTTTGCGCGTGGCAAAGCTCATGTAGTTGCCGCCTTCGAAAAATTCCATGTCCGCTGAGTTCATATCTGCAATCCTGTATGCTGAGTTCAATATTGGGTGGCCGCAGGCGCCATTAAATCGGCATTTGTATCGGGTCACAATAGGCAGCTGTTAATAGAGATGAGGAAATAACGATGTCGCAGTTCAACGCACAATCCACCACCGGCGAAGTCATCGCGGGAATTTCACTGGCCGGCAAGGTTGCCCTGGTAACCGGTGCCTCTGCCGGACTGGGGGTGGAAACGGTCAGGGTGCTGGCGCAAGCCGGCGCCAGCGTGGTCATGCTGGCCCGCGACCCGGATAAGCTGGCGCCCCTGCTGGCGCAGTTGCGCGAGGAAAACCCCGCGGCGCAATTGGATAGCGCCACCCTTGATCTGGCGGACCTGGAGAGCGTTCGCGCCTGCGCCGCTGAGGTATTGCAGCGCTACCCGCATATCCATCTGTTAATTAATAACGCCGGGGTGATGGCCTGCCCACTGGCGCGCACCGCGCAGGGTTTTGAGCTGCAGTTTGGTACCAATCACCTGGGACACTTCCTGTTTAGTGCACTGTTGCTGCCGGCACTGGTGGCGGGCGCAGCCCAGTCCGGGACAGAGTCGCGCTTAGTCGCGCTGAGTTCAGCCGGGCATAAGCTGAGTGGGGTGGACTTTGACGATCCCAACTATGAGCACAGCGACTACGCCAAATGGCCCGCCTATGGCCGCTCCAAAAGCGCCAATGCGCTGTTTGCGGTGGGTGTGGATAAACGTTTCGCCGCGCGCGGCGTGCGCGCGTATGCGGTGCACCCGGGCGTGATCATGACCGAGTTGAGCCGCCACATGACCCAGCAAGATTTTGACGATCTTGGCGATGCCACGCCTTCGGGAGCGCCCCTGGTGTTCAAGACAGTGGAGCAGGGCGCCGCCACCAGTGTCTGGGCGGCGTCCTCGCCGGAGTTGGCGGGCAACGGCGGTATGTATCTGGAGAACTGCCAGATAGCAGTCCCCGTGGCTGAGGGCGTGGACGGCGGATTTATGGCGCATGCGGTTGATCCGGACCTGGCTGATCGTTTGTGGGAACTCTCAGAGCGCCTGGTGGGTCAAACTGTTGATTAAGGCGATGAAAGGGTTTGCTATGCCATTGAGTTATGCGCGGTTGATAAGCGCTATCACAGTTGCTGTGATGCTATTGCTGTCGGCTGTGGTACAGGCCAATGACAAGGCCGACCTGGTAGCCAGCTCCCAACAGGCGCTGGTCAAGCTGCGCAATCACGCCAGTGGTGCGGGGTCTTTGCTGGACAAGGCCGCCGGCGTGCTGGTGTATCCGGATGTGGTCAAGGTGGGCTTTGGTGGCGCTGCCGAGTATGGTGAGGGTTGTCTGCTGGTAGACGGCAAGGCGGTGGCATTTTTCAGCACCTCCGGTGCCACCTTTGGGTTGCCGCTGGGTGCCGGTGTCAAATCTGAAGCGGTGCTGTTCATGACCGCGCAGGCGTTGCAGGATTTTCGTGCCAGCCAGACCTGGAAGGTGGGCGTGGACGGGGATGTAGTCATGGTGCGCGTGGCCTCTGGTGGCGGGGTTGATGCCGCGAGTATCGATGAGCCGATCATTGGTTTTGTGTTTTCCGACAAGGGTCTGGAGAACAAGTTGACCCTGGCCGATGGCAAATTCACGCGTATCGCCCGCTAGTAAATTCCACAGGTAAAAACCCCCGCACGCGTGCTATTCTCCCCCCGGAAAAATTACTCGAGGCTCATCATTCATGTCGCAATTCACATCTGTAGCCGGCGCCCTTAAAGGCCAGGTCGCCGTTGGTGCCCAGGTCACAGTCAAGGGTTGGCTGCGCAGCAAACGTGACTCCAAAGCGGGTATCTCCTTCCTGGCGGTGCACGATGGCTCTGCCTTCGACGCCATTCAGGCGGTAGTGCCCAGCTCCCTGGACAATTACGCAGCTGAAGTATTGTTGCTCTCCACCGGCTGCTCGGTAGTGATCAGTGGCGAGCTGGTTGCCTCCCAGGGCAAGGGCCAGAGTGTGGAGATACAGGCAAGCTCGGTAGAGGTCATGGGCTGGGTGGATGATCCCGAGAGCTACCCCATCGCCAAGAAGCGGCATACCTTCGAGTACCTGCGGACCCAGGCTCATCTGCGGGTGCGCACCAATACTATCGGTGCCATGACTCGCGTGCGCACCACCCTGGCCAACGCGATTCACAACTACTTTCACGATGACGGCTTTCACTGGATCAATACCCCGATTATCACCGGCAGTGATTGCGAGGGTGCCGGAGAACTGTTCCGCGTCAGCACCCTGGATATGACAAACCTGCCACGCACGGACGAGGGAGCGGTGGATTACCACCAGGATTTCTTTGGTGGTGAAGCCTTTCTCACCGTATCCGGGCAACTGGAAGTGGAGTCCTATTGCCTGGCCATGAGTAAGGTGTACACCTTCGGCCCCACTTTCCGCGCGGAAAATTCCAACACCAGTCGCCACCTGGCGGAATTCTGGATGGTGGAGCCGGAGATCGCCTTTGCCGACCTGCACGCTGATGCCGATCTGGCAGAAAGCCTGCTCAAGCATGTATTCACCCGGGTTCTGGAAGAGCGCGAGGACGATATAGCCTTCTTCCAGCAGCGCATCAACGACACGGTGATGGCGCGCATGCGCGGTGTGATCGACAATAGCTTCGAGCGTCTGGATTACACGGAAGTGATCAAGATCCTGGAGAATTGCGGTGAGAAATTTGAATTTCCGGTGGCCTGGGGCGTAGACCTGGCCTCAGAGCACGAACGCTTTCTGGCGGAGAAACACGTTGGCCGCCCGGTGGTGGTGATGAATTACCCGAAAGAGATCAAGGCGTTCTACATGCGTCTGAACGACGATGAGAAAACCGTGGCTGCCATGGATGTGCTGGCGCCGGGTATCGGCGAGATCATTGGTGGCAGCCAGCGCGAGGAGCGCCTGGATGTACTCGATGCCCGCATGGATCCGCTCCTGCGTGACGAGCTCTGGTGGTATCGCGACTTGCGTCGCTACGGCACGGTTCCCCACGCCGGTTTCGGCCTGGGCTTTGAGCGCCTGCTGAACTACGTAACCGGAATGGAGAATGTCCGCGATGCTATTCCCTTTCCGCGTACCCCGGGTCACGCGGTTTTCTGAGCCATTATTAGATAGAGGTCGAGTAGGTGGCTAGTGCCCCCACTGGACACGCGACAAGCACATCCATGTGGCTCGCCTCAGCCATCCATGGCCTCAGACGGTCCAGTGGGGGCACTAGCCACCTACTCGGCCGTGCAGTCAACGGTTGGCCTGCCGATCAAACCCCTAACCCATATTGGGCGTTTGACCACAAATTATGCGGAAAATGTGAAATATTGACTAAAATATGATCAGTCAGTGGTTAATTTTCAACCATACTAAAATCAGACAAGGATGAACGAGTCGCACTAAGACGCGGTTTCAAGGGAGAATTTGCATGCAACGTGCGGACAGCAAGGGTGAGCTGGTGAGTAAAGTGGCTATCGTTGATACCTTCACCAAATTAATTTTCGGCGAAGATAGCGCCTATAGTGCTGAAGATCTACGCATTATCCAGGCTTTTCGCTCTACGGATACCAATGTGGAGCTGGACAGTCATCGGGATATGGGTGGCTATCTGCGTGCCATGGGGGTGCGCGAGATGATTCAACTGGTGCCCCTGGTGCAGCAAAAACTTATGGAGGGCTCGCCGGACCTTCCTGATGGCAGTCACACGCTGATCGATGGCGTCAACCAGCAAGTGATAAACCGCCGGGCACACTAGTCCCGGGCTAGTCTTTTTCTTTTTCTTTTTCTTTTTCTGGTTCTGCCTGCGTTGCCGCCTTCGGCGGCTTCAGGCCGCACCCGTCTACCAGGGTAAACAGGCTCTGGTACGGATTTTCCCCGTCTACCCCTTTGT
>JAIBDN010000050.1 GCA_024686215.1 Gammaproteobacteria bacterium | reverse complement strand
TTGCACTGCGCGATTACCAGATCCGGAGTGGAGATGATAAACAGGGGAGCGGCCACCATCGGTATGGACAGTCGCGATTGCAATATGTCGGGTAATGCCATTGTTGCTGATCTCCTGTAGACATTGCAGTGGTCATCAATGGGCGTCACTATACTATGCAAAAAAATGCATATCAAATAAATATGCATTTTTTTGCATAAGATGTTCTCTAAGGTGTTCCATCAGGCGTATCCTATGAGTCGCCTGAAGCGCTGATCTTTTGTGCAGCCGGTTACGCGCTGTGCAAGAAAATACCAGCCTGGAAATAATAACAGGGAGACACCCATGGCACTGGCACACGCAATCATGACGGCCCTGATAGAGGATGACCTGTCGGGCTATGAGCTGTCCCGGGATTTCACAACCTCCCTGGGTTTTTTCTGGAATGCCTCCCACCAGCAGATCTATCAGGAACTGCGTAAATTATCCGAAAAGGGCTGGCTCAATAAACGCGAGGTTAGCCAGAGCGGCAAGCCGAATAAAATAGTCTACGGCTTGACTGCCGCCGGGCGCGATGCCCTCAGTGAATGGGTCTTTGGTACCACCCGCACCCAGGCCGCCAAAGATGAGTTACTGGTGAAGCTGTATAACCTGGATGTCAGCAACGTAGCGCATATCACCGCAGAAATATCGGAGCGTCGGGAGGGCATGATGCAACTCCTGTATCTCTACGAAACAATACGTCGTCGACACTACGCCGAGCCTGCCTCCCTGCCCGCGCGGCGCAAGGGTGTCTACCTGGCGCTGGCATTCGGTATTAACCAGGGGGAACATTTCCTGTCATGGTGTGACCAGGCGCTGGAGCTATTGTCGGGTATGGAATCGGTCGAAAAATAGGCCAATAAAAGGTTAAATCGCCATTTTTCTGTAGAAAAGTCCAGATTCAGCTAGATTTGGTCGGTAACTGCCCCGTAGTCTGTGTGTAACCTTTGTTATGTCGTGCGCTTTGCACCCATGGAGACCGGACTATGAAACGTTTAATTTTGCTACTGATACTGCTGCCACTGTCGCAAACGGCGCCTGCTGGTGTCTACATGTGCGTGGATCAACAAACCGGAAAAACCAGCTTTACCGACAAGGCTTGTGCAGAGACGGCCTCTGCCGAGCAGGTTCAGGTCAAGGAATCAACCTCGGGCAAAAGCCCAAAGGTGTGGAACAGTCATCGCGACAAGCGAAAATCAGGTCGCGACTATAATGACCAGCGCCGTGAGCTTTACCAGAACAAGGCCAGCGCAAGCGCCGATTCTCAGGTGCAGGGCAGCTAAAACCGGGCACACTCACTGTTCCAGTGAGTGTTTATGCATTGTGGATATCCACGTCCCCCCACTCGATTAAGAAAGATTTATTCTTGTTCCCGAACGACATCTGCCAGTGGTTGATGTTAGTTTATGCTCGGTATAAAAAACTACAGCCGTTACTGCAGGGGACTTGGCATGCTTAATATCGGTTCCGGATTTTTCCATTTTCTGCGCGCGCAGTGGCTGTCGCTGTTGCAAGTGCACTTGATATTCAATCTATTGGGTATCGTCATCCTGGGTCCGCTATTCGGTCTCCTGCTGCAATTGCTGGTGGGCCTTTCCGGAAACGCTGCGGTAGCAGACCAGGAGATCGCGCGCCTGTTGCTGTCCCCCCTGGGGATGGTATTTGCAGTACTGCTAACGGGCATTTTGCTGGCAATTACCGCCATGGAAATGAGCGCAATGTCGGTGCTTGCCCTCGCTGCCCGCCATTCCCTGGTGTGTTCTCCCTTGCAGGCCAGCAGTTATGCCATTCGTCGCGCGCCGGGATTGTTGCAACTGACTCTGTATTTGACCCTGGGTGTACTGGTGAGAACCGTTCCCCTGTTACTGCTTGTCGGCGCTAGCGCCTGGTTCTTGCTGGGTGAGTATGACATCAATTACTACCTGACAGAGAAGCCCCCGCAGTTCTGGTGGGCGTTGGGTATAGTAGCAGTCGCGGTAGTTGTCTATTTGTGGTTAGTAGGGCGTCAGTTGTTGCATTGGTGCCTGTCGTTGCCGAAGGTGCTTTTCGCCGACCTGTCCGGTCGTGCAGCGCTGAGTTCAAGCGAACTCACCGTTGCAGGGAATCTGATGCTGGTGCTGCGCGCCTATGCCTTGTGCATTGTTCTAGCTGTGTTGATTGCCTTGATTCCTTATGTGCTCTTTGACTTCCTTGGCGGTTATGTTGTTTCTGCACCCCATAGCAAACTGGGGCCATTGCTTTTTGTACTGGCAATAATGTTGGCGACCTGGATAGTCATTAATTTCTTTGTCGCCGCATTGGCCGTGTCCGGCGTGGCGTTTGTAACCGTAGAGCTGTATGCGCACTTTCGGGTAATGGACGGGGTTGGGGAGTTAGCAGAAGCCTTGCGCCTGCCACCGCAGGCAAAGCAAGGGCGCGGCACGGGAAGCATTATCCTGGTGGTAGCGCTGCTGGCGGCAGTGGGGCTTTATGCCGGCTATCGATTGCTGGATATCGTGCAACGCGAAGACGCTGTTTCTATCGTTGCGCATCGTGGAGCCGCGGGCGCGGCACCTGAAAATACTATGGCATCAATACGACAGGCACTGAAGGATGGTGCGGACTGGGTTGAGATAGACGTTCAGGAGAGCCGCGACGGACAGATTGTGGTGTTTCATGACAGTGATTTTATGAAGCTCTCAGGGGACCCCCTGAAGGTCTGGGACGGCGACCTGGAGGATATTCAACAGCGCGATATTGGTAGTTGGTATGCTCAGGAATTTTCCACAGAAAGGGTGCCTACGTTACAGCAGGTGTTGGAGGAGGTTCGCGGCCGCGCCAGGTTAATGATAGAACTCAAGTATTATGGTCACGATCAGGCTCTCGAGCAACGCGTTATCGATATCGTTGAGGCGGCCAATATGGTCGATGAAATTTCAATTATGTCGCTGAAGCTGGAAGCGGTGCAAAAGTTACAAGCGCTGCGCCCGGGCTGGCCCGTCGGTCTGCTGGCGGCGAGTGCGGTGGGTGACCTGTCGAAGCTTGATGTGGATTTCCTTGCGCTGAGTGCGCGCATTGTGACCGCTCCGCTAATCAGGCGGGTGCACAACAGCGGCAAGCGCATTCTGGTATGGACCGTGAACGACGCACCCTCCATGTCACGCTGGATGTCCATGGGAGTGGATGGCGTGATAACCGATGAGCCCTTGCTGGCCCGCGAGGTGCTGCGTGAACGTGCCGAGATGAGCACCGCCGAAAGATTGCTGGTTAGTGCCGCACTGTTTTTGGGTAAGCCGGTAGCGCCGAATAACTATCGCGACAATTCTCCCTGAAGTGGATCAGTGAGCGGCCGCAGCCCCCCAGATTTGCTTCAGGCGCTGGTCGCGGCCACAATTCCAACGGTAGTACTTGTAGCGCACCGGGTTCTTCAGGTAATAGTCCTGGTGGTATTCTTCCACCGGCCAGAATTCGCTGGCATCCCTGATCTCCGTATGGATTTCAGTGTCCGGGAATTGCTCCGCCACAGCCGCTTGCGATTGCTCGGCTAGCTCTCGTTCCCGAGCATTGGCCGGGAAAATCGCGCTGCGATAGCTGAAACCCTTGTCGCAAAACTGCCCGGCGTTGTCGAAGGGGTCAATATTTACCCAGAACAGATCCAGCAGTTGCTGGTAGCTTATAACTGACGGGTCGTAGGTCACTTCAACCGCCTCGAAGTGGCCCTGGTGATTACCGGAGTAGGTGGGGTTCTGCAATGTTCCTCCAGTAAATCCGGATACCACATCGCTGACACCTTTTTGGTCCTGGTAGTCAGATTCCATACACCAGAAGCAGCCGCCGGCAAAAACGGCAGTCGCGGTCTCTGCCATTGCATACTGGGCCAGGCCTAGCGACAAGGCGACGAGCAGCATAAGTCGTTGCATATCGGGTTTTCCATTTGGGTTGTGTTGAGTTATGGACTGTTATACGCCAGCAGAGTTCATTTGGCGCACAACTTTTATCGACCAGTGGTTTTCTGCGCTAAGTTTTTTGGCGAAAAAATGCGGGCATGGGGAACTTGCTTGTGCCGCGTCACTCCAATTTGGAACGGATAGCCGCCGTGGTCGTCCGGCAGGGGGGTTTGTCCTGGATGCATCGCGTTTACCTGATAATACTGATGTTTGCTGTCGCGCTGACATTGTCGCTGGCAGCACGCGCCCAGCCTGAGAACGACGACGTAGAAATAGTGGGTGAGTTCCTGCTCCTGGTGCTGGGCACTGCCGAGGGCAAACAGGAGGCTCTTGAATTCATTGATACCCGGTGGCAGCCGAGTTTCACACCCATGGTTTTAGAGGTGCTTTTGATTAGCCGCGATCCGGCTTTCGCTGCGCAGCTCGTCGCCTTGCTGCAGCGCAAAACCGGTCTTTCCTTCGGTTTTGACCTGCAACAATGGCAGCAATGGCTGTGGAATCGCGCCCCGGATTTTCATCCGGCCTATGCCGATTTTAAAAGTGCGTTGTACGGTTTGCTAGACGAGCATTTTGAAGCTTACTTTGCCAGTGGGCGTGCTGCCACCATTCGCCTGGACGAGGTGGTTTGGGGTGGAGTAAGACAGGACGGGATACCGCCGTTGCGTCACCCCAGAATGACAGGTGTGGCTGCAGCAGATTATCTGGCCGATGATAATGTTGTCTTTGGTATGGAAATCAATGGTGATGCGCGCGCTTATCCCAGACGAATTCTCGCCTGGCATGAAATGTTTGTTGACGAAATCGGCGGGCTACCCGTGGCCGGCGTTTACTGCACCCTGTGTGGCACCATGATCTTGTATCAAACACGGGTTGCCGGTGTTAACTATGAACTGGGCACCAGTGGTTTTCTGTACCGTTCCAACAAGCTGATGTATGACCGGGCTACGCAATCGCTGTGGAATACCCTCTGGGGAAAAGCGGTAATAGGGCCATTGGCCAAAGAGGGTGTTGCGCTGCCGCGGCTAAGCGTAGTGACCACCACCTGGGGTGAGTGGCGTCGTCGTCATCCGCAGACGCAGGTGTTATCGATGGCGACCGGGCACACTCGGGATTATTCTGAGGGCGCGGCTTACCGCGATTACTTCGCAACTGACGAGTTGATGTTCCAGGTGCCGACACTGGATACCCGGCTGAAAAATAAGGCGGAAGTGCTCGGCCTGATTTTTCCACAGTACCCTTCGCAACCGCTTGCCATTGCTGCAGATTATCTTGCCGAACACGCGCTCTACCACGATCAGGTGGGGGCATTGCGTTTTATTGTGGTGACAGATGCCTCGGGGGCTAATCGTGTGTACGAAGCGCAAGATGTAGAATTTACTGATTGGGATAATGAGGCGACGCTGCGCGACAAGTTCGGGGCAGTCTGGCAACTGGATGAGGCACAGTTGCGCAGAGATGATGGTCGCCTGTTGCATCGATTACCTGCCCATCGGTCTTTCTGGTTTGGCTGGTATTCAGCCTACTCGCACACGCGCCTGGTGCACTAGTAGCGGCAAGTCTGATTTGCGCCAGGCGGTGATAACCTTGCTCAGTTTAGTCCTGCGCCATTAGTGATGAGCCGTTCGCCGAACAGCATCACCAATTGGCCCCAGCCTACCAATGCACCAAGTGCGCCGCCGATGGCAACGAGTATCCATTCGTCCTCATGGAAAATGGGGCGCACCAGGTCCTGGAATTCTGCGGGGGGCTGCTTGGAAATACGCTCGTGCAGCATCTCCTGCACTGCGTGGGCCTGGTTTTTGTTGAATCGACTGTCCTCCGCCAACTCCTCGGTATACTGTATTGCCTTTTCCAGTGCTGCGTCTTTAAGGTCCGCGTAGCCTTCAGGCCCCATCGCGCCCTGCGTCACCAACTGCACCACCAGTTTGTGCTCCATGATATCGGAGATGTGCGACCTGAGCATCGCCATGGTGCGCTCGCTGCGTTGGCCATGGACCAGGGTATGCACCACTTCTTTGGCGGTGAGTACCTCCTCGGTAAATACCCGGCTGAATTCCCGTGAAATTTCCTGTTGTCGTTTCAGGAACAGGCCCTGGAAGACAAACGGCCCGATCTTTTTCGGCTCCAGTGGGGTGAAGATTAATTGCAGTGCGATCCAGTTGGTCAGGGTGCCCACCAGGAAGCCGAAAAAGGGCAGTACCCACCACTGGGGCAGGTACAGCCACACCAGGGCCTGGACCACGCCAAACGCAAAGCCGAAAAACGCCCCTGAAAATACCAGAAAACTCAACTCTTTGGCGGCGCAGGCAAAGACCATGCGATTCAACAGATCGGGGTTTTCTTCGCACTTGCGTACCACCAATTCGCGCAGATCCAGCAGGCGCTCAAAGTTGTCGTGAATATCATCAGTGAGACTGTCCATGCCCTCGCGCATTTCCATTTCCACCACCTGGTACACCAGTTTCTTGGTGGGCGCTGGCAGGTTTTCCCACATCACCCGGCGCTGATCCCGCATCAGACTGTGCACGGCTTCAGCAATCATGGGCGTGGCGGTGTCGAGGAAGTAGCTTTTGACTTCGTCCATGTCCACGGCATCGACCATGGCGGGCAGCCCGCCGATGCGGCCGATGGTAGTGTCGACCATGCCGGTGGCGAACTTGGGAATGCGCGACGGCACCACGCCACGCCAGCCAAACGGGAACTTACCCACGTAGTGCAGCGGATAGAAGGTCATTTTGATGGCTAGCCAGTTGGTGCCCCAGCCTGCCGCTGCAGCGATAAATGGAATCAGTACATAGCTGCCATAAGCTGAAAACCAGGCGCTCAAACCTGGGCCCGCCTGTCCGGCAGCGCCTGCGAGTATCTGCTCAGATTGGCTGAAAACCGGCTGAGGAGGTAAGAAATAGCAGTATTCACACTTTCTCCAATTTTTTAAATATCCATAACACCATGAAATATAAGTATTTATTGCCTATTCCCTGGTGTTTAGCGGAAATAGTGCCGCGTTCTCTAGTATGTTTATTCTAGACCCGATTGTTTCAATGGGTGCACAAACCATGACCTAGAGGAGGTTTGATTATGTTTGCCCATATCATTATCTATTTTGTTTTGGCCGCCCTGTCGGTGACTGTGGCATATGCCGCCAGCACGCCAGTCAGTCGCTCTTCCCAAGAGCAGGCCCAGGCTGTTGAAGAGGAAAAGGACCGCCCGGGCTCCCTCTAATAATAAGCATTCCTGTAACGGCTGCCGGTTTTACCGGTGGCCGTTTCTATTTCCGTCTATTAGCGGGGCTTAGCATGCTGAGGCCAACTCACTGTCGGCGACCTTGCCTCTGGCCAGGTAGATAGTCAGCAAGCCGCCGCTGATGACCATTGCGCTACCCAGTACCGACCAACTGTCCGGTACCTGGTCCCACAGCAACCAGCCCCACAGTCCGCCCAATACGATGGCCAGGTAATTAATCGGGGCGATGGCTGACGCCGGCGCTATGCCATAGGCGCGGGTATATAAGCCCAGGGTAAAGTAGATAGACACGCCTATATACAGCATGGCGATCCAGTCCTGCCAGCGAATTTGACTCAGTTCCCCCAGGCTGAAAGGTGCGACGCACACCAGCGACAGGGCAAAGTAGTAAAACAGGATACGAGAATCTGGCTCGGTAAGTGCCAGTTGGAATGTGGCGACCATGGATATGGCCAGGGTAACAGCCGAGATGAAGCCCGCTGCGTGCCACCAGCTTAAACCCGCGGGACTGGGTCGCAGAATCACTGCTACGCCGACAAAGCCGATGATCAGGGGTAGCCAGGCGCTCTTGGGCACCGTATCCCGGGTCCAGGCCCACATCACCAGAGGGACTACCAGGGGCGCACTCTGGCGCAGTAGCATAGCGTCTACCATCGGAATGTTACCCAGTGCGGCATAATACAAATAAAACCCCAGTACACCGGCCAGTCCGCGCAGTAAGTGCAGCCCTGGGCGTTGCGTACGCAGACTGCCAAGCCCTGGCTTAAGCAAGGTGGGCAGGCAAAACAGCATGCATACCAGGTATTGCACAGTAACAATGGCGGCAGTGGAGGCGGTAGTAGATGCGAGTTTCGCCGCAGCGGCAGCGGTACTGGCCAGCAATACCATCAATAACGACAGGTAGATCGCATGGCGTATAGGGTGTCGCTGTGCTGTCATTACTCTTTCCACATTGTGAGCAGCTCATTGTAGGGCAGCGACTGCTAATTAAGAACTGCAATAGCATTGCTACACCCCCTTGGGCATAATGCGAACAGATAAATCCCCCGGGGCGAGTGACTCGCAGCTGCATGTATTATCAATATTTCGGGCTTACTGAAGCCCCTTTCTCCATAGCGGTCAATCCGCGATACCTTTTTATGAGCGCACGCCATAGGGACGCCCTGGCGCACCTGCTCTATGGCGTGGGTACCGGCGGTGGATTTATCCTGTTAACCGGTGAGGTAGGTACTGGCAAGACCACCATTAATCGCTGTTTACTGGAGCAGTTGCCCCACGACACCGACATCGCGATTATTCTCAACCCGGCATTGAATGCCATGGAGTTGCTGGCCACCGCCTGTGACGAACTGGGGATCAGCTACGACGCAGACAGGCACACCCTCAAAACCCTCACAGACAGCTTGCATACCTATCTGCTGGAAAATCATGCCCGCGGGCGCAAGACGGTGCTGCTTATTGATGAAGCACAGCATCTGGATTTCGACGTGCTGGAGCAGATACGCCTGCTCACGAACCTGGAAACCAATAGCGAGAAGCTGCTGCAGATTATTTTAATCGGGCAACCAGAGTTGGCCCAGATGCTGGCCCAGCCGCAGTTGCGCCAGCTCAATCAGCGTATTACCGCACGCTATAACCTGGAGCCGCTAAACCAGGAAGAGACCGGTGCTTACATACACCATCGACTGCAGGTAGCCGGCATGAGTGCCGACCGGATCATTTTTCCGCCGACGGTGGTGCGCGCTATTTACAAGCGTACCCGGGGCATTCCCCGGGTGATTAACGTATTGTGCGATCGCGTCTTGTTGGGGGCCTATGGCCGGAACAAGCAGCGGGCCGATATGTCCATGCTGCGCCTGGCTGCGCAGGAAGTACTGGGCGAAGAAAGCCCGCGGCTGTGGTCTTGGTTGCGGCCTGCTACGTTGGCCTTGGTGTTGGCCGCCATGGGAGGCTGGTGGGCGCTGCAAGAGTATAAGCAGCGCGATGCAGTAGTTACCTTTAGCCCCGTTCCCCAGGTGCCGCCCGCATCCGCGATCGTCGAACCCGAGTTGCAGGTGCCGGTGCCCGCTGTGATAGAACCGTCGGTGGCGGTCGTTCCTGAGTTGGTGGCGGTTGAACCTGACGCAGGCGAGTTGCCGCAGAGCGCAGTCGAGCCGCAGCCTGAATCGAACTGGTTGTTGGAACCGATGATGGCGCAGGCCATGCTGTGGTCACTTTATACCGATGCTGCACCACCAGCAGATATTTGTAGAGATGGCCCGGCTGCAGGCATCGCCTGTATTTCCAGGGACGCGCCAACCTGGGATGCGCTGATGGAGTATGGCCGCCCTCTGTTGTTGGAGGTGGTCACCGCTGATCGCTTTGCCGCCAGCGTATTACTACTGGGTATCGAGGGCCGTCAGGCCTGGGTAGCAGCAGAGCGGGGGGTGTTGCTGATTCAGCTCGGCGAGTTGGGTCCGCAATGGAGTGGTCGTTATCGTTTCCTGTGGCATCCGCCCGCGGAGTTCGAACGACCGCTGGCACGGGGTGACAGCAGTGCCGCGGTGGCGCAGGTGGCTAATCTATTTGCGCAACTGGATGGTCAGCCTCAAGCTCTGAGCGGACAGAATTTCAATGCAGCCCTGGAGCAGCGAGTGCGCTTGTTTCAACGTGAACAGGGTCTGGACGATGACGGCCTGGTGGGCGTGCAAACCTTGCTCAAACTGAATGAAAGCCTTGGTATCGACCCCACGGGGACGGCTGCCCGGCAGCATTTACAGGCCTTAGCTGGCATCGGGGTAGCGCCGTGATTACGCAACTGGCCTCGCCGGAATTTACCCTATGTCATTAATCCTGGATGCCCTGAACCGCTCGCGACAAGATAGTGATGCGGTGCCTGGCCTGGCGACCCAGCACTACGTTGACGCGGAAAATGGCGGGGGCAGCAGCAAGTCCAGGCAGATATTGCCATGGTTGGCACTGGGTGCAGCGTTGGTGGTAATTATCGCCCTGCTATTCGAGCGCGACCCGCAACTGGTCCCGGTAGAGGTGTCTTTACCCGTGCCGGCGGCACCATCCGGGGCCAGGGCTGCAGTTGTTGCAGCATCTGCCACCCAGGCACAGCACGCAGCATCGGTTGCAGTTGACCCCAAGCCGGCGCTTGCAAAGCCGACACCGGAAACAGCAGTGGCAGAGCCGCCAGCGCAGGTGCAAGCAGCATCGAGCGCAGTAATCACCACTGCCGATGCTGTAGTTGCTACTGTGCCCGAGAAAACTGCGGTGCAGCGTTTGTATGAGCAACGTGAACAGCAAGCCACTGCGCGCCCGGAGCAAACACGTGCAGCAGCCAGCAAGTCTGCGCTTGCGGACAATACCGCTGCGCTAGCAGAGTCCGCCGACATTGCGCCTGCCGAAAAAGCCCCGGCGCAACGTAAACAAGAACCCATCGATATTGAAAAAGCGGTGTTACAGGCGCGCGAGGACCTGAAAGATGAGCGCCTGGATGAACATCCTGCTCCGTTTATTGCCGAGCTGTCGCAGCAGGCCAAGAATGATATCCCCACGATTTACTATCAACGCCATGACTATAGTGGAGACAGTGCGAGGTCCTCGGTGATGCTCAACAGTAAAAGCGTGAAGGTCGGGGGCAACGTTGCCCCCGGTGTCAAACTCGACGAAATATTACCTGACTCTGTGGTGCTGGATTACCGTGGCACGCAGTTTAGGCTGCGTGCGTTGAACAGTTGGATCAATTTATAGCCCGAGATATTTCCGGGTAATAGTAAAAATTTCCGGCTGGCGTATAAAGGGTGCGATGCGCCCTATACCCTCTGCATTACTGTAAACAGGTACCGCCGCTCCAGTGTGCTCTTCCATCATGAAATTGGTGGTGGCGTAGTTCACCGCCATGCGGCTGCCCTCAGGCGTATTGATACGTGCCACCTTACCCGGGGTAAATGTAGGCAGGGGAAAGGCCGCAAACAGGCTTTCCTCGGGAATCAATTGCGCCGCCTGGGAATGATCTGCGGTTACCACTACCAGGGTATTGGGGTGGCTATCGGCAAACGCCATGGCGCTGGCCAGAGCCTCTTCCAGTTGTTCTACCTCACCGATTGATCCGCAGGGCTTGCGTTCGTGTGACTGCTTGTCGATTGATGCGGACTCAATCATCAGGAAGAAACCGCGATCATTTTCATGTGACAGGTGCCGCAGTGCCGCATCGGTCATCTGCTGCAGCGTGGGTACGTTGGCGAATTCCGGGTTGGCTTCACAGTTCATGGGTTCAGGCATAGTGACATCCCCCAGGTAGGGGTGCACATGATTAAGCAGGCTGGGCTCTGCTTCCTCGGCTTCGCGGCCGCCTTCACCTTGCAGTCGCACTGGCATGGTACTCTCGGAAAAGGTCCCCAATAGACGCTGTTCGACGGGTGCGGCCGACAATTCTGCCGCGCTAGTGACCAGATGGAAGCCGTTATCCTGCGCCACTTGAGCCACGGACTTTGCCTGGCCCTCGGCCATGGGGACGAAATGCTTGCTGCCGCCACCCAGTATGACGTTCAGCTGGGATTCGGCTAGCTGTTCAGCAATAGAGCCTTTACCTCCATTGGCCTTGAGGTCCTGCGAGCAATCACCCAATGGGATATCGCGGTAGGTAATATCTACCATGGCATCGGGGTTTTCGCACATGCGGAAATTGATGTGCGCGGCAAAAGCGGATGGCGTGGCATCTGTGACGCTGGCGGTGGATACAATACCGCTGCGCAAGCCGGCAGCGGCAGCTATTTCCGTGATGGTGGTCAGGTCCTGGTCGTTGCCGGCACTGGTGGCGATGCGCCCCCGGCTGGTGACTTCACCCGTGGCCATGGAGGTGGCGGTATTGGCGGAATCAGCCACATAGATCGGACGACCATTCACCTTGTCTTGAATTGTCAAAATTTGTGAGGCGCCGCGCAGGGGCATTTGATCCAGCAGCAACTCACCGTTGGCGCCCTTGAGGTAATTTCGCGCGATGGTTACCTGCTGCTCATCCATACCGTCGCCGATAATCAGGATAACCTGGCGGGGTTCCGCGTTTACGCTTTGGCCAAGGGTAGTCGTCGCTGCGAGCAGCAAAGTGCAAAGAGCGTGACGTGTTTGTGAGTGTTTCATGTGCTGATTCCGCGCGTCCTGTTAACGGGGCGTATTGATACCATGTTGCCTTGGCAGATGCACGGGCTCACAGCGTTTCGTGTGAAAGTCACCGCCTGGTCGGAAATACTGTACCTCAGTGCGGGTGCGAGGCGATTTTGCCAATGAGTGCAGGTAAACAGACGCATATGACTTAACCTTTGCCGTCCAATGTGGCAGGATTTGGTCTCCCGCACGGCGCAGGCCGGGCGACGGCTCTAAACTACCCGGCACATGGCAATATCACAATAAATCGGGTCCGAAAATCGGTGAGGAAACAACATGAAAATGATGACTGCAATCATCAAGCCCTTCAAGCTTGATGATGTTCGCGATGCTCTGCATCAAATAGGTATTGCGGGCATGACAGTGGAGGAAGTGAAGGGGTACGGCAGGCAAAAAGGCCATACTGAGCTTTATCGCGGCGCGGAGTACGTGGTCGAATTTCAGCCCAAGGTCAAATTGCAGATAGCCATCAGCGACGGTGATGTCGAAGCGGCCATCGACGCTATTTGCAGTTCCGCAAGTACTGGGAAGATTGGTGATGGCAAAATCTTCATCACCCCGCTGGAACAAAGCATCCGCATTCGCACCGGCGAGACCGGCGAAGACGCCCTGTAAAGTTGGAGAAAACTATGAAATTGATACAACGGATAGCGCTGCTGGCCCCGATCATGCTCGCTTCTGCGGGCGTCAGCGCTGATGAACTTAATGGCGCAGACACCGCGTGGATGCTGACAGCCACAGCCCTGGTGTTGTTTATGACCATTCCAGGCCTGTCATTGTTCTACGCCGGTCTGGTGAGAGTGAAAAACGTATTGTCGGTACTGATGCAGTGCTTCGCACTGACCTGTCTGATGTCGCTGGTGTGGTTTGCATTGGGTTATACCATTGCCTTTGGCAGTGACGGCGTGGAGCAGGGCAAGTGGATTGGTGATTTTGGCAATATGTTCTTTGCCAATATCAGTATGGATGACATGAACGGCGGCATTCCCGCGACACTGTTTGCCATTTTCCAGATGACCTTTGCCATTATTACCCCGGCCTTGATTGTCGGTGGCTTTGCCGAGCGTATGAAATTTTCGGCGATGCTGCTGTTCTGCACTATCTGGGTACTGGTGGTGTACTCACCCATTTGCCATTGGGTATGGGGTGGCGGCTGGCTGGGCCAAATGGGCTTGCAGGACTTTGCCGGCGGTACGGTGGTGCACATTACGGCTGCGGTAGCTGCTCTGGTGGCCGCTCTGGTGATGGGGCCTCGCAAGGGGTTTGGACATACCGCCATGCCACCGCATAACCTTACCATGACACTCACCGGTGCAGGTATGCTGTGGGTTGGCTGGTTCGGTTTCAACGCGGGTTCTGCGGTTGCCGCGGATAATAGTGCAGCCATGGCGATGCTGGTTACACACTTGTCTGCCTCGGCAGGGGCACTGGCCTGGATGACCATGGAATGGGTGCGCCACGGCAAGCCTTCCGCGCTGGGTATTGTTACTGGAATGGTAGCGGGTCTGGGCACGATAACGCCGGCGTCCGGGTCGGTAGGGCCAGCGGCTGCTGTGCTGATTGGCCTTACCGCTGGCGTGGTCTGTTACTTCGCCACGATCTCCATCAAGCAGGTATTGAAGATTGATGACAGCCTGGATGTGTTCCCCGTGCACGGTGTGGGTGGGGCGCTGGGTACAATCCTGGCTGGCGTTTTTTGCTCCACCCAGCTGGGAATATTCAGCGGCAACGGCTTTTCCGATGGCGTCGACAGCATCGGCGGTCAGCTGATGATACAGGCGACAGGCGTTGCGGCGACCTTTGTCTATACTCTGGTGGCCTCATTTATCATCCTGAAGATCGTGGATATGCTGGTCGGCCTGCGCGTTACCGGTGATGAAGAGACCCAGGGACTGGATCTGGTCTTACACGATGAGCGCGGTTACGATCTCTAGTAGCTGATGCGTTATCAAAGGCCACCAGGGGTGGCCTTTTTTATCGGAGGTCTATGCTATGCATTGGCAACACCATTACGCCGTGATCAATGGCATCAACATGCACTATGTGGAGCAGGGCGAAGGTACCCCGGTGCTGCTATGCCACGGTTTTCCGCATTTTTGGTTCAGTTGGCACAGGCAGATTAGCGCTTTGGCTGCCGCTGGCTACCGGGTGATCGCACCCGATATGCGCGGCATGGGGCAGACCGAGGCCCCTGCCGATGTGGCGGCTTACGATATAGATCACATTACCGGCGACCTGCTGGGCTTGCTGGATCATATTGGCGAGGAGAGAGCTGTTTTCGCCGGGTTGGACTTTGGCGCTTTTGCTATCTACGACCTGGCCCTGCGCCACCCGCAGCGGGTGATTGCGGTGATCGGGCTGGAAAACCCGGCGGCGCCGCATAACCCGGAGGAGTCTCCACTCACTGAATATCGGCGTATGGGTGAGGCGCATTTTCTGCATATTGAGTATTTCAGGGAGCCACCCCGGGCTGACCAGGAACTTGCGGCTCAGCCGCGCCGCTTCTTGCACAAGGTTTTTCACACCCTCAGCGGCGCCGGTAATTACTTTGATGTGTTCAAGCACCCGCCGGGCACGTCCTATATCGATGCCATGGAAGAACCGCCGTCGCTGCCCTGGAGCTGGTTGTCAGAGGTGGAGCTGGAATTCTTTGTCTCTGAATATGCTCGCAGTGGATTTACCGGCGGTCTTAACTGGTATCGTTCCTTCGACCTGAAGTGGGAGCAGCGCAAACCCTTTGAGGGTGTACAGAGTGCAGTTCCAGCTTACTTTTTGGGCAGTGAGCACGATGTGGACCTGGAAGGTTTCCACGGAGACGATCCGGTTGGGCTGATGCGAGCAATATTTCCTGATTTGCGGGAGGTACGTATGATCCCGGGGGCAGGGCATATGGTGCAGTTGGAAGCGTCTGATGCAGTGAACGCAATACTGGTGGACTACCTGGCGGATATTGAGTCACACGACCAGTGATGCCCGCGCACGCCGCGCGTGAAAAGCTATCGTTTAGTTAGCTGTAATCCAGGTTTAAACCCATCTTCGACTGCACATTCTGCTCATCCTCCAATTCCCTGGCGGTAAGCGGGTGCTCTTCCAGCCAGTTTTCCGGGAACTCCAGCGTCAGTGCATGCTCACTGGCCAGTATAGAGAAGTCCGGTAGCTGAGCCAGTTTTTCCACATACTTGAAGCAAGTTGCCAGGCGCATAATCGCCAGCAGGTATTTGATCCGGACCTGATCAGTGTCGGCGATATCACTAAAAATCGTGTCGCTTAACTTGCCGCGCTGACCCAACGCCAACACTGCCAGCTGCTCCTGGTCTTCCTGGGAAAAACCAGGTAGATCGGCGTTGCGCAGTAAATAGGCGGAATGGCGGTTGAAGTGCTTGTGTGAAATAGCCATGCCGATCTCGTGGGTGCGAGCGGCCCAGTGCAGTAAGTCCCAATCGCTGGTGGTGAGATGCCAGCTCATGCGCGTCGCCGTAAACAGGGTGCGGGCTCTGCGCTCTACCACCTCGGCCAGTTCGTGATCTACCGCGTAGCGCTGCATCAGCGCGTTAACCGTGCGCTCGCGAACATCCTCATGACTTAAACGGCCCATCAGATCGTAAATCACGCCCTCGCGCAGGGCGCCCTTGGATGTGCGCATATGGTCTATGCCCAACACGTCAAACAGGGCGCTGGTAATGGCGACGCCCGGGATGATCACGTTACGGCGTGTGGCCGCCAGGCCGTCCAGTTTGATCTCATCCATAGTTTCAAAGGTGAGCAGCTTCTTCTCCAGCGAGGCCAGACCCTTGCGGTCAATGCCACCTTCACCCCAGGTATTCTGGGTTATTATTGTCTCAATGGCTTGCAGTGTTCCGGATGAACCCACGCATTCTTCCCAATGGTTTGCGTTATACCTGTGGCGAATGTGGAAGGCCTGGACTCGCGCCCGGTCGTAGGCGTTGCGGTAGTTATCGTTATTGATAAGCCCCTGTGGGAAGCAGACTCTGCCAAACGAGACGCAGCCCATTTGCAGGCTTTCCAGACGTTGTGGCTCGAAGCGTTCGCCAATAATGAACTCGGTACTGCCACCGCCAATATCGATAACCAGTCTGGACTGGGCATCGTCAGCAAGCGAGTGAGCAACACCCAGGTAGACCAGGCGGGCTTCCTCGCGGCCGTAAATGACGTCCACTTTGGCGCCCAGTATACGTCTGGCCGGCCGGGTAAAATCATGCCGATTCTTCGCCACCCGCAGGGCATTGGTGCCGACTACCCGGATACGTTCGGGCTCAATACTTTCCAGGAGCTGGGCAAAACGTGTCAGGCATTCCAGGCCACGGTCTATTGCCTCCTGTGATAGCCGGCCATTTTCCAGGCCGGCGCCCAACTGTACTTTTTCTGCCAGCGTTTCTACTGGGCGCATCTCACCGTGCTCGATTTTCACAATGATCAGGTGAAACGAATTACTACCGAGGTCTATGGCCGCCAGTTGACTGCCTTCGGGTAAGGGATCCTGGTTTTCCGCTTCCAAGTTTTTTATTCTCTACAGGCCTATTTGTGCGCCAATGTTAATCGATTCCGTACCCGAGCGCACTCCAGTCGAATACCCTGGTGTCGGCTACTCGGGCTCTGTTGCGAGCTCGGGACTGACTTGGCACGGCCGGCTAATTCGCTGCGACGCAAACCGCCCAGACTGAACCGGAAGCACTGAATGTTGCACCTGTGGTTTTATAACGCACTCGCCACCCTGAGCCGTCAGATATGGGTAGGCTGCTATCAAGAACCCAGGTAGAGTTTGTCAGACTTCCACCACCGCCGAGTACCCGCTTGCCAGCAGAGCAACGCGCGTCTGCGATAAGTGCATCGTTGTTGGCTGTAGCGAAATTCGATCGTACGATCTCATAGCCGGGAAGCAATGTTGGCGGATAGAAATAACCTTGCACATCAACCACTACATGTTCATCTGTATTTCTCGACAGGATTGCCAGTTCGCCGTTGGAGGGGCAGTCG
>JAIBDN010000038.1 GCA_024686215.1 Gammaproteobacteria bacterium | reverse complement strand
GGCCATCACCCTGGCTGCCCCGGCCAGGTTTCTGGCCACGTCGAGGTTATGCCGCAAGGCGGCCAGGTTAAGCTTCGCCTGGTTGGGTCTGGCCATCAGAAATCGAACTTGTGTGCTGAATACAAGGTCTGGGCCGCCAGCCATACATCACCGACCTGGCCGTCGGCTACGGGTTTGCCGTCGATTTCGGTGACCGGGGCAATTTCCTTGCTGGAACTGGAAATCCACACCTCATCGGCATTGGCCAATTCCGCCATGGTGACCACGCGTTCCTGCACCGCAATATTGCCGTCTTTACGCAGTATTTCCAGCAACATCAGCCGGGTAATGCCGGGTAACTTCTGATGATCCAGAAATGGCGTAGCGACAATGCCGTTCTTTACCACGTAGACATTACATGCGGCGGCTTCGGTGAGCTCCCCATCCTCGTTGTACAGTATGGTCTCGTTGTTGCCCTGGGCGTGGCCATGCTGGTAATGCATGACGTTACCCAGCAGGGCGGTAGACTTGATATTGCAGCGCTTCCAGCGCAGGTCTTCTGCGGTGGAGACTTTATAGGGAGTGGCGGCGCTTTTGTCCGCCAGCGGTGCCGCGGGAATCTCAAAACAGAAGGCATAGATTGTCGGTGCGATGCCTTCCGGGTAGGCGTGATGGCGCTTGCTGTCAGCGCCCCGGCTGACGTGAAAGTAGATGCCGAGATTGCCGCCACCATTACGTGCTGCCAGCTCGCTGGCAATGTTGCGCCAGTGTTCGTGTTCGACTTTCAGCTGAATTTCAATAGCGTCCAGGCCATCCTGCATGCGTTCCATGTGGGGCGCAAAGCCCACTAGCTTGCCATCGTAGGAGGGGACGACTTCGTAAATGCCATCGCCAAACAGAAAGCCGCGGTCCATCGGCGATATTTTGGCTTCGTCCATCGGCATGTAATCGCCGTTCAAATATACAATGCTCATTACAGTTTCCTGTGCAGGTTAAATTCAGTCATCTAAAAATCCGGTCAGCACGCGTAATTCCTGGATGACGCGTAGCCCTTCCTCTGCTTCCAGCCCGTCTTCGGTCAGCGTATTTTCGCGGGTGACACCATCCACGCTGCCTCTTGCGGAGAGATAGTCGAGAATCTCTACCGGGTATACCTGGGCCAGCAGGTCGCGCCCGGACCACGTGGCGAGAAGCGCAATCAGGCCATAGGCGCCCCAGTTGGATACGTCGGCTACCAGCAACTCATCGCAGCAGGTGACTGCGGCGTTGATGTCCAATTCGCCTATTGCCGTGGCGATATTGCCCATGCCGATTTCATTGCCGCCATCGCCAATAGCGATCGTCGGGCAATTGGCCTGGTCCAGAAGCGGATCAAAGAACGCGCAGCGCTCGGTGATATCTTCGCCGCGCATGTTGTAGTAGCGCCCGTCGCTGGCCAGGCCGGGACGTTCGATGGAGACGATGGCAGCGGGTTGCAGTCGTTGTAGGCATTCCTGCGCTTGCTTTGCCGCATTGTCCAGGTCGCCTGCGGTGAGTTCCAATACCCTGTAGTCGTCCTTTAAGCAGTCTGATAGAGGCGGGCCGCAGGCTAGCACAGGCTTGGCTCCCAGAGTTTCCAGCGTGTCGTAAAGGGCAATGGCACCCACAGGTCCATCAGTTTCAAACGTAGACGTTACCGGGAATCCAGTGCCGATGATGACGGTTTCACGTATGCCCTGCAGGAACTGCGCCGCGCGCAGGTAGTAACCTGGCTCCAGTGCAGCTCGCGCTACCTGCATGTGGCGTGGATTGCGCGCAACCAACAGTTCTTCGATGGCGGTGCTGAGTTGTAACTCGGTCATGGTCTGCGCTCCAGCAGGGCTTGGCGTTGGTCGAAACTGTGTGCCAGGTGCAGGGCGTTGTGAGCGCCATGGGGGCTTATAGGGGCAAAGTGTACTCTGCCCCCTGGTGTCAGTTGTGCCAGGTGTGCTGTATCCAGGGACAGGGCAGCGCCAATCTTGGGATAGCCACCGATGGTCTGGCGGTCATTCAACAGCACAATGGGTTGGCCATCGGCGGGTATTTGGATGGCCCCGAAACAAATACCCTCCGACAATATACCCTCGATATCACAAGCTATGGCCGGGCCTTCCAGGCGATAACCCATGCGGTCGCAACGATCTGAAACGGTGTAGGGATGGCTGAAAAAGCGGCGTTGTTGTAGGCGACTGAAGTGCTTCTGCTGGTAGCCGGGAATCACCCGCACGGTAATTTCTTTGCCGTAATGGGGCTGCAGGGCGGCGGGGAGGTACAGTTGTTTACGCGTGGTGACTGTTGCGCAAGGCAGCTCATCCCCGGCGTGCAATTTATCGCCATGCAGGCCGCCGATGTTCTCGCGCATCACTGTGGCGCTGCTGCCAAAGCTGGGGGGGATGGTGAAGCCATCGGCGACACCCAGGTAGGCGCGGCAGCCCTGTTCGGCAAACTCGAGCTGAATCTCATCACCAGCCGCTACCGGTAGTACCTGCCACTGGGGCTGTTCCTTGCCGTTGATGTGCAGTGGCAGTTTGGCTCCCGTAATGCAGATGAAGGTATCCTCCTGTGCCTGCAAATGCAGCCCACCGAAGCTGATTTCCAATAGGGTGCAATTTTTTGCATTCCCCAGTAGTCGATTGCAGTAATCAAAGGCCCGTCGGTCCAGCGGGCCGCCATTGGTCAGTCCGATCCGGTGCTGGCCCGTTCTGCCGCCGTCCTGCAGCAGGCTGAGAATACCGGGTTGTATTACTTTCAGACTCATACCGGGTCGCCCCCCAGGGCCAGGTAACGCTCCCGGGAGATTGGCTCGAAACGCACCCGGTCACCTACGGTGACGGGCATAGTGGGTTCGGCCGTCGGGTCGAACATACGCAATGGGCAGCGACCTATCAGGTTCCAGCCTCCGGGTGACACAGCTGGGTATACGGCCGTCTGGCGATCGGCAATAGCCACCGCGCCGCGGGGTACTTTTTGTCTTGGGGTAGCCAGGCGGGGTGCCGCTATACGCTCATCCACCTCGCCGAGGTAGGCAAATCCGGGGGCAAAGCCAATAGCGTACACCCGGTATTCGCAAGCGCTGTGCAGGGCGATGACTTCGTCTATGGATAGGCCCGCATTGCTGGCCAGCGACTCCAGGTCCTGTCCCGACTCGGGAGAATAATACACAGGTAGCACTACGGTATGGCCTGCTCCAGCAGCGCCGGTCTGCATCTGGCTCAGGGCAAGACGCACCCGGTGGCCAACACTCAGGTGGTCGGTTTGCATGGGGTCATAGATAATCAGCAGGGAGGCGTAGGAGGGCACCAGGTCGATGAGGTCATCCCCCAGGGCTTGAGCTACCGCGGTTGCAGCCGACTGTACACGCGCCGCTACCTCGGGACTGGTCTCTTCCCCAAGGTATAACATAATAGCGTCTTCGCCCGCTGAGTGAAGTTCCACGCTGCCTACTTCCCGTCTATCAGGGCGCGAATCGCCTCTATAGCCTGCACCCCTTGGAGATTGTCGCCGTGGACGCAAAGAGTGTCTGCCTGTAAGGCAAGGGTATTACCGCTGACGTTAGTGACCGTGCCGTCGCGCTGCAATTGTTCCACCTGCGCCAACATCTTGTCGCGGTCGTGTACTGCGCCGGGTTTGCTGCGCGCCAGCAGCCTACCGTCGTCGTCATAGCAGCGATCGGCAAAGGCCTCAAACAACAGCGCCAGTCCATGGTTGCTGGCTTCCTGGCGATGGTCGTTGGCTGCGGAGGTTGCCTGTAGCATCAGTGCCAGTGGTCGATGAAAGCTGGCCAGTGCCCGCATGATGGCGTCGCGCACCGTGGCGTTGGCCATCATGTCGTTATACAGGGCCCCATGGGGCTTCACGTAGGCCAATTGCAGCCCCTGGCTGCAGGCCATGCCATCCAGTGCGGCCACCTGATAATGTACGCTGGCAATGATTTCATCGGCGCTGAGATGCATGGAGCGTCGGCCAAAACCCACCAGGTCGGGGTAGGCTGGGTGGGCGCCAACGGTCACACCGTGTTGTGCTGCCAGGGCCAGTGTGTTGCGTATGGTAAGGGGGTCCCCGCCGTGGAAGCCGCAGGCAATATTTGCCTGGTCGATATGGGGCATCACCGCGGCATCCATTCCCATGGTCCAGCTGCCGTAGCTCTCACCCAGGTCGCAGTTGAGTAGCATTGTCTCTCTCTATTCCTAAAGCACAGCCAGTTGGCTGTTACGTAAATCCGTTACCAGCATACAGCCGGGACTATGGGTAATGGCAAACGGCGGTCGCGCGGCTTCCAGGGCGACCTGTGGCGTTACCCCGCAAGCCCAGAATACGGGCAGTTCCTGCTCTCTAACGGTAACGGCGTCGCCGTAATCCGGTAGATCCAGTTGCTCGATACCGATTAGTCCAGGGTCACCAAGGTGCACCGGCGCGCCATGTACCGAGGGAAAGCGTGTGCAAATCTGCACTGCGCGGATGGCATCTGCGGCTTTGAACGGACGCATGCTTACCACCATCTTCCCGGCGAACGGGCCTGCCGGCGTGCACTCGGTGCTGGTGCGATACATAGGCACGTTGACGCCTTCGGTGACATTGCGCACTTCCAGCCCATCGGCCAGCAACGCCTCCTCAAAAGAAAAGGAGCAGCCCAGTGCAAATGTCACCAGGTCGTCGCGCCACAGCTGGCTGATATCCGCTATTTCCTCGGTCATTTCGCCATCGCGAAACACGCGATAGCTTGGCACGTCAGTGCGTATGTCGATATCCCCCAAAGGTGGTAGCGTCGGGTCACCAGGTGCTGCGGAAGCGGCGATCAGTGGGCAGGGCTTGGGGTTGAGCTGGCAAAAACGCAGGAAGTCGTTGGCCCAGTCGGCCGGTAGAATGACGATATTGCACTGTACAAAACCCGGCGCGTAACCGGATGTATTGCCACCGTGCTCGCCGCTGCGAATACTTGTGCGCAGGGCTTGTGGGCTTGGCGTGCTGCTCATTGAAACTCCTTGTCAGCGTCGGGGGTAGGCCCCTCAGGAGATGGGCGTAACTCAAGTGTCCCGCCCCCGGGGATATATTTAGTTTGGCACAGAATCGCATATCTGGATAATGGCGGCTCTACCATCATCGGGGTATAGCAAATGCTCGACCAGTTACTCAGTGTTATCCGACTACAGACCAGTGCGCCGGACTGTTTTGTCGGTGGCAATATGCATCCGCAGGGTTTTCGCGTTTATGGCGGCCAGGTATTGGCACAGGCAGCCAGTGCCGCCCTGGCCACGGTAGAAGATGATCGCATTCTGCACTCCCAGCACGCCTATTTTTTGCGTCCCGGTGACGTCTCGTGTGACATCGAATACCAGGTAGAGCGCGCCCGCGATGGGGGTAGTTTCAGCTCCAGGCGGGTCGTGGCTATGCAGCGCGGTAAACCTATCCTGGTGAGCTCCCTATCATTCCAGGTAGCATCCCGCGGTGACGACTATCAGTCACAGATTCCCCCCGTGCCGCCACCGGAAGAGCTGACCAGTGATCGCCAGCGCGCGTTGCAATGCGGCACGATGAACGAAGACTTTATGATTACTACCGGTGAAGACCTGGATGTGCGTCTGTGCGAGCCGTTCGACTGGACTGACGGTAAAGGCAGGCCACCGCTGTTGCATGTCTGGGTGAAAACCAATGGCGGCGTGCCAGACGGGCGCGGCCTGCACCAGGCCCTGCTGGCGTATTTTTCTGACATCTACCTGATCGACGTATGCCTGATGGCGCATGGGCGCTCCTACCTGGACCCCAATATTCAGGTCGCCAGCCTGGACCATGCCCTGTGGTTTCATCAACCGTTTCGTGCCGATGAGTGGCTGTTGCTGAGTATGGAAGCCGAGTGCGTTGCCGGGGGACGCGGCCTGGCCCGGGGGCGTTTTTATACCCGTGAGGGCCTGTTGGTAGCCACCACCATGCAGGAAGGCGTAATGCGCTTTCGTTGAGCGTTGCACAGCCAGTCCTGCTATGATTTAGTCGAGCGAAAGAACTACTGTCACACACATCAAGGAACTCTGCATGCCACATCCCAGTATTACCGCCCAGACCTACCCGCATAAACCCGCCATTATCATGGGTGAGTCCGGTGAAATGGTCACCTATAAACAACTGGATGAGCGCTCTAACCAGGGCGCGCAATTGTTTCGCTCCCTGGGCCTGCAGGCCGGTGACCATATCGGGATGATGATGGAGAATACTCGTCAGTTTCTGGAGATCGTGTGGGCGGCGCAGCGCTCGGGCATTATTTTTACGCCCATCAGCACGCACCTGAAAAAGGAGGAAACCGCGTATATTCTGCAGAACTGCGGCGCGAAGCTGTTTATAGGATCCCTCAAGTTAGCCGATGTGGCCGAGCAGATATTGTCTGAGGCTTCGGGGGTTGAGCATTTTTATATGGTGGACGGCATCAAGCCCGGCTTCGAATCCTGGGAAGAGGCTACTGATGCTCAGCCCATGACGCCCATCGCTGATCAGAGCTACGGCGTGCCCATGCTGTATTCTTCCGGCACCACCGGGCAGCCTAAAGGCGTTTACGTGCCGCCCCCTGGGGATGACTTCAATACGCCGCCGGTGCTGGCTGACTCGCTGGGGGTTGCGTTTGGTTTTGGTGAGGAGAGTGTTTACCTGTCGCCTGCGCCCCTGTATCACGCAGCACCGCTGCACTACAGCATGATGGTGGGTTACCAGGGGGGCACCATTGTGGTGATGGAGAAGTTTGAGCCCGAGCAGGCGCTTAAACTGATCGAAGAGCACCGCGTGACCCATTCGCAGTGGGTGCCTATCATGTTTATCCGCATGTTGAAGCTGCCGCATGAGGTGCGCGATGCCTACGATATCAGCTCAATGCAGTTTGCTATTCACGCGGCGGCCCCCTGTCCCATTGAAATAAAAGAGAAAATGATCCAGTGGTGGGGCGAGGTGATTGTCGAGTACTACGCGGCCAGTGAGGGCATAGGGATAACCATCATTGATTCAGCCAACTGGCTCACCCATAAGGGCTCTGTGGGTCCGGCACTGGTGGGTGAGCTGCACATTGTCGACGACGACGGCAAAGAGCTTCCCGTTGGTGAGATAGGCACCATCTATTTTAGCGGCGAGCAGGCTCGCTTTACCTATCATGGAGAAGAGGAGAAAACAGCCGGAGCCTACAATGATAAGGGTTGGGCCACCACGGGAGATGTGGGCTACATGGATGACGATGGTTTTTTGTATCTCACCGATCGCAAAAATTTCATGATCATCAGCGGTGGCGTAAATATCTATCCCCAGGAAATTGAAAATATGTTGGCAAGCCACGATAAGGTTGCCGACGTAGCGGTATTCGGCATTCCTCATGCAGAGTTTGGCGAGCAGGTGAAGGCAGTGATAGAGCCGATGAACTGGGCGGACGCCACCGATGAAACGGCGATTGAAATCATGGAGTGGCTGCGCGAGCGTATCTCACATATCAAGATGCCGCGCTCACTGGACTTTCATCGCAAATTACCGCGGATGGATAATGGCAAGCTGTACAAGCGTCATCTGGTCGAGGAGTACCGCGGCGGGGCGCGCGCGGACGAAGGCCCCGGTGCGGAAGATGAAGATGAAAAGGAAAGTTAGGCGTCGGATCCTGCGGTTGCTGCAGCCATAGCTGCGCGCTGCTTACCCCGGCGACCGAATGGCAGATAAAATACGGGCACCACAAACAGTGTAAACAGCGTGCCTATCAACATACCGGCAGCGATCATCAGGCCGATACTGAAACGGCTGTTGGCACCCGCACCGGAGGCCATTACCAGCGGCCATACGCCCAGTACTGTAGCGAACGTGGTCATCAGTATGGGCCGCAGGCGCAGTGATGCGGCTTCCAGAACCGCATCGTGCCGCGTCATTCCCCGCAATACCAACTGATTGGAAAACTCCACGATTAGAATACCGTGTTTGCTGATCAGTCCCAGCAGGGTCAACAGGCCTACCTGGGTGTAGATGTTTAGCGTGGCAAAGCCCAGGGCGATAGGCACTACCGCGCCAAAAATCGATAGGGGCACGGTGATCAATACCACTAATGGATCGCGGAAGCTGTTGAACTGGGCCGCCAGCACCAGGAAGATCAGGATGATGGACAAGGTGAACAGTATGGGGAAGGAGGCGGTCTCCTGCATATAGCGATAGGAGGCACCGGTATAACCCTCGCGGAACCCTGCAGGCGCTATTTCCCGCATTTTTCCCTGCAGGAAGGACAGGCCTGTGCCCAGGCTGTTGGGTGGCATCATTATGCCCTGTATGGTGGTGCTATTGAGCTGCTGGTACTGGGTCAGTACATTGGGTTCGATATTGGATTCCAGGTCGATAACCGCAGACAATGGCACGAGCTCGTCACTGCTGGTGCGCAGGTAGTATTCTTCCAGCGCATTTTTAGTCAGGCGAAAACCGCGCCCGGCTTGTGGGATTACCTTGTAGGAGCGGCCCTCCAGGTTGAAGCGATTGACTTCCGCCTCACCCAGCATCACTGCCAGCGTATCGCCTATATCGCGCATTGAGATACCCAGTCGCGCCGCTCTGGCCCGATCTATATTCACGGCAATTTCCGGTCGGTCGAAATCCAGGGTCTGGTTGACGAAAATAAACAGTCCCGATTCACGTGCAGCCTCCAGCAATTGCTCGCCCACGCGCAGTACCTCTGCGTAAGGTGCAGTAGAGGCCACTACGAAACTGACCGGCAGGCCGGCATCGGACCCCGGCAGCGGTGGGCTGCCGAAGGAAAATACCTGCATACCGGATATGGTCCCCAGTCGGCGTTGGAATTCAGCGTGGACTTCCTGCTGGCTGCGCTCTCTGTCCTGCCAGGGGTGCAGGGTGATCCCACCGAAATTGCTGTCTGAGCGAATCACCTGCCAGGAGTGGCTGAATTCGGGAATATCTTTCCAGATCTTCACCACTTCATTGAGAAAGTAGTCGGTGTACTCGAGATTGGCATAGCGCGGTGCGGTGCCGGTAACATACAGGCTGCCCCCGTCTTCCTCTGGCGCCAGTTCTTGTTGCGCCAGAGAAAACAAGACCGGCAGGCTGGCCAGGATACACACTGCGAATAACACCACTGCTGCGCGATTGGCCAGACAGCCTGACAACAACTGCTTGTAGCGTGAGGTGAGTGCGTGAAAACGATGATCCAGCCAGTCGGCAAAACGGCCCTGGTGTGCGCTGTCTTTTAATACACGGGAACACATCATGGGGCTTAGGGTCAGGGCCACTACACCGGAAACCAACACAGCCCCGGCCAGCGTCAAGGCGAACTCGCTGAATAATGCCCCGGTGAGTCCACCAATGAAACTGATGGGTGCGTACACGGCTGCCAGGGTAAGGGTCATTGCCACTACCGGGAGGGCAACCTCACGGGCGCCCGTGATTGCAGCTTCCCGGGGCGTGGCGCCATTTTCGATATGCCGGTGTACATTCTCTACCACCACAATGGCATCGTCGACCACCAGGCCAATGGCGATGACCATGGCCAGCAGCGTTAGCAGGTTCAGTGAAAAGCCCATGGCCATGATCAGAAACACCACACCGATTAACGACAAGGGTATGGCAACCAACGGAATCAGCACCACGCGCAAGGATCCCAGGAACAGGTAGATCACCAGGATGACGATCACCGCGGCTTCCAGCAGGGTGATCAATACTTCCTTCAGTGCTTCATCGATCACCACACTACCATCCCAGTCCAGAAACAGTTCCAGGTCTGCAGGCAGGCTGGCCCGAATGCGCGGTAGCGCCGCATGCACTTCCCGCGAAACATCCAGAGGGTTGGCATCCGGCGTTGGGGTAACGGACATGAATACTGCATCGCGTCCGCTGGACAGTGTTTTCAGCTGGGTGCTCTCCGCCGCGAGCGCTACGTCGGCGATGTCGCCCAGCCGCACCCGCTCTTCCCCCACCTGACGCACCACCAGATCAGCAAAGTCTTCAGCTGTTTGCAGGTCAGTGCGCGCATCTACAGAAGCCTTGACCAGGCCACCCTCGGTAGAGCCGGTAGTGGAGATATAGTTGTCGCGCTGTATTGCGGCACTAACGTCTGCAGCGGTTACCCCGAAGGCTGCCATGCGCACCGGGTCAAGCCATATGCGCATGGCCAGAAAACGGCCGAAAATTCGCGCTTTACCCACGCCGCGCAGGGTGGCCAGTTCCGGTTGGACATTGCGTACCAGGTAGTCGGTAATCTGATAGGGCGTCATCTGCTCACTGTAAAATGCCAGGTACATCATGGCGTCACCGCTGGCGGCAGTGGACACCACTGGATCTTCGATGTCGCGCGGCAGGTCGCCGCGCGCTTCGTTCACCTTGGCGATGACTTCAGACAGCACGTCGCTGCTGTTTTCGCCCAGGCGCACGTAGATTTCGATGTCGGATTTACCCGGATTGCTACTGGAAGTCATGTAGTCAATGCCGCGGGCACCGGCGATACTGATTTGCAGCGGAGTGGTTACGAAGCCCTGCACGGTTCTGGCGCTGGCCCCGCGGTAGAGGGTATCGACATAAATTACGCTGCGCTCAAGCTCGGGGAACTCGCGTATCCCTACCTTGCCCAGGGAAGCCAGGCCGAGCAGTAATAGCAGACTGCTGACTACAATCGCCAGTACCGGTCGCTTGATAAACAGGTCAGTGAACTTCACGGCAGTTCTACGGACTCGTCGATCACTACCCGTGCGCCGCGGTGCAGTTTGTTCTGCCCCGCGATGACCACCTGCTCACCTTCGCGCAGGCCCTCCAGTATGACTATCTTCCCGCCCCGGGTTTCGCCTGTCTGCACCACGCGCGGTTGCACTTGCAGGCCGTCATCGTCCGTTTGCACTACGTATACAGTGTTGCCATGCAGGGAGTAGCTTACCGAGGTTTCTGGTACGGTGATTACCTCTACCGGTCGCCCCAGGTCGACGGTCATACGAGCAAACATGCCCGGTAGCAGGCCATCGCTGTCGCTTAGACTGGCGCGCAGTAGCAGGTTGCGGGTTCCGGCATCCACTTTTGCATCCATCGCCTCCAGGGTGGCGTGGAAATCGCGCTGTGGAAAGGCGGCAGTGTGCACATCGATATCCAGCCCCTTGCGCAAGAGAGGAAAATGGCGAGCGGGTACGGAGAAGTCGACTTCCAGTTGGCCGAGGTCCTGCAAAGTGGTGATAGACGTACCCTGGTCGATATAGTCTCCAACCTTCACTTTGATAATACCAACGGTGCCTGCGAAAGGAGCGACGATGCGTTTTTTATCCAGTAGGGCGTCGGTTTCGGCCAATTGGGCCACTGCGCCGTCCAGGTCTGCCGTGGAGCGGTCGTACTGGCTTTGCGGAATGGATTTTTGTTTCACCAGACTGGCATCGCGCTTGTACAGCAGTCGGGCCAGAGTCAGGTTGGCCTCCTGTCGCTTGCGACTGGCCTGTTCTACGGTGTCGTTGAGCGTCAGTAGCTGCTCGCCCGCTGTTACGGTTGCCCCGGAAGCCACGGCGATCGAGATGACCTCACCACTGGTTTCAGCACTTAGTTCGACGCCCCTGGTGGCGCGGATGGTGCCCACGGCAGCCAATTGCGTCGGCCAGGTGGCGGTGCCGGCAGTGGTTGCAGCAATGGTAATCGGCGGAGGGGTGAAGTCCATGTCGGCAAAGCGGCTGAATTTTTGGTATAGATAGCCGGAAATGCTACCGAAGATAAGCAGCAGGATCAGGGCAACAAGCAGGTATGCGCGCAAAAAAAAGCCTCGTTTTTTTATTTTCTATACTATGCCAGGCAGTGCCCGGCGCAAACGACTATGAGACGTAAATTCTGCCTATTGTATGGGTTTTGCAATCGGTGTGGGCAATTACGTTGGCTAAGCTGAAATGGCCCTTGTCCGCATGACATGTAAACCGGCCTTGACCCGCGCCAAGAACTCAAGTTTTCAGTGCCAACAAAGGCCTGTGCCGTCGGGGTGCTTTGCATTATGCTAGGGTGATACTGCGTGGTCGTATGCGCGATACAGGAGAGATAGCGGTTGAAAAACTCACGGAAACTGAAAAAGCTTGAAAAGCAAATGAGCAGGTCCAGCGCTTACCACGAGTGGCGCGAGGCGGCTATCGCTCACGATGATACTTCAGGCCAGCGGCGCTGGCGCGAGGTAGACCAGACCAGCCTTTACGATTATTCCCAGATCCGCCTGCGTCTTGATCGCCTGCGCAGCCTGCGAGCACGACACGACTATCACGGCTTACTGTTTAGTTTGAATGAAGGCATTCACGGTAATATGGGTGGAATGGGGCGCAGCGCCCTGTATCACCGTGCCAAGTTCGGCACCAAGAAGTTGATTGAGCAGTACATCGATGAGATCGACGACTCTCTGCGCTTTCTGGCAGAGTTGGATGATGACGCCATAGACGTGCAGGAAAAACTCGATTTCTTCTATCGCGCCAACGTATGTTTCGGCCGCTCTGCGCTGATGCTCAGCGGTGGTGGCGTGTTGGGGTTTTATCATCTCGGGGTAGTTAAGACGCTGCTGGATCAGGGTCTGTTGCCGCGAGTGATTTCCGGTTCCAGTGCCGGCTCCCTGGTGGCGGGTGTGGTTGGTACGCACACCGAACAGGAGCTGGAACATTTTTACGAGCCCGCCAATGTACATTTTGAGGCCGAGCGCGAGGCCAGCGTGTTTTCGCAGATGTTCTTCGGCTCAAATCCGCAAATTGACGTGGGCGATTTGGAGAAATTGGTAGCGCGCATGGTGCCCAATTTGACCTTCCAGGAGGCCTATGAGAAGACGGGCCGGCAGATCAGTATTACCGTTGCCCCGGCAGAGCTCCACCAGCGCTCCCGTTTGTTAAACGCGATTACCTCTCCCAATGTCTTTGTGCGTTCGGCGGTCATGGCTTCCTGCGCGGTACCGGGTGTGTTCCCGCCGGTGATGCTGATGGCCAAGAATGCCCATGGCGAGACCCAGCCCTACCTGCCCACGCGCAAATGGGTAGACGGCTCCATTGCCGATGACCTCCCGGCCAAGCGGCTACAGCGCCTGTATAGCACCAACCACTACATCGTTAGTATGGTGAACCCCATTGCGATTCCCTTTATCCGCAAGGAGAGCGAAAGCGGTGCCCTGGCGTCCGCTCTGGGTACTCTGGGTGTGGGAATGGGGCGCGAACTGCTCAATTTCTATCGCGGCATGGTGCAAAAACAGGGGGATAACTGGCCTCGCTTCAATATGGTGATGAACAGTGTTCACGCCTTGATGGATCAGGAGTACAGTGGCGATATCAATATTGTGCCCAGCTTCCGCTGGTACAATCCGGCCAAGATCCTTTCGCACCTGTCTGAGAAAGACCTGATCGAATTGATGGAAGGAGGCGAAAGCTCTGCTTTTCCCAGTGTGGAGTCTATTCGAATCTGTACCAAGATTAGCCGCACCATGGAGGAGATTCTACACCGCTTTGAACAGGGTGATTTGCGACCTGAGGCGACCGAGTACCACAGGCCGCGTGCCTCCCGCCGCCGACCCCCGCCGACACGGGCTGATCGTGAAGCTAAACGCGAGCATCAGCTGCACTCCGACAAGACGCCCAAGGCTGCGGCAAAGAAAAAGCCCGCAGCGCGGAAAAAAGCGGCCACAGGGGCCCGGTCGAAGAAAAAAGTCGCGCCTGCGCCGGAGGGTGATAAACCCGGGCAAGTAGCAGCGTGAATCTAGACGGGGCCATGGCCCCGTTTTTTATGCGCGTTTAGAAAAACAATGCGTGGCTGTTGCGATAAGCCTGTTTTAACAGGGTTTCCACGGGTAAGCCCTTTTCTTCGGCAACGCGTTCGGCGATAAACGGCAGGTAGAACGGCGCGTTGGGACGGCCGCGATAGGGTACCGGTGTCAGGTAGGGCGCATCTGTTTCCAGAAGTATCTGCTCTACTGGTGTGGCTGCCACGACCTCGCGGACATTGTGTGCGGCGTTGAACGTGGTGATGCCGTTGAAACCCAGCATGAAGCCCTCAGCAAGACAGTACTCCGCCAGCGGCAGGCCTGAAGTGAAGCTGTGTATGACGCCCTTGCGCGCCAGGCTGCCGCTGAAGTTTGCCAGGATGTCCCGGGTGTCTTCGTCGGCTTCCCTGGTGTGTATAACCACCGGCATATCCAGGTCTGCAGCCACCTGTAGTTGCCGCTCAAAAGCATTGCGCTGTGCGCTGCGGTCCGCGTGGTCGTAATAATAATCCAGGCCAATTTCACCGACTGCGACAATGCGCTGGTCGCTGCAGCGCTCGCGAATAATGGTTTCGACAGCGTCGTCATAGGCCTCTGCTTCGTGGGGGTGCACACCCTGGGTTCCCCAGATGTTGTCCGCCACCCGGGTCAGTTCCAATACTCGATCCAGATTGTCGGGTGACACAGCGATAGTAATGATGGTCTCTATGCCCACCGCGGCGGATTTTTCCAGGGTCGCGGTGAGCTGCTCTTCGTCCAGATAATCCAGGTGGCAGTGGGTTTCGATGATCGGCGTATCGAACTGTGGAATTTCGCGGCGTTTATTCTTGCTCATGGCGGGTACGTGCTCACGCTGGATGGGTGCTGTCGCCGCTGCCGGCGATAATACGTTGGCGCATCTTGCGCGGTAGGGGGGTACGTAATTCGCGGATGGTACACCTGATCTGCTCCCACAACCAGTTGTGCAGGGGTGAATTGGCGGTGCGTTTGTGCGCCACCATGACGTAGTCCAGTTGGTAATTGCCGCCGTCAGGTACCGGTAGCGCGGTGATACCCCGCGTTGCGGCCTCATTCTGCAGGATATAGGCGGGCCCGGGCATAAAATAGTCGGTATCTCGCAGGACCTCGAGGGCGGTTAACAGGTGGGAAATTTCCAGCGAGCCGCGCTGATGATTGGGGATGCCGGTGCTATAAATCTCGGTGTTGCGCTGAATCTCCGCTTGCTCCCAATCGGATATGTAAAGGCGTACCATCGGGTATTGCGCCAATCTCTCCCAGCTGATTTCACCCTGTGTCAGCGGGTGCGACTCGTGCACCAGAATGGCGGGGGGGCTGCTGCCCAGTTGTTCCACCTGGTATTCCATAGCGTAATCGCGCTGCTTGATATGGACTGCGAAATCCAGGTTGCCCAGGGCCAGTTCATCGAGCTGGTTCTCTACCCGGGTGATGATTCTGAGGCTCAATTGTGGCGACTGTTGCTGCAGGCGCTGCATCAGTGGTGGTAGCAGCGCAACACCGATATATTCCGATAGGGCCAGGTTGATCTCGCCCTTGAATGTTGACGGGTTAAAACGGGAGCCGGAAACCAGCTGGGTGATATCCCCCAGGATTACCCCCAGGTCCCCGGCCAGTTCAATGGCTCTGGGGGTGGGCTGCATACCGTGACTACTGCGGGTAAAAAGTGGGTCATCGAAAACCAGGCGCAGACGCGAGAGTGTCTTGCTCATCGCTGGCTGGGTGATAAACAGGCGCTCTGCAGCCCGCGACACATTTTTTTCTTCAAGCAATATTTGTAGTGCAATCAGTAGGTTAAGATCAATTTTGGCGAGTTCTTTGGTATCCATTGGCCTTGATATTACTTTGATTCATCATCAATATAAAATAAATACATTGGATGTATATCATACGCATGGATAGTCTAAGTGCAACTCGAAACAATGCCCTGAATTGACAGGGCGCAGTTACCCCCGGGTAGCTGATGATGGAAACCCATCCAGGTCCTCTGAGTTATTTTTAAACCCGCCCGATGGCGGGTTTTTTTTGCCCTGGAATCAGGGCGGAAAGTAAGCGCGCCTGCGCCTGTGATACGTTAGCGCGTTGCTCAGGCCTGCAGCTTGGGTTTGGCTTTGGTCGCGGCGCGGCGTTTAGCCTTGGGCCTTGCGGGCACTGTCTTGCTGGCGACCTTGCGTTTAGCCGGCGCTTTCCGCTTGGTCTTTGCCTTGGGCGCAGCGGCTGCTTTGCGTGTCACGGCAGACTTTTTCGCGGGTGCTTTAGCCTTCTTTTTGGCCGCGGCTTTAGTGCTCACTGTCTGCTTTACCACTTTCTTGCGTTGCGTCTTGGTTTTCTTGCTTTTGCCCTCTGGCTCTGCGGCTGCACGCTTGCGTCTTGGTGAAATAATCTTGGCTTTGGCGGCGGCTGCGTTGCTGTTGCGTGAGTTTTGCGCGGCTGCGGCGTAAAGCTCTTCATAAGACGCCACAAGACAGTCGTGATAGAACTCTGGGTCGGGGATGATATCCCGGTCTGCCAGCACTGACAGAGTGATTTTACCGGAATAGCTGAACACCAGATGGAAAATACCCATCCCCGGCGTTAATACACCCAGACCAAAATAATCAACCATTTTGGCGCCGGCGCAATACAGAGGGAAGTCCGGGCCCGGTACATTGGAGATGCAGGTTGAGATGTTCATGGGAATGAAGCGCGACAGTTGGTTGCGTGACCATAAGCCGGCAAGTGTCTTGGTGATGGCGGGCGACAGCACACCCGCTAGCATCATGGAGTCGACCATGGGGCTGGACTCGCCGCTTAACTTCGCTTCTTCGGTGGAGGCCTTGATCGCCGTGAGTCGCTCCAGTGGGTCCTCTACATCGGTGTGCATGGAAGCGAATACGGAACCCACCTGGTTGTTTTCATCGGTAACGCCGCGACGCGTGCGCATATTCAGCGGCATGGCTGCCGCGAGTGACCCCTCCTCAGGTAATTTGCCCTTCGCTTTGAGATAGCGCTGCAGGGCGCCTCCGACCACACCCAGGGCCACGTCGTTGATAGTCACACCAGCGGACTTTTTAATGTCCTTGAAGCCCTCGAGAGGAAATTCCGCAGCGTCGAATACCCGGTGTGGGCCTACGGACCGGTTAAATATGGTCTTTGGCGCAGATACGTCAGGCGCGGGGATTTCTTTGCGCATGATATCCAGAGCGTACTTGCCCAGATCCCTGGAGGTTCTGAGCGTGCCGCGGGCCAGTTTTACGGTATTCTTTACACTGTTGATGGAGGCTTTGGTGAGCAGCTCAGCCATGGCTGGCTCAGTGTCTACCAGGCGCGGTTCTGCGTCGCCTTCAAACGTCTCGCCGGGGTCCGCTACCAGGTCATGCAGTGCTGCCATAAAAGATGAACCCCCGGCACCGTCTACCAGGGCGTGGTGCATTTTTGTATACACCGCAAAACAACCCTTGGGCAGGTTGGGTATGTTATCCAGCCCTTCAATAATGTATGCCTCCCACAGTGGGCGTGACATATCCAGGGGGCGCGAGTGCAGTCGTGCTGCCTGTATGCATAATTGGCGCCAATCACCCGGTTCGGGTAAGGCAATGTGGCGCAGGTGGAATTCCACATCAAAGTTGGCGTCTTTTACCCAATAAGGGCGATCCAGTCCACCGGGAACTTCTACCAGGCGGGTGCGAAACAGTGGCATGTTGCCAAGGCGCCGCTCGAAGCTGGCAATCACGTCTTTGAAACGCACGAATCCGCCTGGCGCGGTTGAAGGGTCGTAGATACCCAACCCGCCCACATGCTGAGGTGTATTCGTCTGCTCCAGGTTGATAAACGCTGTGTCCAGTATTCCTAGCTGTCTCATAATGTCTCTATGCCTCTCGGGGCGAGTTCGTTACTTAAAGATAGTCTGTTTCGGGTCGCTTGCCCCGGTATCAGTGCCGCGTCACGGCTGTCAGGGTTACTGAGTCGCGCGGCGCTTGCTAGGGCGGCCAGCGCGTGGCATGTTGGTCATTCAGGTGACGCTCAGGCGGGCGACTTTATACCATTGATGACATAGGCCCGCTAGGAGAGGTGGTTAAAAATTGCACATGAATGTAAATAGTTGTCCTAAGCGCTGTGCAAAACGGTATTTTCCTGCGCTGGGCTTACTGCTGTTAGTGGGCTTGTCCGTCCTGAGTAATAGTAGCGAGGCAGGCAAGTATGCCTATGGTGAAGACTTTGTGCGCCTGGGCAAAAGCTGGCCGGATGCCGGACCGCAGTACCCGACAGTAGCCGGGCAAGGGAGTCCCGCGCAGAAGATTGATTTTCAGCAGCAGCTGGCGGCAGTAGAAGACCAGGAAGGTCCCTACAGTGATGCGCTGGCAGAGCCATTGGCCAGCCTCGGGCGATACTATCGCAACAGCGGAGATTTGGAGCAAGCCACGCTGCTCTACCGGCGTGCCTTGCATGTGGTGCGCATCAACGATGGTTTGTATAGCGAACGGCAGATACCCGTACTCCAGGAACTGCTGGATGTTTACCGGGTGTCAGGTGACATGGAAACGCTGGATCAGCGCTACGCGTATTACTTTCGCCTGTATGGCAAGGGCCAGCCACCCTATACCGAAGTGCGCTTGCGCGCGGCCTTAGGCTACTTGCGCTGGCAGCGAGAGGCGCTGCGCCGGGGCATGGATGACAATACACACAGACGCTTGATGGATTTGTACCAGTTGAATGAAAACCTGTTAAAAGCGACTGCCACTGATAGTTCAGTATCCGCAGGACAGTACCGTGAAGTGGTGTTGAGTCAAATACGCAATCTGTACCTGCTGGAGGACCGTATCAGCCCCAGGCTGGAGAATATCGGGCGGGTATCGTCTGCTCCGGCCTTTGCTGGTCCTATCGACCAGCAGGACTTGGATCGCCGGCGCCTGGAATCGCTGCAGAAAAGTAGTTTTTCCCGTGGTAAGGGGCTGTTGTTGGAACTGATCGCCCGCCAGGATAATACAGGTGACGTGAAGGCTTTGGCGGGCCTGCACCTGGAACTTGGTGACTGGCATCAGTGGCATGGTAATGCCTCACGCGCAGGGCAACAGTATGCGCAGGTGCAACAATTACTGATGTCGGGTGGGCAACAGGTGCTATTGCAAAAATGGCTGGGACAGCCGGTGGAGTTGCCGGACAACGGGGCTTTCTGGCAGCCCCCGGCGGCAACATCTGAAGATTCCCCCGTGGTGCTTAAGGTGGCTTATGATGTTTCCGCCAGCGGCCGGGTGTCCAATCTAGAATCGCCAATAGAAGACCCGAATCTTAAGAGTAAGGCCATACGACTCAAGCGCGCTCTGAAACAGATCCGCTTCCGTCCACGCTGGATTAACGGTGCCGCCGAAGCAGCATGGGTGCAGAGAGACTACCAATTGCTGGATTAGCGTGGATGCTCAGGCGTTTTCAATTACCATGATAGCCCCTGAGGCTTTTATTGGCGTATGTGTTTGCCAGTCGATAATATCGGCGCAGTGTTTGACCGCGCAGCGTTGCGCCATTTCATGAAAAGTGGGCCGCTCCGGGTCGGCGATTAAAATATGTTTTACCCCGGCTTTTACGGCCCGGTTGACCATGTTGGTGACCGGGTTTACCAACTCGTCCCAGAAACAGATATCAGCGGCAATCAGCATATCGAACTTAGCGAGTTGTTTAGTGCTAAGTGCTTCGAAGCGCGATACCAGGTGCCTGGTGCGAACCTTGTTCAACTCTGCAGTGGCCTCCAGATAGGGGAAAACGTTGGCGTCAGCATCTACAGAGGTGACTTCTGAACCCAGAGTTTTTGCGCACCATATACCGGAAACGCCCCAGCCGCAGCCTACATCAATCACGGTATTGCAGTGCTGCGGTCGATTCTTATTCAGGTAGTCCATAAGTAGACAGCTGGATTTCCACAGTTTATTGCCGTGAATCGCCGGGTGGGAGCCCTGGCGCCTCACCCGGCGAATGACCGGGTGAGAACCAGTAGGCATGATGACACCGCGAAAGCGGTTTTCCGTGCGGGGTTTAGTGCTCAATAGCGTTCCTTGGCTTGCTGATTCGGGTTTATCCATATGGGGGACGTCCAGGCGCGTTCCTGGAGGATGGGAGAATAGAAAGACTGTTGCGCCGGGTCAAGGCAGCAGCGACCAAATACATCCCCAATAGCACTGCCATTGTCCTGTAACTCCGCGGTTTTTTCTGCGGCTTGTGCAGCGCAGTTACTGGCAAACGGATTTACGCCCGCTGCCTGACATTGTAACGTGCTCCAGCGACATGAGGGGTTTTCCAGTACCCGGACATAATAAAACGCTGATTGCGTGGCATCGTAATCCGGATCCTGCCACACGCTGCACAAACTATTGTGACCTCTTCCTGTGGGTGCGCAGTTCTGGGGGTCCACTGCGGCGCCGTTGTCTGCCGAGCCCGCTACATCAATAACTTTTTCATGGGTATTTCCGGCCTCGTCCAGCCAGCCTTTGATCACCTGAATACGCTGCAGGTCAAGCCCCGGGTGACCCGGTATGCCCGGGTCTTTGACCGCGCTGACCAGGAACCTGGGAGACTGCGCAGGGGCATTTAGCTCGCCGCCCATGGGCACCCCATTGGCATATGCCTTGTCTATCATCTGTGGGTCTTTACAGGAATCCGCCGCCAGGTTTTCGCCGGCAAAGAAGCGCACCACCGGCCGCGTGCCGCTGGTGGCATAGGTCTCGCGCTTGCGCATCGCTGCAAAGATACTGTCCCTGGAGTTCTCCTGTGCCCAGACCACGGCCAGGCCGCCGGGATTATCAAAGAAGTGATCCTGTACATTGCGATAACCCGCATCGCGTCGGCCCAGGTGGCCGTTGTAGTTATCTTCCTCAGCGCCACCCGGGGTAGCGCTGTGGGTATCGGTACTGCCGATAAAGCCGATCTTGAACGGGTTGATGCCGCTCTGGTTTTCCAGTGCCAGACCATCCTTGAGTACGTTGCGTACCATATTGCGGCGGCCGAAATCGTCAATGCTAACCGGCTTCGCGCTGTCACTGCGCACTTTTCCAAATACCGTGCCCAGCATGGAGAGGTTGTCGGCTTGGACCTGTTCAAAGTCGCACAGCTCATCTTCGGTGGCGACGCCGCGGCCCAGTAAACGGTCAAAGCGGCACTCACTGGCAGCCTTGTGTTGCACCAGCTCCACCAGTGGTTCGAAAAATGCCCTGTCCAGGGCTTCCTGCTCGTTACGCGGGTCCGGGAACATCAGTCCGGCGCTGAGGTTGGGGTTGTGCGGAATGGACATGACATCACAGGCAGTCTCGCCCTCAATACACTGCTCGCGCAGTTGGCGCCACAGGTCCGGGAAGTTCATGGAGCCCGTGTCATAGGTGGATATTGCGGTTTCTGTCACCTGCTCGTTACGGAAAATGACATTGCGATGTAAGTTGGAAAAATTTGGCGCGTCAGTGTATTCGTAGCCGATAAAAGTGGTGAAATTGCACTCACTGCTGCGGTCATAGTGTGCCTCGGCGGCGGCTTGAATACGCTGCCAGCTCTCCTTGTGCGCGGCATCACAATCACCCATGGAGCAGGCAAAGGATTGCTGTTTCTCGCTGGCGGTATCTACTACACCCAGCGATACCCAGTAGTTGGCCGCCAGCAATTGCAGGTAATAGATCTCGCTGCGCGAGGCGATACAACCGGGGAACCAGTAAGCCAGTTTTGATGAGTCCTGGGTGCACAGGTTAATCGGACCCAGAAATTCTGCGTGATCAGTGACTGCGGTAAAATCCAGTGGACGTTGGATTTGCGCCTGAACACTTTGTTTGGCATCCGCATCAGAGAGCATGACGGGCTCTCCCTTGGCGTAACGGTAAGCTGCCCAGGGGTCATTGCGCTGGCTGGACACATAACTGTCGAACGAGTAGCTGGTGTGTACGTGTAAATCTCCAAACAGGGGGCGTTTGCTTGCACTGTATTGTGTGCAGGGCTCGCGCTGTTCGGTGCGCTCAAAAGGTTGTCCCGTGGCTG
>JAIBDN010000040.1 GCA_024686215.1 Gammaproteobacteria bacterium | reverse complement strand
TGAAGTCCACGCTCTGTAATCGACCCGGGGGCTCACGCAAAGGGCCAGCGGGCAGACAGAAGCCATTGCCCAGGCCAACGTTAGCATCTACCAGGGCGATCTCCAGGTCACGGGCCAGCGCGTAATGCTGCAATCCGTCATCACTGAGTATTACATCCACCTCGAAATTCGCCAGCAAGGTCTGTACTGCCTCTACTCGCGATGGCGAAACCACACAGGGGCAGCCAGTGCGCTGATAGATTAACAGCGGTTCATCACCGCAATCAGCGGGCTCGCTGGCGTCATGCACAATGTGCGGGAATTGACCCCGGTTGGCGCCATAACCACGGCTCACCACGCCAACGCGAACCCCGTGTTCGCCCAGGGCCTGAACCAGCGCGATCACTACCGGAGTTTTACCACTGCCCCCGGCGGTGATATTGCCCACGATAACCACCGGACACGCCGCACGATATACGCTCAACAAGCCGCGCCGGTAAGCCAGTCGACGCAGCGCCGACACTACCCGAAACAACAGTTCCAGCGGGCGCAGCAGCCACAACCACCAGGCACCCGCATACCAGGCTGCGCTAAGCGTGCGCCCTGCCGCGGTCATTAACTACTGAACTCCTGGTGATACAATTGCGCGTACAGCCCGCCTTGCTGTAATAATTCGGCGTGGCTGCCGCGCGCAATTATTCGACCCTTGTCCATAACAACAATCGTGTCCGCGCGTTCCACAGTCGACAGGCGGTGTGCAATCACAATAGTGGTGCGCTCGCGCATTATGCTTTGCATTGCCTGCTGGATAAAATATTCCGACTCGTTATCCAGCGCCGAAGTGGCTTCATCCATAATTAACAGTGGGGCGTCTTTGAGGATAGCCCTGGCCAGGGCTATGCGCTGCCGCTGTCCTCCGCTGAGTCCACCGCCGTCATCCCCCAAAATCGAATTCATGCCCTGGGGCAACTGCTCGATAAAATTATCTGCATGGGCAGCCCGCACCGCATCCAGGAAGCGTTCGTCAGAGGCTGTCGCCAGAGCGCCGTAAGCAATATTGTTGTAAACGGTGTCGTTAAATAGCGTGACCTGCTGTGAAACCAATGCAATATGGCTGCGCAGATTAGCCAGACGATAATCCTCGAGCGGAATGTCATCCAGTAGGATTTCACCGGAATCGGGCTGGTAGAATCGCGCTATCAATTGCACCAGACTACTCTTGCCGCTGCCGGAACGACCCACCAGCGCCAGGGTCTTGCCACTGGGAATATCCAGAGACACATGATCCAGCGCCAGCGTGTCTGTGCCGGGATAGCTAAAACACAGATCGCGAATAGTCAGCTGCCCTGCCACGCGCGCTACGCTGTGACTGCCCCGGTCTGTCTCGTCCTCCAGGTCCAGTTGGGCAAAAATGTCCTCAGACGCGGCCAGTCCACGCTGTACTACGCTTTGCACACCGCTCAACTGGCGAATGGGTTTGCCCAATTGGCCCGCTGCGATGAGGAAGGCCACCAGAGAACCGGCAGAGAAACCGATGAGAATATCGGGGCTCAAGGCGAACCAGACCAGTGTTGCCAGCGCCAATGCCAACAGTGTCTGTATCACCGGCGTGCTTACGGCATCGGCAAAAGCGAGCTTAAGGCTCTGCACCCGATTGTAATCGCTGGCGTTACGAAAGCGCTCACGCTGCTGTGCTTGCCCGGAAAATATACGCACCTCGCGGTAGGCGCTTATGCTTTCATTGGAGACCTGGGTGACATCTCCCATTGAGGCCTGAATACGACGACTGTAACGCCGAAAGTGCTTACCCACCACGCGCACTACTATGGCAATCAGCGGCGCTACCGCAAAAAAAACCAGGCACAGGCGCCAGTTGAGATACAGCATGTAACCCAACAAGGCCGCAACCGTGAGGCTTTCACGCACGATAATCTTCAACGCTTTGGTAGCGGCGCCGGTCACCTGCTCCACGTTGTAGGTAATCTTGGAAATTAATACGCCCTGGCTGTGGCTGTCATAGAAAGCACTGGGCGCTACCAGGATCTTGTCGAACAGCTCGCAGCGCAGTTCATGCACCAGTTGTCGCGCTACGTGATTCATGAAATACGTGCCGATGAAAAAACCCAGTGACCGACTCATGGTTAGCAGAACAATGGCCATGGGCACCGCAATACGCGCGAATTCCAGACGCCCCATATCCTGGGCATCCACCAGGCGGTAAGCCAGTCCCGACACAATGCCTGAAGCGACGTTGGAAGATTCATTCAGTGAATCCAGCAGGAATTGCATCATATCCGCCAGTAACACGTTGCCCAGGGAATACAGCAAAAAGCCCAACACACTGAATAGAAACAGATACCAATAGGGCAGAACATAACCGAGCAAACGCCGGTATATCTGCCAGTCATTGAGTTTGCCCTGGCGGCGGGTACTGCTGTACATCGCCTGGGGCTTGGTCATTGCCCCGGCGATCCCGCTCGCTCGGCGGGCTGTCGTGTGGTGATACTCAAGTGAACAAAGCCCATCTGGCCGGCGGCATCCATCGCCCGCACCACATCCTGGTGAGCCGCCTGGGCATCGGCGGTAATAACCATCGGCATGGTGGTATCACCGGCGGATATTTTGTAAATCGCCGCCTGCAGTGTGCGCATACGGCTGTCCACCAGGCCCTGACCGTTAACCCGGTACTGCCCCGCTTCATTAATCAGAATTTCTATCTGCTCGTCCGTGGTGGGAGGAGGCGAACCCTCCGCTTCCGGCAGATCGATACTCAGCTGCGTTTCGCGGTTAAAGGTGGTAGACACCATGAAAAAGATCAGTAACAGAAAGACCACATCTATCAGCGGGGTCAGGTTGATACCGACCTCTTCCCGACGCTGGCGGCGAAATTTCAAAGCGCGGATTCCGTATTTTCTTCACTGTGCAGGGCATCTACCAGTTTGATGGTCTCCTGCTCCAACTCGACCACGATGCCGTCAATACGGCCAGTAAAATAGCGATGCATAACCAGTGCCGGTATGGCAACGGTAAGACCAGCCGCGGTGGTAATCAGGGCCTCAGATATACCACCTGCAAGGACACTGGCATTACCGGTGCCCTGGGTCATAATCTCCGCAAACACCTTGATCATACCGACCACGGTGCCCAGTAGGCCCAGCAACGGCGCAATCGCGGCAATGGTGCCAAGGGTATTCAGGTAGCGTTCCAGATCATGCACCACATGCGCCGCGGCTTCCTGAATACTTTCCTTCATTACATCGCGACCGTGGTAGGCGTTACCCAGTCCCGCAGCCAGAATTCTGCCCAGCGGAGAAGCCTGTTTCAGCGTGCGCAGGCGATTGGCGTCCATTTCACCAGCCTTTAGCTGTTTCCATACTGTGGCCAACAGATGTGGCGGCGCTATCTTTTTTGGGTTGAGCGTATACAGACGCTCGATACAAATGGCCAATACGACCACAGAGCTGATCAGGATCAGCCCCATTATCCACCCACCGGCAGCCAGTAGTTCTAGCACAGTAACGCCCCATGTTTTTGTTGTAGTAGCCGCATTATACGCACAGGGTGCGAAGGTGATAAACCGCTAGGAATTACATCCAGTAGGGATCCAGTTTCTCGCGATAGGCGCGCACCGCTGGCGGCTGGCCGGCGGTAAAATCAAAAACCAGCGCACCACTACTGGCAGTGGCATGAATTTCGGCTGTTGCAGCGTGCAAGCGTTGCTGCACCAGCACATGAGGATGGCCAAAGCGATTGGCATAGCCATGACTGATAACGGCTATTTCAGGATCGACCCACTTGAGAAATGTGCGCGTAGAGGAGGTTTTACTGCCATGATGCGCCACCAGTAACCAGCTACTGGCCAGGTCAGCACCCCAATAACGCGCTAACTCGCGCTCCCTGCCTGCCTCGACGTCCCCCGGTAGCAGCAATCGCTGCCAGCCCGTGTCGATCAACAGCACGCAGGATGCATTATTACTGGCCAGGCCCTGCTCCAGTGCAGGCGAGAGAAACTGGAAAGACGGTCCGCCCGGCCACGTCCAGGCCTCACCGGCCACACACGGCACACCGCCCGTCATACCAGGCAAAACACCGCCGTAGCGTCGTCGTTGCACGTCAACGGCGCGTAGAATCGCCGCGGTCCCCGCTGCATGATCGCGATCGGGATGACTGACGACAAAGGTATCCAACTGCGTGATGCCGCTGCTGCGCAGAAATGGCAGAATCACCGCCGTAGCCATGTTGCTACCCGCCGGATCGCCGCCACCCGTATCATAGAGTAGTGCCCTGTTACCGGCTTCCACCAGTACCGCAGTGCCCTGCCCCACATCCAACACTGTGACCCGGGTGTGCCCCGGGGGTAGGCTTTCAGGCAGCGCATTGGGCAGTAGTAGCGGCAGGCCAAACACTATGGCGAAGATGCGCAGAGCTATATTGGCACGCACTACCCACAGTGTTACTGCCAGCAGTGCCAGCAATATCTCTGCCTGGGAACCCTGCAGTTGCCAGTAGAGGCCGTCACCAGCAACGTCGTCCAGCGCGTCCGCCAGTGGTATTAGTCGCTGTATTGGCCAGGCGGCAATCCACCACAGGAAATGCTCGAACGAACTGCCCAGCAAAAAACAACAGGTAGCCAGCAACGCCGCAGGTACTATGAGCATACCCACCAGCGGAATCAGCAGCAGATTAGCTGGCGCGGCCACCAGGCTGGCGCCACCAAACCACCAGGCACCCAATGGCAGCATCAGCAGCATCATGTACAGATGCGTGGAAGCAAGGTTCAACAGCCTGCCACCATCGCGCTGCCACTGCGCCAACCACACCAGGCCTGCTACGGCTATAAAAGACAACCAGAAACCGCTGCCCAACGCCGCCAGTGGATTCAGCACCAGAATAATGACAGCCGCGAGCAGCATCTTGCCGGCAGGGGAACAACGACGCCCCACCATGTCGGCAATGATGAAAGCACCAAGCATGAACAGCGCCCGCTGGGTGGACAGGGAGAACCCCGCCAGTGTGACGTAGCCACTGGCCAGCAATCCGGCACACAGGCCTGGTAGAGTGCGCAACCACGGCACGGAGCTGGCCGTCAGTCGCAACAATAATCCCCCTAGCAGATAACCACCGCCGGCCACCAGCCCGACGTGCAGGCCAGATATGACCAGTAAATGATTGATTCCAAACTGCTGGAAAAGGCCCCATAGAGCCGCGTCTATGCCGCTTTTATCTGCTACCGTCAGCGCCTGCAGTATTGCCCGCACTTCGCGATCATAGGGCAAGGCGGCGATGCGTGCACTGATGCGCTGGCGCAGGCGGTGATGTGCGGAACTAAACTGAGCGGGCGCGGCGATTCGCTGCGCCTGGGCGCGAGACACACTGCCCACCGCATCTATACCCGTCTGGGCAAACCACGTCTGCAGGTTATAGGAGCCTGGATTGGCTAGACCCCAGGGCCTTTTCAGGCGGCTGAGAAATTGCCAGTGCTCGCCAGGCACGAGTGTCTTGTCACCGTAATACGAAAGCAATACCCGTTGCGGACCGGCACAGGATTCGGGTAACAACTGCGTGACTCTAAATTCAAAACGCTGCCTCGGCGTGCCGTCTGCCATCAAGCTTTGCCTCGGCAGAGATACCACTTCCCCACTCAGGCTCAGAGCCTGGCCAACACAGTGGCTGCTCAGGCGTCTTTGCAGCAGGCCATTGCCGTGCAAGGAAGCAATGACACAGCCCAGCAGTAATCCAGAAATAACCTTACACCCCACGCCAGTGCGCAGCCAGAATACGCCGGACAGCAGACAAAGCAGTATACAAACCGGGGGCTGAGGCAGGCGCGGGCTGAGCGCCGTGCAGATGATAGCCACTGCTATTCCACTCATCCATGAGCGCATATAAAGGCTCTCTAGTGAAGCCGGCAATTTCTAGGCATAATAAGTGCCGTCGTTCACATCTGTGGTCACACGGGGTGCAGTGCGACATAACGACTGCCAGTCAACCACATGACCACAAGGAAGAACACGTCATACCTGGCCACTGAATTAATGCCCAAGAAAGCGCTAAAATCCATCGTCCCCAGCCCCGCCAGAATGCGCCGCATAAAATCCCTGCGCCTGCTGGGGGACTGGGTCTATGCCACCAATCTGTGGCATATCAACCGCTATTCCGCCTCCATGGCCTTCTTTGTCGGGCTATTTGTGGCTTTCATGCCGATACCCGGCCAGATGGTGGCAGCCGCGCTAATGGCGGTCTTGCTCGGGTGTAACCTGCCTCTGTCAGTGGGCCTGGTATGGATCACTAACCCGATTACCATGCCGGCCATCTTCTATATGGCTTACAAGGTGGGGGCGATGCTTGTAGAGGTGCCGCTGAAAGACATTGAATTCGAAATGAGTGTGTACTGGCTGGGGCATAGCCTGTATGCCATTTGGAAACCATTTTTACTGGGCTGCCTGGTTTGTGGCTTGTTCTTTGGCAGTCTTGGTTACTTTGTGATCAGCATGCTGTGGCGTTGGCGCGTAGCGCGGCACTGGCACCAGCGTAAACTGCGCAGGGCCGCGAAAAAACTCAACGATCCTGATTGAGAACCAATGCCGGGGCCAATGCCGCCGCACGCCTGGCCGGGTAAATGGCTGCCAACAGGCACATTACAAACGCCACACCGGCAACAGTCAGCACATCCTTGAGCAGTAAGTCCACCGGTAAAAAGGACACCGGGTAAACGTCGGTATTGAGAAAGCGCATGTCCAGTAGTTGCTCCAGGCCAGCCACCAGGCCGGGCACCGCCATACTCCCCAGGGCACCCAAAATCCCTCCCATCAGCACACCCACCAGGCCGATCATTCCTCCCTGCAGGATAAATATCCAGGCGATATCTGAGGGCGAAGCGCCCAGCGTACGCAAAATAGCGATATTGCCGCGTTTGTCGAATACCACCAGTACCAACGACGACACCACGTTAAAGGCCGCTACCGCAATAATGGAAAACAGCAGTATGGATACCAGGTCTCGAGACAGCTGGATCGCCGCGTACAGATTGCCATGGGTCATCATCCAATTGGTCGTGTAGTAACCCGGTGGCAGATCCTGTAGCAACTCCCAGGCGACCCCCTGTACGGAAAAAATATCGCGTGTTGTCACCCGTAAACCGTTCACAGCGCCATCCAATCCAGCAACACGCGATGCCAGCTGCATGTGTACCAGGGCTGCCACCTGGTCCAGCTCAGTGCCGGTGTCGAGTGTAGCGCTGAGGCGCACCGTCTCGAAGCGCGCTGCGTTAAGCGAGTCATCCAGACCACTGGCCGGTACGATGATATTTAACTGATCACCCACCACAATGTTCAACTTATCAGCCAGGCCTACACCCAAAATCAAGGCATCGGGCTGCCCGCGGAATCGTGCAATCGCCTCATCACCGAGACTGGCAAGCATCCGCGCCAGGACCGCGCTGTCTTCAATATCCAGCCCAATGCCCCGGGTCGTCTCAATGTCGGTGCCACGCATCAACAGACCGTCAAAATGGGTAAAGGGAGAGACTTCCAGTACTGCTGGATGCGCTGCTATGGCGGCGGCTGGATCCTGCCATTGCGCGATGGGTAGATGGGAATACACAGTAATATGCGGCACCAGCGACAAGATGCGCTCGCGCATTTCCTTGTCGAAACCGTTCATCACCGACAACACGATAATCAACAGGCTGATCGCCAGCACCAGTCCCAGCATGGACAAAGAGGATAGAAAAGTAGAGAGGTTTCCCCGCCCCAGCGCAAAGGTGTAGCGCAGAGCTATTCGCTGGCGCTCCAGAACATTCATGCCTGCGGCCACAGTCCGCCGTCGCGCAGTTCAAGTGTGCGATTCATATGCGCTGCTATCGCCCTGTCATGGGTTACCACGACAAAAGAGGCCTGTTCCTCGCCCAACTCGTCAATCAGGTCTAAAACCTGCTCCGCAGCTTCGGGGTCAAGGTTACCGGTGGGTTCATCCATCAACACACAGGCAGGATTACCGACCAGCGCCCGGGCAATCGCCACGCGCTGTCGCTCTCCGCCCGAAAGCTGTGACGGCCTGTGGCTGCTGCGCGGCGACAGACCAACGCGGTCAAGCATCTCCAGGGCCTGCCGCGAGGCCTGTGCACGTGGCATACCACCGATCAACAGCGGCATAGCGACGTTCTCCCGAGCATCAAATTCAGGCAATAGATGATGAAACTGGTAAACAAAGCCCAACTGCTGGTTGCGCAATCGGCACAGTGCAGCTTCACCCAACAGTGCCAGGTCCTGGCCATTCATCAGCACCCGGCCGTCGCTGGGGTTGTCCAGTCCGCCCAACAGGTTCAATAATGTCGATTTGCCGCAGCCAGAAGCACCGATCACTGCGACTTTATCACCGGCTGGGAGACTGAAGTTGATGTCAGCGAGCACCGCTATACTGCGCTCCCCGTCTGCATACACCCGTCCGAGATTCTCGCACAGCAACACCTGCTCACTCATAGCGCAGCACCTCCGCCGGCGCAATCGATGCCGCCCGCCAGGCGGGATACAAAGTGGCCAGCAGGCTCAGGCTCAAGGATGCAACAACCACTGCCATAACATCACCCCACTGCAGGTCCGAGGGTAATTCACTGATAAAGTAAACCGAGGGATCAAACAACTTCACTCCGAGCACGCTCTCTATAAAAATCGTAATATCAGAAATGTGTGTGGCCAGGAGCACGCCGGCAATACAGCCAGCGCCGATACCCACTGTAGCCAGACCCAGGCCATGCGCTACAAAAATGGCCATAATTCCGCCCGAACGCGCACCCATGGTACGCAGCACGGCAATATCCCGACGCTTCTCCGCAACAGACATAACCAGGGTAGACACAATATTAAACGCAGCCACTGCAACCACGCTCAACAGCAACAGGCTCACCATAATTTTTTCCAGGCGCACGGCGTTAAACAGGGAACCCTGGGTCTGGCTCCAGTCCCTGGTGACATAGGCCTGCGGTAACTCGCGGGCCAGTTCCGCCATGGTTTGGGGTGCGCCAAACAAATCCGTGGTTTTTACCTGCAAACCATCCACAGATCCCTTGTTGCCCAACAGCTTCTGCCCGGCACTGAGCGACACATAGGCCTGGTGAACATCGGGCTGGGCGCCTATTTCGAAAATACCGGATACCGTTAGTCGCTTGGTTCGCGGGAAAATCCCCAGTGGCGTAACCGTCAAGCGCGGCAGCGTAATATCGACACGGTCGCCCACGTCTACACCCAGCATACGCGCCAGGGTAACGCCCAACACCACGTTAAAACTGCCCTCATCCAGACTCTGCAAGGAACCGGATAACATGGCATCCGGTATGTCTGAGACATTCTTTTCCTTGGCCGGATCGATCGCAGTCAGCACGGCGCCACGCAACACGCGACCCTTGCCGAGAATGACCTTGTCGGTGATATAGGGCGAAACCGCAAGCACTTCAGGGTGTGTCTCTATTTGCGTACTCAGCGACTGCCACTGGCTAATCCCTGTAGCACCACCTTCTACATAGCCATGCGCAACCAGGGAAAGAATACGTCCACGCAACTCGCCGGAAAAACCGTTCATCACAGAAAGCACCACAATGAGACTGGTGACGCCAAGTACCATACCGAGCATCGATACCAGCGCGATAACGGATGTAAAACGATTACGCTTGCGGCTAAAGCTGTAACGCAGACCAATAAAGGGCGCGTAATTAATTATAGCAAGACCACGGCTATTCAAGCGGGAGTGTTTCCTGGTTATTTGTCTGCGGAGTAGTAAAGTCCAGGACTGGTTTTACCCACCTCGCCATCGCGGGTTTCCTCGTCGCAGCGCTGTGGATCACCACCGCAGAGATCGCAGGTGGTATCAATACCGAGTGCGCCCATGCCACCGCAAGAACCTTTGATCGGCTGGCGCCCCATTATCACGCCAATCGCCATACCCGCCATGACCAGGCCGACGACCAGTATGCTTACCAGAAATAATGTCATGCTTGAAAACCTCTGGGCGAAAGCGCCCTGCTATTGTTCGACAACAAGAAAAGGTGCAAATTCCGGCGTATGGCTGTGCTCGTATTCAGTTCCCTTGCGCCGAATTAAATATACAGCCAATCCCTGTTCCTGTGCCACCACCATCGCTTCCTCTGCCCCCAGCACTAACAGTGCTGTCGCCCATGCATCTGCCATCATTGCACTGGGGTGAATCACCGTCACTGAGACCAGGTCATGCGCCACCGGCCAGCCACTGCGCGGGTCGATGCTATGCGAGTAACGCTGGCCATCCATTTCGAAATAATTGCGATAATCACCCGACGTCGCTACCGCTTGATCGGTCACAGTCAGCGCAGCAGCAACACTGCGCTGCGCAATATCAGGTTGCTCTATCGCCACATGCCAGGCATCGCCGCGGTGGCTGAGACCCGACATGCGCATCTCTCCACCCACCTCCACCAGGTAGCGCACGATGCCCTGGGAATCCAACCAATCCGCTACCTGGTCAACGCCAAAGCCTTTGGCAATCGAGGAGAAGTCCAATGCCACGTCCGCCAGCTTCATCACGCTGAGGGTCTCGACATTAACGCGCAATTGTTGCTGCCCTACTTGCAGCAGCAACGCCTCAATGACCTCTGCGCCAGGCGGTGTCTGCTGGGACATATTTGCTCCAAAGCCCCAAAGGTCGACCAGCGATCCGACTGTTACGTCGTAGGCTGCCCCGCTCTGTCGGCCAATGGCCAGTGCGCTGGACAACACCTTATAAAACTCCGGGGTCACCGCAAACCAGGCATTTAGCGGCGCCGCGTTAAACCGGCTGATTTCCGAGTCGGAGCGGTAGGTCGACATGCTCTGCACTACCTGCTCCAGTCGCTCCTCGATGGCCGCCTGGACCAGGACGCTATCTACGCCACTGGCCGGTGCAACATAGGTGACATGCCAAGTTGTACCCATGCTGGCGCCGGCAAGCTGCACGGGCCCTGCCTGGCGCTCGCAAGCCGCTAGTAGCAGCGCCAGAACTATACAAAAAAGCCACTCTGTTGAGTGGCTTTGTCGTTTACCCGCCGAAGTCATCGAGCAGGATATTCTCCGGTTCCACGCCCAGTTCCGTGAGCATCTGGATCACCGCAGCATTCATCATCGGCGGGCCACACATATAGTACTCAAGATCCTCAGGGGCTGGATGCTCTTTTAGGTACTCCTCAAACAGGACATTATGGATGAAGCCGGTCAGGCCCTCCCAGTTATCCTCTGGCTGCGGGTCAGACAAGGCAACATGCCAGTCGAAATTTTCGTTCTCGGCCGCCAGTTGGTCATAATCTTCCACGTAGAACATTTCCCGCAAGGAGCGCGCACCGTACCAGAAAGAAATCTTACGCTTGCTATGGAGGCGGCGCAGCTGATCAAAAATATGCGAGCGCATGGGCGCCATACCGGCACCACCGCCGATAAATACCATTTCTGCGTCGGTATCCTTGGCAAAAAACTCACCAAAGGGACCGTACACCTTCACCTTGTCTCCGGCCTTCAGGTTGAACGCCCAGGATGACATCTGTCCGCAGGGAATACCCTCGCTACCGGGTGGTGGCGTGGCAATACGAATATTGAACTTCACAACACCCTTTTCTTCCGGGTAGTTGGCCATGGAGTAAGCGCGGATCACGTCTTCCTGGACGACGGATTCCAGCTTGAAGAAGCCAAAATGTTCCCAGTCGCCGCGATACTCTTCATCAATGTCAAAATCGCTGAATTTCACATGGTGTGGGGGACACTCCAACTGCACATAGCCACCGGCACGGAAATCTACATTTTCGCCTTCCGGTAAGCGCAAAGTCAGTTCCTTGATAAAGGTAGCAACATTGGGATTGGACTCTACCGTGCACTCCCATTGTTTAACGCCAAATACCTCTTCCGGCACTTCAATTTTCATATCCTGCTTGACCGCGGTCTGGCAACTCAGGCGCCAACCCTCGTCGGCATCCCTGCGGGTAAAATGCGACTCTTCGGTAGGCAACATGGAGCCGCCACCATCCATAACGATACATTTGCACTGGGCGCAAGTACCGCCGCCGCCACAGGCTGAAGGCAGGAAAAGATCGGCCTCGGACAGTGTCTGCAATAATTTGCCACCGGCAGGAACGGTGATTGTTCTTTCGCCGTTAATTTCAATAGTGACGTCACCGGTACTGACCAGTGCAGAGCGTGCTGCAAGGATGATGGCCACCAACACCAGAACGATCACGGTGAACATACCTACGCCATAAACAATTGTCATATCCATATCTGTTCAGTCTCGCCTAGATGTCGATGCCGCCAAAGGACATGAAGCCCAATGACATCAAGCCAACGATGATAAAGGTAATACCCAGGCCCTCAAGGCCATCGGGCACGTCGGAGTACTTCAGGCGCTCGCGAATACCTGCCAGAGCAACGATGGCCAGCGCCCAACCCACGCCGGAACCCGCACCGAATACCACACTCTCGACGAAGTTATAATCGCGCTCTACCATGAACAGGGACGCTCCCAAAATCGCGCAGTTGACGGTAATCAACGGCAGGAACACGCCCAGGGCGTTGTACAGTGCGGGCACGAACTTATCCAGGAACATTTCCAGAATCTGTACGAGTGCCGCGATAACCCCAATATAGGACAACAGACCAAGAAAGCTCAGGTCCATATCCGGCAATCCGGCCCAGGCCAGCGCACCGTCAGCCAACAGGTAGTTATAGATCAGGTTGTTCACCGGAACGGTGATGGTCAGCACCACGATGACCGCTATACCCAGACCCAGAGCAGCCTCGACCTTTTTCGAGATGGCAAGAAAAGTACACATGCCCAGGAAAAACGCCAGTGCCATATTGTCGATAAATATGGAGCGGATAAACAGGCTTAGATAGTATTCCATTTACACGCCCTCCCGAACCGCAGTGTGCTTGGCCATTTTGAAATCAGGCTCCTCCACTTGTTCCTTCTGGAAGCTGCGCAGTGCCCAAATAAACAGACCAATAAGGAAGAAGGCACTGGGGGGTAGCAACAACAAACCATTGGGGTTGTACCAGCCACCCTCGGTGACCAGCGGTAGAATTTCGATACCCATTAATTTGCCAGCACCAAATAACTCGCGTATCACCGCGACTACAATCAGCACCACGCTGTAGCCCAGCCCATTGCCAACCCCATCGATAAAACTGGCTACCGGGGGGTTTTTCATGGCGAAGGCTTCCGCGCGTCCCATGACAATACAGTTAGTAATGATCAGGCCGACAAACACCGACAACTGCTTGCTGGTGCTATATGCATAGGCCTTGAGAAACTGGTCTACCACGATCACCAATGAAGCAATAATCACCATCTGCACAATAATGCGAATACTGCCCGGGATATGTTTGCGGATAGAAGACACTGCCATATTGGAAAAAGCAGTTACAAAGGTAAGCGCCACGCACATCACCAGGGTCACCTGCAACGACGATGTCACCGCCAGCGCGGAACAAACGCCAAGAATCTGCAGCGCTATCGGATTGTTCTTGAATATCGGCCCTGTCAGGGTCTCTTTGACGGATTCCATTCTCAGGCCCCCCCGGATTTCAGATTAGTAAGAAAGGGCTCGAAGCCGTCTTCACCCAGCCAGAACTGCACCAGGTTGGTAACGCCACGAGCAGTCAGTGTCGCACCTGCCAGACCATCTATCTGCCAGGGCGCATTTGCACTGGACGTATCCACCGCGCCTTTAATCAGCGCAATAGCCACCTCGTCGTCCTTGTAAACTTCCTTACCTGGCCACACAGACTTCCAGCGGGGGTTGTCCACTTCCCCGCCCAGCCCGGGTGTTTCACCGTGCTCATAGAAGCCCAAGCCAGCGACTGTATTGCCGTCGGCCTCCAGGGCAATGAAACCGTACAGTGTGGACCACAGACCATAGCCGCGGATAGGCAATATAATCTTATCGATATCGCCCTGGGGGTCTTCAACGAGATAGACCAATGCGAAATTTTCGCGCCGGGATATCTTCGCCACGTCCTGCTCACCGGTGAGCGCTTCAGAGCCGGCAGGATCTTTGGCCGCCTTGCGCTGGTCATACTTTTCCGCGTCAACCTCTGCCGTAAACTCGCCGGTACGCAGATCTACAACTCGTGTAGTTATCTGGGAAAACTGCTCATCTACGCTCCTGTCGGCTTCCAACATACCGGCCGCAGCAAGGATGTTGCGTTTACGATCCAGGGTCTTGTTGACTTCCTGGGCCGGTTTCAGCATGACCGCCGCGGTTGATACCACTACAGAGCAAACGATACATAGCGAAAAAGCTACGATCAGGGTTTTCTTGATGCTGTCATTACTAGACACGAGCAAGCCTCCGTTTGACATTGGCCTGAACCACAAAGTGATCCATCAGCGGGGCGAACAGGTTGGCAAACAAAATTGCCAGCATGATGCCTTCGGGGAAGGCTGGGTTGATCACCCTTATCAGTACAGTCATCAGACCTATCAGTATGCCAAAGGCCCACTTACCGGTATTGGTCATAGCGGCCGATACCGGATCTGTGGCCATAAAGATCATGCCAAAGGCAAAACCGCCGGTAACCAGATGCCAGTACCAGGGCATGCCGAACGCCGGGTTACTGTCCGAGCCGACCATATTAAACAGGCTGGACAGCGCGACCATGCCCAGCATGACCCCCGCTATAATGCGCCAGGATGCGACACGGGTCAGTAACAGCAGCACTCCACCGATAAAGATAGCCAGCGTGGATGTTTCGCCGACAGAGCCCGGAACTGACCCCAGGAAAGCCTCCATCCAGCTCCATTGTTCCTGCACCGCGGCCATGCCATCTGACGCCACTACCGCAAGAGCGGTTGCTCCAGTGTAGCCATCGACGGCTGTCCATACCGCATCGCCGGACATCTGCGCCGGATAAGCAAAGTACAGGAAGGCGCGACCGGTCAACGCCGGGTTGAGGAAGTTCTTGCCCGTACCACCAAAGACTTCCTTACCAATCACCACACCAAAGCTAATACCCAGGGCAACCTGCCACAAGGGGATATCCGGGGGACAGGTAAGCGCGAACAGGATGGAGGTCACAAAGAAGCCCTCATTTACCTCGTGCCCGCGTTTGATGGCAAAAATAATTTCCCAGGTGATACCCGCCAGGAAAGTGACAATATAGATGGGCAGAAAGAACACCGCCCCATACCAGAAGCAGTCCCAGATACTGTTGGCATCGTAGCCGCCCAGGAGTTCGATCAGCCAGCCTCTCCAACTGTCCACACCCTGTCCGGCAGCCATCGCGTCGGTAGCCTGAAAGCCCAGGTTGTACATACCGTAGAACATGGCAGGAAATGCCGCCAGCCACACGGTAATCATGATCCGCTTGAGGTCTACTCCATCGCGCACGTGGGCGGTTGATTTGGTGATAGACGCCGGTGAATACAGGAAGGTGTCAAACACCTCGAACAGTGCATAGTACTTCTGAAACCTTCCACCTTCTTGAAAGTGGTGTTCCGTGTTATCCAGGATTTTTCTCAGTCCCACGTCTTAACCCTCCTTCTCAATGCGCGTCAGGTTGTCCCGCAGAATGGGACCGTACTCGTATTTACCTGGACAAACATAGCTGCAAAGCGCCAGGTCTTCCTCTTCCAGCTCCAGACAACCCAGTGCCTGGGCCATTTCTGTATCACCCACAATCAAGGCTCGCAGAAGATGGGTAGGGAGGATATCCAATGGCATGATAGTTTCGTAACTGCCTACCGGCACCATGGCACGCTCACTACCATTGGTATTGGTGGTCATGGCCAGCGGCTTGCTACCCAAAAAACTGGTCAGATAGATACCCAGATTGGAATGTTTCTTGAACCCCGGCGACAACCAACCCATAAACTCGCGATGGCGCCCTTCCAGCAACACAGAAACCTGGTTGTGATAGCGCCCCAGGTAAGCCGTGGCACCCAGTACCGTGCGACCACCCAGTACCGAACCTGATATCACTCGGCTATCGCCCTCTTTGAGCTCGCCGGCGCACAGGGCCTGCAAGTCCGCGCCAACGCGGGTGCGCAATAAGCGCGGGTTCTGTACCTGCGGTCCCGCCAGGGCAATCACGCGTTCGGTGTAGACACGTCCATCGAGGAACAGGCGCCCTGTGGCAATGACATCCTGGTAACCGATGGTCCAGACCACCTTTTCAGGTCCAGCGCTGTCGAGAAAATGGATATGGGTACCAGCCAGACCAGCCGGATGCGGCCCGGAAAACTGCGCTATTTCGATATTGTCTGCCTTACCCTGTGGCACCTGGGCGTCGGCGGCGACGCAAACATAAACTTTACCGTTGGTTAGCCTGGCCAGTACATCCTGACCCGCGGCAAAGGCCTCTGCCTGCTCACCGATAACCAACGTGGGGTCGGGCGCCAGCGGATGAGTATCCATGGCGGTAACAAAAATCGCCGAAGCCTCGCTTTGTGGTGCGGGTACCTTGCTGTAGGGCCGGGTGCGCAACGCTGTCCACTGACCACTTTGCTGCAGTTGTTCACGCACTGCTGCCGTGTCCAGGGTGCCTATATCAGCCGCGCTGCATGCGGCGAAGCTTTCCGCCTCGTCACCGTCTACATCGATCACCACGGACTGCAAAACCCTTTTGGCGCCGCGATTAATAGCCGATACCACTCCGCTGGCCGGGGAGGTATACAGCACTCCTTCGGTCTTTTTATCGCTGAACAGCGCCTGACCCAGTTTTACCCGGTCACCTTCGCGCACTTCCATGGTGGGTTTCATGCCGACGTAATCAAAGCCGACCAGCGCAACGGCGCGCGCTGCAGGTGCATCTTCAATAGCTTGCTGGGGAGCTCCCTGTATTGGGATGTTCATGCCCCGCTTGATCTTGACCATACGATCTGCCTACCGAATCAAAAAAGAGTGAGTGGACTGGAGACTCAAAACGCAGCCTCTGCATCTCCCGGGCCTGGCGCAACCTAGCGAGTTGCAAAATTCGGCCGTGGCACAGTACGAAACCTGCCAACGGACTCCCGACCGCGCGCATTATAGCGGATTGACTCCCCAAAAGGCCACTATGAGACGATCAGTTGTTTGATTTTGAACAGGTTTTACGACTGTCAATCGACCTTGGTCGAAGCCGCCACGCAGAATCCGCCAGAGACTCCCCGTGGCCGCGAGGAAAATCAGTCTTGCTTGGGGAATTCGGCGTAGTTGATGCCCGCCATTTGCTCCAGTATGCGATGAACCTGGCAGCTATATCCGAATTCGTTGTCATACCACAGGTACAACACCGCCTGTTTGCCGTTAGTCACGGTGGCCTGGGCGTCGAAGATACAAGCATGGCGCGAACCAACAAAATCGCTGGACACCACTTCCGGGGAAGCCGAGTAGTCAATCTGCTTGCGCAGTGGCGAGTGCACCGCCTGGTTGCGCATGAATTCATTCACCTCTTCCCGGGTGGTTTCCCGCTCCAGGGTCAGGTTGAGAATAGCCATGGAGACGTTCGGGGTAGGCACACGGATAGCATTGCCTGTCAGCTTGCCCTGCAACTGGGGCAACACCTTGCCCACAGCCGTGGCGGCTCCGGTTTCAGTGATGACCATATTCAGGGGCGCTGCGCGACCACGGCGGGAAGCCTTGTGATAATTGTCGATCAGGTTCTGGTCGTTGGTAAAGGCGTGCACGGTTTCAACATGGCCGGCAACGATGCCGAACTCGTCGTCCATTGCTTTCAACGGCGGCGCTATGGCATTGGTGGTACAGGAGGCGGCCGAAATTATAGTGTCCTGCGCAGTGATGATATCGTTGTTGATACCTGCCACCACATTTTTCAGGTCACCCTTACCCGGCGCCGTCAGGATAACTTTACTGGCGCCTTTACTCTTGAGGTGCAGCGACAACCCGGCCTCATCACGCCATACCCCGGTATTGTCGATGATAATGGCGTTATCAATACCGTAGTGGTTGTAATCGATGGTATCCGGTGCATCGGCATAGATGACCTTGATCTCGTTACCATTGGCCACAAAAGACTGACGTTCTTCGTCCACCCGTATGGTGCCGTCAAACGCGCCATGCACAGAATCGCGACGCAACAAGCTGGCACGCTTGACCAGGTCATTGGGGGCCTTGCCCTTACGCACTACAATGGCGCGCAAACGCAGGCAGTCGCCACCATCGGTTTTGTCGATCAGAATACGCGCCATCAGGCGGCCAATACGACCGAAACCGTAAAGCACTACATCCTGGGGCTGCTCCAGAGGCTTGGCCTGCGAACCGACCAGCTCAGCCAGTTCCTGCAGCACATATTCATCAATGCTCAGCCCCTCACCCGCACCTTTGTCGTAGTACTTCAGCGCCAGACGACCCACATCGATATGCGCAGGCCCCAGGTCCAGTTGCGACAGTGCATTTAACACGGGAAAGGTTTCAAATTCAGACAGCTCGTTACCTTCGACCTGGCGCACATAGCGATGGTCTTTCATAATTTCAAAAACCGAGCGATTTACCAGCGGCTTGCCGTAGACATAACATTTCACGCTTTTTTCACGTGATAACTGGCCTACCAGGGGAATCATGCCTTCGGCCAGGGCCTCGCGCTCTTTCCAGTCCTTGAAATAGTCGTCGGGACGTTTTCGCTTGCGGTCATTCACTGTGCGGTACCTTCTGTGTGCTGCCCTGCGGGTTTGGGCGCACATTATCCTTGCAGGCCCGCCGGGGCGCAAGTTGCTATCTGACAAATTCACAGTCTGCCTGGGACATCTCAACTGGAGAAAAGTTGGTCCTTAACGCTACAATGGCGCAGCTTTTTAACCGCGGATACTGCACAGCGCTATCTATGTTCACCACACTGGTCGAAAATACTCCCTGGCCCGCCAGCCCGGGCAGCCGCACCGCGCTTGGCCCCTTCAGTGGCAGCGCCGAATCGCGCTGTATTGCCGAGTTAGCCAATGAGCAGCGCCTGCTACTGGTGATCACCGCAGATACCAGTTCTGCACTGACGCTGGAGAGGGAATTGCCCTTCTACTTGCAGCAGCCGACTGAGATTCTGGTTTTCCCGGACTGGGAAACCCTGCCCTATGACAATTTCTCTCCGCACCAGGACATTGTGTCGGAACGACTGAATACCCTGTATCGCCTTCCGGCCACCCGTTCGGGCATTCTCATCGTACCGATTCCCACATTGATGCACAGGCTGGCACCTACGCAATACATTGCAGGCTCCAGCCTGGTGCTGGAAGCCGGCCAGGCCGTGGACATGAATACCTTTCGCCGCAATCTCGAGCGCAACGGCTACAGCAATGTAGAAACAGTCTTTGAGCACGGGGAATTCGCCTTGCGCGGCTCCCTGTTCGATATTTTCCCAATGGGCAGTGAACTGCCCTACCGCATCGACCTGTTGGACAATGAAGTCGATAGCATGCGCACCTTTGAGCCGGAAAGCCAACGCACGGTATCGCGGGTAGACGCCATTAACCTGCTGCCAGCGCGGGAATACCCGTTAAACGCCGGGGCAGTAAATCGCTTCCAGATGAATTGGTACGACAGTTTCGATGTCGACCCGGATCAATGCCCCACGTATACCGAGGTCAGCGCCGGGCGCAGCCCGGGGGGCTGTGAATACTATCTACCCCTATTTTTCGATTCCTGTGCCACTTTGTTCGACTACCTCCCGGGTGAAACAGCCATCGTCACCACTGGCGATCATCATGGCGCAGCACAGCACTTCTGGCAGGATGTTCTCACCCGCTTTGAAGAATACGGTATCGATCCGCGGCGGCCCCTGCTGGAGCCGAAGCGCTGCTTTACACCGGTAGAGGAGTTGTACCAGACACTGGGTAAATTCGCCGTTCTGGAACTGCGCAGCAACCCCGATGCCCCGGTGCACTGCAAAACAGCCGTACTTGAACCGCCCATGCTAGCCAGCGAGCAACGAGCGCTCTCCCCCACCCATCAGTTGGTGGAATTCCTGCAGCAGCATGATGCACCGGTATTACTGTGCGCAGAGTCGGCGGGGCGCCGTGAAATCC
>JAIBDN010000035.1 GCA_024686215.1 Gammaproteobacteria bacterium | reverse complement strand
GACAGTCACCAGGATATGGGTGGATACCTGCGTGCCATGGGTGTACGCGAGATGATTCAACTGGTGACGCGGGTACAGCAGCAGCTGATAGAGGGCGCGCAAGCTCTTCCCGGTGCCGGTCAGGCGATGATTGACGGCGCCAACTACCTGGCGATGAACCGCCGGGCGCACTAGTCCCGCGCTAACTTTTCTCTTTTTCTGACTCTTTCCGGGTGTCCGTCTTTGGCGGCTTCAGGCCGCACCCGTCTACCAGGGTAAACAGGCTCTGGTACGGATTTTCCCCGTCTACCCCTTTGTAGCTGACTTCTACAGGATGTTCTACCTGGAAGCGGCGGGTGGTGCTGGTGAGGGTGGCGGTCCACTTGTCGTAGCTGAATTTCTCCGGGTCCTTGCGCAAATCCACGAAGCCTTCCAATCCATTATCATCCAGGCGTACGTTGAAACCGCTGCTGTTGACGTGAATAACGCGCCCTTTGAAGGTTACACCTGCGGGTTCGTTCAGGCGAGCCAGGTACTTACTGGCCAGCCAGCGCTCTGCTTCCCGGGTGGCGCTACGCGAGATACTCAGGCGTTCTGACAGCTGTTTGAGGGTCTCGGAGCTGACCAGGGTGGCGGAGTCCCCGTGCAGTGCAGACTTGATCTGTTGGTGTACCAGGAAATCCACATACTTGCGCAGGGGTGAGGTGCAGTTGGTATAACTTTCCAGGGCCATGCCCATGTGCGGTGTCGGTTCGCGGACCAATTCGGCGCGGGTGAGCAGACGATTGACCATGGGGCGCAAGGGCAGAGGGTTTGCCGGGTCCACCAGGCCGCGCATGATGGCGCGATAGCCTTCTATCGTCGACGCATCCTCTGCGGCGAGTGCCGGCAGGTGCATTTCCAGGAACTTGCGTGTTTCGCCCAGGCGCTCGGGGCGAAAGCCGCGGTGCCCGACAAATGGACCGCTGGCCTGATGCTCGGTGAGGAAGCGTGCGCCACAGCGGTTGGCGGCGATCATGCACTCTTCCACCAGCTTCTGTGACAGCAGTTTCTCGTAGGGTTCAATGCGGTCGATCTGTTTGTTGTCACCCATGATCCAGCGGAATTCCTGGCGATTCTCCATGACCAGGCCGTTTTCTTCACGGTTGGCACGCAGGGCGCGGTATACCTGATACAGGGCTTCCAGCGGCGTGGCGTGGCTCATCAGCTCGTCATACTGGCCGTTGAGATAGCGGTCTACCGCGTAATAGGACAGCTTGGCGCGTGAGCGCACAGTGGCTTCAATAAACTCGAACTCACCTACCTCGCCAGTGTCACTAATGGCGATTTTGCACACCAGTGCAGGGCGGTCGCTGCCTTCCGACAGGGCGCAGGTGTCCTGGGATAATTCTTCCGGGAGCATGGGTAGTACATCACCGTGGAAATACACGGAAGTGCCGCGCGCCGCAACATCGCGGTGTAACTCGGAATCGGGAGCAATATAGGCGGTGGGGTCGGCAATAGCCACAAACAGGGTCCAGCCGTCGCTGCTGATCTCGGCATACAGCGCGTCGTCTATGTCCTGGGTCTTGGCCGCGTCTACGGTAACGAATTCAAGATCGGTGAGATCGCGGCGGCGCTCGGTCTCCAGTGGCTTGCACTGCGCCAATTGTTGCTCCAGCTCCTTCTTGCTGGCACTGCTCCACGCGGTGGAGAGGTGGTACTTGGCCATGCTGTAAATATTCTCGATCCCGGGGGTGTGCTCGTCACCCACTACCGACAACACCTTGGCCTGGGGTTTGCCGTCGCGAATCGGGTGACGCAGGATGGCGCAGCGCACATAGTCGCCCTCTTGCACGCCATTGCGGGCGTGGGGCGGTATAAACAGCCAGCGCTTGAGTTGCGGTAAATCCGGTTCGACGAACACGGCCTTACCTTTGCGCACACAGCGCCCGGTGAAATCACCCAGCGGGCTATCCAACAGTTTTTCGATATCGGCGATGGTCTTGTTGTCTTTGGTCGGGCGAATACACACCCTTACCTTATCGTCCGGGAAGGCCTTGAGCATTTCATCCGGCGGGATGAAAATTTCGCGCCCATCCTCCAGCACAGCAAAGCCATAGCGTGCCTGCGTGCCTTTAATCACCGCGTCGGCATGCTCTTTCTCTGCCTCCATCTTTGATTTGAGGCCTTTGAGCTGGGAGAGGGAATCCTGATTGAGCATGCAAGGAACTACTTATATTTCGTACAAACAAGCCCTCTATGCTAACGGAAAATGCCTCCTGTGTCAGGGAGAGTTGTTGTTTGCGGTAAAAGCTTACTGCTTTTGCAGTTGTGCCATTGACAGCGGTGGCACCGCAGTTTAATAATCGTTGCAACGCGGGTCTCTTGATCCCACCGGGAAATGCCATTGAAGAATTTCCGGACGCCGGGCAGATGCATAGTCGCCTGTCTTAGCGCGTCGTACAGTAAGCGCCTTAGCGCTGCCTCTGAGCCTTTCGAGCTCCGGCCTCCATCACCCCGCAAAATAAAGCTTAAAAATTCCACTTACCCTTACTTCCCACTGCAACCCCGACCCTGGCCGTCGGCTGAAAACTGCAACACAAACCGACCATTACCCTATGACTCATCAATGAGGATTCCTCTATGGATTCAGCCTCCGCGCTGCGCGTAGAAAAAACCACCCTGAAACCCGTCATAAAAAAAACCTATGTCCTGGACACTAACGTCCTGTTGCACGACCCCATGGCCATCACGGCCTTCAAGCAGCATCGCGTGGTCATACCCATGACCGTCCTGGAAGAGCTGGACCACATCAAGGACCGCCATGATAAAAGCGTCAGCCGCGAGGCGCGCATCGCTATCCAGATGATCGACAAGGTAGTGGACAGCGCCTCACCCCAGGAAATACAGGAGGGCGTTACCGTGCCTGGCTCTGGCCTCGATGGCGTTATGTGCGGCACCCTGGCGATCTATCCTGACCAGATGCTATCCGACGACTCTGACGTGCCTTACCTGGACGACACCCAGGCCCAGGCCAACGACAACCGCATTATTAATGTGGCGCTGCGTCTGCAGGCTGAGCATCCGGATGAGTTTGTGGGCCTGGTGACCAAAGATATCAATATGCGTATCAAGGCCAAGGGCTCGGGTCTACTGCAGGTGGAAGACTACCGCCGCGACCGCGTGCTGGACGATATCGACCTGTTGGCCAAAGGCTACGAGCATATAGAGGGAGATTTCTGGTCCAATATTAGCGAGGTAGATACTCTGCGCGAGGGCGATTGCACCCTGCATCGCATCCCACGTAAATCCTTGCCCCAGGCCTATCCCAATATGTACGTGTACGACGACCACGAGTTCATGGCCTTCGTTAAACGCCTGGACAGTGAGTTTGTCTACCTGCGCTGCGATAGCCGCGACAACCTGATGCACAAACGTTTCTGGGGGCTGGCACCGCGCAACCTGGAGCAGGCTATGGCGATGTCGTTGCTGGACGACGACGGTGTGGATATGACGGTGATGACCGGCCCGGCGGGCTCGGACAAGACCTTGTTGGCCCTGTCTTATGGCTTGCACGCGATTCTGGAACAGGGCAAGTACAGCAAGTTGATAGTGGCACGCTCTACGCCGCCCATCGCCGAGGAAATTGGCTTTCTACCGGGCACAGAGGAGGAGAAAATGGCGCCCTGGCTGGCGGCCTTCGATGACAACCTGGAAATTCTGCACGGCACCGACGAGTCCTGCCATGGCAGCATCGACTATGTGAAGGAGCGCGCCAATATTCAGTTCAAGTCGCTTAACTTCATGCGCGGTCGTTCCTTCAATAACGCCTACATCATTATTGATGAGGCCCAGGGTTTAACCCAGTTCCAGTTGAAATCGGTGATCAGCCGGGTCGGGGCAGACTCCAAGATCGTGGTACTGGGTAACCTGGCGCAGATCGACAACAAGTACATCTCGCCGCTGACCTCGGGGTTGACCTACCTGGTGGAGAAGAGCAAAGCCTACCCACACGCGGGAATTATGCATGTGAATGGCATTGTGCGCTCCAGGCTGGCGGCATTTGCTGAGGAAAATTTGTAGTTTTTGATGGGGCTGGTAGCGCTCGGGTTAGAGAGTAACTGGCTCGGAAAAATACGTCGGGGGACGTGTTGGTCCGCAGGGCACCAGCCCCATCACCCTATTTTTCTAACAACCCGCGTAATCTGCGACTCTCGTGGACAGTGCAATCCAAGCACATCGGACCGTCTGCGCCCCGGACGGGCGCAGCCGAGCCCCCATGGATGGGTTCACGGCGTGTCCGCTGTGCTTGGATTGGACTGGCCCACTCAGGTACAGCGAAATACCCGGTTTTTATTGCCTAATCATCTGCCTCACGGCTTTTCTTCATTCGGCGTAAGTCACGTTCCAGGGCGATTTCGAAGCGCACCACAACATTCCACAGGCTATTGCGGCTGTCCTCCTGGCGCTTCTTGCGGAAGTTGTAGGAAGGCTCAAATTCCATGAACAGGAACTGGCGGTAAATCTGGCGACGAAACAGCACGCCGAGGCGGTAGTTCTTGGTGAATGAGGGGTCGGTGACGCCGTTAACCGCGCCGTAGTAGCTGACCACCAGGTTGCGTTTCTTGCGCGGGTTTTTCAGGCGGTGGCGCATGGAGAGTTTGCTGCGCCATTCGGCGCCATCGCTTTCTTCGCCATAGATTACCCGATTACTCCAGCGCAGTAGCTTGTCTTCGCTCAGGGCGCGGTCCAGGTTGAGTTGACCGGTGGTGTAGAAGCCCTCGTCACTTTCATACTGCAGGCGTTGGGTAAAGCGGTAGCGATTGCGCTCGCTGATCGGTCCCTGGTTGCGGTAGCGAATGCCGGGGCGCAATTCGCTGGTGGCGATACCCATGGTTAGATCCACCCGGGAGCGCTTGTCCTCGCGCACGTTGTACAGCAGGCCTACGCGATCCTCATTTTGTCTCTCATCTTCTGTGAGATCGTCGCCGTCTTCGCCACTGAACACCAGGTTGAGGCGTTTTGACACCCTGGGCAGCTGTAACTTGCCGCGCAGCCTCACCTTGTTGTTGTAGTCGTCATCTTCCTCGTCCCATTCGGTGGCCCATTCCAGGCGCAGCAGAGACTCGGCTTTTTCCAGGTCGTAGTTGGGGTCGCCGAAGAAGTTATCCATCCATTCGGTGAGTGCCTGGGCCTGGTCGGTGGCGTAGGCGTGACTGGAGTCTACCCAGGTGATTTCGGGCTCGATCGGGCTTGCACTGGTTGCGTGGGGCGCTGCGGCTTCCCAGCCCTCGACCTCATCTGGCTCCCCCTCCTGTATGGGGGCGTCGGCCAGGGTCAAGGCCGGTGCCAGTAACATTATTATAATTAGCCAAATCTTCACGCTACACATATGCCCACAATCACGCCCAGAGGCGATACACTATCAACTATGGATACTGTTTTTATATTTTTCCAGCATATCGTACCTCAGCACTTGTTGTCGCGTTGCACCGGTTGGCTGGCGGAACTGCGTCAGCCTGTGTGGTTAAAAAACTGGGTGATAGGGTTGTTCGTGCGCCATTTCAATGTCGATATGTCTGAGGCGGTGGAGCCGGATTACGAGCGCTACGGCAATTTTAACGAGTTTTTCACCCGCCCCCTGGTAGAGGGTGCCCGGCCCATTGCACAGGCGGACATCGTGTGTCCGGCGGACGGCGCGATCAGTCAGCTGGGTGAAATTCGCGAAGGTTTGTGCTTCCAGGCCAAGGGCAAATATTTCAGCACGGAGGAATTACTGGGCGGCGATGCTGCGCGCGCGGCGCTGTTTGCCGGTGGTCAATTCGCCACGATTTACCTGTCGCCAAGGGATTATCACCGGGTGCATATGCCCCTGGCGGGGCGCCTGACTGCCACCAGTTACATTCCGGGCAAGCTGTTTTCAGTAAACGCTGTGACCGCAGAAAATGTGGATCGCCTGTTTGCCCGCAACGAGCGCCTGGTGTGTCATTTCGACACTGCAGCCGGGCCCATGGCCATGATACTGGTCGGTGCCATGGTGGTGGCCGGGATTGAAACCGTGTGGTCTGGTCAGGTGGCTCCGCCGCCCAAACTTCCGCTGGTGACTGACTTTGCTGATCTCCCGGCTGCGGTTGAGCTGGCCAAAGGGCAGGAAATGGGTCGCTTCAAACTGGGCTCAACAGTCATTCTGCTATTCCCCAAAGACACTATGGCCTGGGACGCGGTGTATACAGCCGCATCCCCCACCCGCCTCGGCGAGAGCCTGGGTCGTTTCAGCGCAGAATAGCCACCTGCGCCGCTTGCAGTCCTGGTCACTCTTACACCAGTGGTGGCGCTATTACTCCGCTCTGAGGAAGTGCTCCCGGTAATAGCGCATCTCGTCGATGGACTCGCGAATATCGTCCAGGGCCAGGTGGGTGGCGCTTTTGATGAAGCCGGGTTCCAGCTCCGGGCGCCAGCGCTGCATCAGTATTTTCAGCGTGCTGACATCCAGATTACGGTAGTGAAAAAAGACTTCCAGTTCCGGCATGTGTCGCGCCATAAAACGGCGGTCCTGGCAGATGCTGTTGCCACACATGGGTGAGGCATTGGCTGGCACCCACTGTTCAAGGAAGGCCAGCGTTTCCCGCGTGGCTTTAGCCTCATCGTAATCACTGGCGCGTACCCGGCTCACCAGTCCTGAGCGGTTATGGTGCGTGGTGTTCCATTCGTCCATGCCGTGCAGGATGTCGTCGCGCTGGTGTATGGCGATGACCGGCCCCTCGGCCAGCGTATTGAGTTCGCTGTCGGTGATAATGGTGGCGATTTCTATCACCACGTCATCGTCCGGCTCCAGCCCGGTCATCTCCAGATCTACCCAGATCAGGTTGTTGGCGTCTTGCATTGAATGTCGTTCCCTGAAGGCTGCTGTGCTCCCTAGTGTAACAAATTGCCTCGACAGCGGAATGCGCTGCCCCAATAATGCTGGCATGTCGAAACGCAAACTAAGTCGCCAGCAAGCCTGGCGCGTGGAGAAGATCCAGGAAGAGCGCGCCAAGCGCGCCGCCAAACGTAACGCTGAAGCCGAGCAGGCGCTGGCCGGGGGGGAACTGGGACCGGAGCGCGAGGGTCTGGTCACGGCCCACTACGGTACCCAGGTGGCGGTGGAGTCATCTCCCGGTAACAGTCAGCGCTGTCATATGCGCGCCAACCTGGAAGGCCTGGTGACCGGCGATCGTGTGGTGTGGTGTGAAGGTGAGCCCACCGGGGTCGTGGTGGCGCAGCTGGATCGGGAGACCGTGCTATCGCGACCAGACCCCTACGGCAAGCTGAAACCGATCGCCGCGAATATTGACCAGATCATGGTGGTGATTGCCCCTTTCCCCACGCCGCATGCCAACCTGGTGAATCGCTACCTGGTGGCCGCCGAAACCGTGGGTATAGAGCCGGTCATCGTGCTGAACAAAATGGACCTGCTGAGCGATGACCCGCAGATGCTCCAGCAGATGGAGGAATTGCTGGCCATCTATCCTTCGCTGGGTTACCGCATTTTGCGTACCAGTTGCCTGGAAGGCGGCCTGCAGGAATTGCACGAGGCCCTGCGCGAACGCACCAGTGTATTCGTGGGGCAGTCCGGAGTGGGCAAGTCGTCGCTGGTGAATGTACTGCTGCCGGATGCCGCGTTGCGGGTGGGAGCGCTGTCCGAGAGCACCCAGAGGGGCACCCATACCACTACCACGGCGCAGCTGTTTCACCTGGACTGTGGTGGCAGTCTCATTGATTCCCCCGGCATTCGCGAATTCGGTCTGTGGCACATGAGCCGCGATCAGATAGAGCAGGGCTTCCGCGAATTCCGCGACGTCCTGGGCACCTGCAAATTCCGCGATTGCCAGCACCAGCACGAGCCGGGCTGCGCCATCCTCGGTGCTGTCGAGTCAGGGGCGATCAGCCCGTCGCGGCTGGCCAGTTATCGTTACATTGTGTCCAGTCTGGACGAGGCATAACCGCAAGGTTTACTAAATTAGTCGCCTGGCTCACTAAAACGCTGCAGCTCAGGAATTTTGCTGCTGCTGCAGCGCCCAGGCCACATGCTCGCGCACCAGCTCCGAAGGATGTTCCTGCCGGCTGCGCAGCGCCGCTACTGCGGCCTCCGAGCTGGGTGCGTTGCCCAGTGCGACCGCCAGGTTGCGCAGCCAGCGCTCGTGGCCGATACGACGAATAGCCGAGCCCTCGGTTTTCGCCAGAAAGGTCTGTTCATCCCACAAAAACAGTGCAAGCAGCTCCCCGTCCGCCAGTTCGTGGCGCGGCTTGAAGTCTTCCTCTGCCGTTGCCTGGGAGAACTTGTTCCACGGACACACCAGTTGACAGTCGTCACAGCCGAACACGCGATTGCCCATTAATGGCCGCAGTTCGGGATCAATGCTGCCCTTGTGTTCAATAGTCAGGTAGGAAATGCAGCGCCGTGCGTCCAGCTTGAATTCCCCGACAAAGGCATTGGTGGGGCAGATATCCAGGCAGGCGGTGCAGGTGCCGCAGTGTTTGCTCTCCTGTGGCGGATCGCAGGGCAGCGGCAAGTCGGTGTAGATCTCGCCGAGGAAAAACCAGGAGCCGGCCTCGGCGTTGATCAACATGGTGTTCTTGGCAATCCAGCCCAGCCCTGCGCGTTCCGCCACCGCCCGTTCCAGCACCGGCGCGCTGTCGACAAAAGCCCGGTAGTGCCCACCTCCGGCTTCCGCCTCAATGCGTTTGGCCAGGACGGCCAGGCGTTTGCGGATCAGCTTGTGGTAATCGCGGCCCAGCGCATAGCGCGACACGTAGGCCTTGTCCGGTGACGCCAGAACTTCCAGCGGTTGTGTATCGGCGGCCCTATAATCCATGCGCAGTGATAGTACCCGACAGGTGCCGGGCACCAGCTCTTCCGGGTGCGAGCGCTTGCTGCCGTGCTTGGCCATATAGTCCATGGACCCGTGATAACCGGCGTCCAGCCACTTCTGCAGATACCCCTCGTGTTCTCCCAGGTCCACATTGGCGACTCCCACCTGCTGAAATCCCAGCTCACGCGCCCACCCCTGGATGGCTTGCAGAAGTGTTGCGGACTGCGCTGGGTCAATTGTGTGGGGCAATGTTTAGGCCTGTCATGGGGATGCGGTTATAATTTTGACAGATTTCTGGATTTTGTTTTGGCTTCTTTGGTTCTGGCCTTCGTTTGTCGGGGCGACGGAGGTGGGGATGGCATTGCGGGACACGCAAAAGCGCCATCCATGGCAGCTCGGGCTCGGCCGTCCATGGCCTCGCACGGTCCCGCAATGCCATCCCCACCTCCGCCACCCCTCGTTATGCGTCGGATCAAGGGGAAATCAAAAACTGTGTAGCTCAAAATTACGCTCGAGAAATTTGAAGCGAAGCGCGATAGGCTGCAGGGGCAGGAGTTACTTATCCTGGACCGTCGGCGGCCATGGACGGCCGCCGCCGAGCCCACATGGATGTGCTTGTAGCGTGTCCAGGATAAGTAACTCCTGCCCCTGCAGACTCAGACAGTCCAAAAAAGGCTAGCTAGACAATAGGAAAGAAAATGCTCGGAACCGAAAAACTTTACACCGCAGAACAAACCCGTGCCCTGGACCACTGTGCGATCCACGAGCACGGCGTGCCCGGTATTATCTTGATGTCGCGGGCCGCGGCGGCCGCATTCAATAAGCTGATTGAAACCTGGCCCGAGCCGGAGCACATCCAGGTGCTGTGCGGTACTGGCAATAACGGTGGCGACGGGTTTCTGATCGCCGATCTGGCACATAAGCGCGGTATACCCACCACCGTATTGCAACTGGGTGATGCCAGTAAAATCAGCGGCGATGCCCTGCAGGCCAGGGAGCAGGCGCTGGCCAATGGCGTGAATATAGGCGCCTACGAAGATACCCCGTTGATGGCCATCGGGGTGATTGTCGACGCCATGCTGGGCACCGGCCTGGGTGGCGATGTGCGCGGGGCGTACTGCGATGCGATTGCGGCGATTAACGCCACCGGTACCGCGGTGTTGGCCGTGGATATTCCCTCCGGGCTGTGTTCTGACAGCGGCCGGGTGCTGGGCACTGCGGTGCGCGCCGATTTGACGGTGACCTTTATCGGCCTCAAGCGTGGCCTGTTTACCGGCGAGGCAGCGGATTATACCGGTGCCGTGCAATTCACTGACCTGGCAGTGCCGCCCGAGGTGTATAGCAGTGTGTCCAGTCGCTGCAGCCGCCTGGAATTGGAGCCTTTGCTGGAGGCGTTACCGTCCAGACCTGCCAACGCCCACAAGGGTTTGTATGGCACCGTGCTGGTGATTGGTGGGGACGAAGGTATGGCGGGGGCCGCGGCTATGGCTGCCGAGGCGGCGCTGCGTTGTGGCGCGGGGCTGGTGCGCGTGGCGACCCGGCCGGAACATGTGGCGGCGCTGGTGGCGCGCACCCCGGAGGTGATGCCACTGGGGGTGAGCTCCGGGCCGGAACTTGAACCGCTGCTGGAGGCGGCAGATGTGCTGGTGGTGGGACCGGGTCTGGGGCAATCGCCCTGGTCGGAATACCTGCTGCAGATGGCGGCTGCCAGTGGCAAACCCATGGTGCTGGATGCGGACGGTCTGAATTTACTGGCCGCTGGCAAGCTCGGGAGTGATTACCCGCGCGACAACTGGGTGCTCACTCCCCATCCCGGTGAGGCTGCGCGGCTGTTGCAGTGTGCCACGCAGGAGGTGCAGGCGGATCGCTTTGCCGCCGCCGAGGCGTTGCAGCAGCGCTATGGCGGTGTGGTGGTGCTCAAGGGTTACGGCACCTTGATCGCGGGGGCTGATGAGCTGCTGCTCAGCGATTACGGTAACCCCGGCATGGCCAGTGGCGGTATGGGGGATGTGCTCAGTGGTGTTTTAGGTTCCCTGCTGGCACAGCACCTGCCGCCATTGCGGGCGACCGCCCTGGGCGTGTGCCTGCACGGTGCCGCCGCGGATATTGCCGCAGCCGAGGGCCAGCGTGGCCTGGCCGCCAGTGACCTGATTCCTGAAATGCGGGCCTTGCTGGGATGAGTGCAGAGCAACTGACGCTGCACGCCGCGGACGAAGACGCCATGGTTGAGTGTGGTGCGGCGCTGGCGCAAGTCTGCCCCCCTGGCCTGGTGATTTTTATGCAGGGCGAGCTGGGTATGGGTAAAACCACACTCAGTCGTGGCTTTATCCAATCGCTGGGCCACACTGGGGCGGTGAAAAGTCCCACCTATACCCTGGTGGAACCCTATGAGCTGGCGGGCCGGGACATCTACCACTTTGATCTGTACCGGGTGGCCGACGCAGAAGAGCTGGAATTCATGGGTATTCGTGATTATTTCACTTCTGAGTCGATTTGCCTGGTGGAATGGCCAGAACGCGGCACAGGGGTTTTGCCCCCGGCGGATTTAGTGATTACCATAGAGGCAGAAGGTTTGGGGCGGCGCCTTGAGCTGCGCGCGAATTCGGCATTGGGGAAGGCCGTCATCGCGGGCATGTGAGCGCGCACTTAAACCAATAGACCAATAACAGGCGGGAGTGACATGGGCAAGACGTGGATCGGGGCGATCCTGGCTTTGCTGGCATCTGCCTCCGGGTGGGCCGTGGAGGTGCATGATGTGCGCCTGTGGCGCGCACCGGATAACACACGCATCGTATTCGACCTGACCGGCCCCACCGAACACAAACTTATCGTGTTGGATAATCCCCGGCGCATTGTCGTGGATATCGAGAACGCCAGTTTGAAATCTGACCTGGGCCAGTTGCAGCTGGAAAAAACCCCGATATCACGGGTTCGCTCCGGCGTGCGCGAGGGCGATGATCTGCGCATAGTGCTGGACCTGTCTGCCCAGGTAGACCCGCGCAGCTTTGCCCTGACAGCTAACGAGCAGGCCGGCGACCGGCTGGTGCTGGACCTCTACGATAAGCAGAGCGGCGCGGGCAGCACCGCAGCGGCGCCCACCTCGGTCAAGAAAAGCGTCAAACAGTCGGCCAAACGCGACATTATCATAGCCATTGATGCTGGCCATGGTGGTGAAGACCCGGGCGCTATTGGCCCCAAGCGGCGGCGTGAGAAAGTGGTGGTGCTGGCCATCGCCAAGGAATTGAATGCCCTGCTCAAGGCGGATAAGGGTTTCCAGCCCACCCTGATTCGCACTGGCGACTACTATGTGAGCCTCAAGGGTCGCCGCGACCTGGCGCGTAAACGCCAGGCGGATCTGTTCGTATCTATTCACGCCGACGCCTTCAAGCGCAAGGAAGCGCACGGTGCCTCGGTGTATGCGCTGAGTACCCGTGGGGCGACCAGTACGGCTGCCGGTTACCTGGCGCAGCGCGAGAACGCGGCCGACCTGGTGGGTGGTGTGAGCCTGTCGGACAAGGACGATGTGTTGGCCGGCGTGCTGGCCGACCTGTCGATGACCTCTACCCTGGATACCAGCCTCAAGCTGGGCAGCGTGGTGCTGGGCAAGGTAGACGGGGTGGCCAAGCTGCATAAAAAACAGGTGGAGCAGGCCGGTTTTGCGGTGCTGAAGTCGCCGGATATCCCCTCGATCCTGGTGGAGACCGGTTTTATCTCCAACCCGGAGGAGTCGCGTAAGCTCGTCAGTAGCAGCTACCAGAAGAAAATGGCCCGGGCGATTCACGCCGGCATCAAGGACTGGTTCCTGGCGCACCCGCCCTCGGGGACCCTTATTGCCTGGCAAAAACAGCAGGGCGGTCGGCAGTACACCATTGCCCGGGGAGATACTCTATCGGGTATCGCCCAGCGCTTCAGGGTCCCCCTGGCCGACCTCAAGAGTTACAACAGCATCAGCGGTAACGGCTCCAGTATCAGAATAGGGCAGAAGTTGCTTATCCCGACCACCTGATGCCCCTTGACCCTTCATCACCGCTGCATTGTTGTTGCGCACGCATGTCATGGTCCGCCGTTGCGCAATCCAGTGGTATCATCAGTGATTGGTGCCCCGCCCGCGTGGGGATAAAGCAAATTAAAACGCCCGAGTAGTCGACCCCCGTATGTCAAAAATCCATATCCTCAGCTCCAGGCTGGCCAACCAGATTGCTGCCGGCGAAGTGGTTGAACGTCCCGCTTCGGTAGTCAAGGAGGTGCTGGAAAACAGCCTTGACGCCGGTGCCACCCGGGTAGATGTCGACGTGGAAGCCGGTGGTAGCAAATTGATTCGCATTCGTGACAACGGTGCCGGTATGCCCCCGGACGATCTACCGCTGGCTCTGGCGCGCCACGCGACCAGCAAGATCGCCTCGCTGGAAGACCTGGAGCAGGTGGGCAGCCTGGGCTTTCGCGGTGAGGCCCTGGCCAGTATCGGCTCGGTATCGCGCTTGACCCTCACCAGTAACGCCAGCGACAGTGGCAGCGAGGGCAGCAGCGCCGTGTGTGAAGGTCGCGATATGGCGGTGCAGGTCAAGCCTGCGTCGCATCCCCAGGGCACCACAGTAGAAGTGCGCGATCTGTTTTTTAATACGCCGGCCCGGCGCAAGTTTATGCGTACTGAGAAAACCGAATTCAATCACCTGGAAGAGGTGGTGAAGCGCCTGGCCCTGTCGCGATTTGACGTGGCTTTCAGCCTGCGCCACAACGGCAAGGTGCTGCACAACCTGAAGCCCGGTGACAGCGTCGCCGAGCGCCAGCGCCGGGTGGCCACGGTGTGTGGCCCGGCTTTCATGGAACAGGCGATTTACATTGAGAGCGATCGCCCGGCACTGAAATTGTGGGGTTGGGTGGGCCTGCCGACGTTTTCTCGCAGTCAGGCGGATTTGCAGTACTTCTTCGTTAACGGGCGGGTGATACGCGACAAGCTGGTAGCCCACGCGGTGAAGCAGGCCTACCGCGATGTGCTCTATCACGGGCGCCATCCGGCCTTTGTGCTGTACCTGGAACTGGACCCGGCCCAGGTGGATGTGAATGTGCATCCCACCAAACACGAGGTGCGCTTTCGCGACGGGCGCGAGGTGCATAACTTTATTTTTTCCAGTTTGCATCGGGCGCTGGCGGATGTGCGCCCGGCAGACCAGTTGCCAGAGCATGTGCTGGCCACTGGCGATGGCCAGGTGATCAATACCGAAACCGGTGAAATCAGCGAGCAGGGTGGCTTGACCTGGGGCGCCCCGCAAGCGGGAGCGGTGGCAGACACCGCGCGATTCCCCGCTACGGCCGCACCCTATTATCCCGGCGCCGGGACGCCGAGCGGGTCGCAGAGTGCCGCACAAATCGCCGCCTACGGCCAGGTGCATCCCGCGCTACCTGAGCAGAGCACCGAGGAAGATATACCGCCCCTGGGTTACGCCCTGGCGCAACTCAAGGGTATTTATATTCTGGCTGAAAATGCTCACGGCCTGGTGGTAGTGGATATGCATGCCGCCCACGAGCGCATTACCTACGAGCGCCTGAAAACCGCCAGGGACGCTGAGGGCATTCGCAGCCAGCCGCTGCTGGTACCGCAATCGGTGGCGGTGAGCCAACGCGAGGTGCAGGTGGCGGCAGAGCACACCGAACTGTTCCAGCGCCTGGGTCTGGCGGTGGATGTGGGCGGTGAAGAAGCCCTGGTAATCCGCCAGATACCGGTCAATCTGCGCGACTCCGACGTGGAGTTACTGCTGCGCGACGTGCTGGCTGACCTGATTGAGTTCGGCAGTTCCGAGCGTATCGAATCCCACCTGGACGAAATTCTCTCCACCATGGCCTGTCACGGCTCGGTGCGCGCCAACCGGCGCCTCACCATCCCCGAGATGAACGCCCTGCTGCGCGATATGGAGGAGACCGAGCGCTCCGGCCAATGCAACCACGGGCGTCCCACCTGGACGCAAATGAGCCTGGACGAACTCGACAAGCTGTTCCTGCGCGGACGATGAGCCCAGCGCCTCTTCTGATCTGCCTGATGGGGCCGACGGCCTCGGGCAAAACAGACCTGGCGATACAGCTGGTTGAGCAGCTCAATTGTGAATTGATCAGCGTCGACTCGGCACTGGTCTATCGCGGTCTGGATATCGGCAGCGCCAAACCCGACTACCCTCACCATCTGGTGGATATTCGCGACCCGAACCAGGCCTACTCGGCGGCGGAATTTGTGGCTGACGCTACGGCTTTGATCGCAGACATCAGTGCGCGTGGCAAAACACCGCTGCTGGTGGGCGGCACCATGCTGTATTTTCGGGCGCTGTTGGAGGGGCTGGCTGATATGCCCGCGGCCGATCCGGCCATTCGTGCGCGTATAGAGCGTGACGCGGCGGCCCACGGTTGGCCTTATGTCCACGCCCAGTTGGCGGCAGTCGACCCCGACTCGGCAGAACGTATTCATCCCCATCACTCCCAGCGTCTGGGTCGTGCGCTGGAGGTGTACCGCGCCAGCGGCGTGACCATGACCGAGCTGTTTGCTCGCCAGAGCAGTCAGCCGGGTGCTTTTGCCGGCTACCGCATTGTGCAAATGGCCATTTGCCCCACCGAGCGCACGGTGTTGCACCAGCGTATCGCCGCGCGTTTCGAACAAATGATGGCTGCGGGTTTCCTGGGCGAGGTGCAGCAATTGTACCAACGCGAGGATCTGCATCCTGGCCTGCCGGCGGTTCGCGCGGTGGGTTATCGCCAGTTGTGGCAACACCTGGCGGGGGAGTGCAGTCTGGATGAGGCCGTGGAGAAAGGCATAGTCGCGACCCGGCAACTGGCCAAGCGGCAGTTGACCTGGTTACGTAAATGGCCCGATCTTGAGTGGATATATAGCGATTCTTCCGGGAACTTGTCGCCAAAAGGCCTGTCAGAAGAGTTTGTGGGTCTAGCCGGGGACAAACCTCTGGCCCTGGCCTTGAAATATCTGGCGCCACCCCCACTGTAGTATGGTGGAGTTGCACTATACTGTAATTGCAAGATCTGCGAAGGCCCGTTATCCACGCTGTCGGCCATTGGGGCACCGACTGCCGGCATGGTGATAAGAGGCTGTTTTTATTCAATTTTTTGGCTCAATTTGAGCCTGCTAGGAGAGATTTATGTCGAAAGGGCACACGCTACAAGACCCTTATTTGAACATTTTGCGTAAGGAACGTGTTCCAGTTTCCATTTACCTTGTTAACGGTATCAAGTTGCAAGGGCAGATCGAGTCTTTCGATCAGTTTGTAGTACTGCTGAAGAATACCGTCAGCCAAATGGTTTACAAGCATGCCATATCCACTGTTGTTCCCTCCCGAGTGGTGCGCATGCCGTTGCAGAACCCTGCGGAAGAAGACGAAGCCAGTAGCTAGAAATTCCCCTGCGGTTGCCCTGAGGGCGGCCGCGGTTGTTTTCTCCCAATACTGCCGAGGTAGCATTGTTTTTTGACAGACCCGATTCGGGTGAACGCGCTGTGCTCGTGCACCTCAATCTTGCCAGTGAATCCGAGCGGGAAGACCCCCGCGAATTTGAAGAACTCGTCCTGTCTGCCGGAGGAGATCCGGCTGCCTTTGTGATGGGTTCGCGCGTGACGCCGCACCCGCGCACCTTTGTCGGCAGCGGCAAACTCGAGGAAATCCGCGACCAGGTGAACCTGCACGAGGCAGAAATCGTGATGTTCAACCACGCGCTGAGCCCCAGTCAGGAACGCAACCTGGAAGCCGAACTGGAATGCCGGGTGCTGGATCGCACCGGGCTGATTCTGGATATATTCGCCCAGCGCGCCCGTACCCACGAGGGAAATTTACAGGTCGAACTGGCGCAGTTGCAGCATATGAGTACCCGGCTGGTGCGTGGCTGGACCCACCTGGAGCGGCAAAAAGGCGGTATAGGCCTGCGTGGCCCGGGTGAAACCCAGTTGGAAACCGATCGCCGCTTGCTGCGTGCGCGCATTAAAACCATTCAGGCGCGCCTGGTGAAAGTCCACAAGCAGCGCGACCAGGGCCGTCGCTCGCGGCGCCGCGCCGAAATACCCACGGTGTCGCTGGTGGGCTATACCAATGCCGGCAAGTCCACGCTGTTTAACCGTGTTACCGGTGCCGGTGTATATGTTGCAGATCAGTTGTTTGCCACCCTGGACCCCACCCTGCGCCGTCTGGAGCTGGAAAATGTGGGCCCTATTGTGTTGGCCGACACGGTGGGTTTTATCGCCCACTTGCCGCACAAGCTGGTTGAGGCCTTTAAGGCTACCCTGGAAGAAACCCTGAGTGCAGACCTGTTGCTGCACGTGATAGATGCGGCCACTGGTGAGCGCGAGGACAATATGTTCCAGGTGCAGGATGTGCTGGCAGAGATCGGTGCCGAAGACATTCCGCAGTTACAGGTGTTCAATAAAGTCGATCTGCTGGAGCAAGCGCCGCGTATAGACCGCAATGAGCACGGTTTACCGGAGCGCGTGTGGCTGAGTGCCGCCACCGGCGCGGGTAGCGAACTGCTGTTGCAGGCGATCTCCGAGCTGGTAGGTGAAGATATGGTAAGCGAAGAACTGCATCTGGAACCGGATCAGGGCGGCCTGCGGGCGGCCCTGTATCGCCTGGGTGCAGTAGAGAATGAAGATTATGGTGACGACGGCGTGGCACACTTGAGCGTGCGGTTGCCCCGGGCGGACTGGAACCGGCTGATGAAAAAAGGCCCGGAGCCTCTGTTTTAATTGGTATGCGCACTAAACCGCAAAAATTTGGTAGACTCTTGCGACTTTAAATTAGGAGTAAATTATGTCCTGGAACGAGCCCGGTGGTGGCAACAACAAAGGGCCCAAGGATCCCTGGGGTGGCGGCGAACAAGGTCCCCCCGATCTGGATGAGGCACTGAAAAAATTACAGGAAAAACTGGGTGGTCTGTTTGGTGGCGGCGGTGGTTCTTCCTCCGGTGGTTCCGGCGGCGGTTCGGTCTTTTCCGGTGCGCTGCTGGGCGTTGTCGCCGTGGTTGCGCTGGTGGTGTGGGCACTGATGGGTTTTTACCAGATAGACCAGCAGGAGCGCGCCGTGGTGCTGCGCTTTGGCCAGTATCTCGAAACGGTACAGCCGGGCCTGCAATGGAACCCGCCGTTGATCGACGACGTGATACGCGTGAACACCACCAAGGTGCGCGCGGCCAGCCTGCGCGAAATCATGCTCACCCAGGACGAAAACATCGTCGAAGTGAAGCTGTCGGTGCAGTACGTAATTATAGACCCCAAGGCCTTTGTGCTTAAAGTGCGCGATCCCGAGCGCTCACTGCAACACGCCGCTCAGAGTGCCCTGCGCCATGTAGTGGGTGGCACCAGTATGGATCTGGTGCTGACGGAAGGCCGTGCCAAAATAGGTGTCGACGTGAACATACGTCTGCAGGAATACCTGGACATGTACGAGACCGGTATTCAAGTGAGCAAGGTCACTGTGGATGAATCCAAGCCCCCCGGGCAGGTGCAGGCCGCGTTTGATGACGTGATCAAGGCGCGTGAAGATGAGGAGCGGGTGAAGAACGAAGCCCAGGCCTACGCCAACGGCATCGTGCCCGAGGCTCGCGGTGGAGCCCAGCGCCAGCTTGAGGAAGCCAGCGCCTACCAGGAAGAGGTGATCGCCAACGCTGAGGGTCAGGCGGAACGCTTTAACCGCTTGCTGGCGGAGTATGAGAAAGCACCAGTTGTGACCCGTGAGCGTCTCTATCTGGACGCGGTACAGGCGGTTTATAGCAATACCAACAAGGTGATGGTGGATGTTGAAGGGGGTAACAATATTATGTATTTGCCCCTGGATAAGCTGGCCACGCAAGGCGCGGCGGCCGCGGTGCGCGACATAAACGTAGACAGCTCCACGATTCGTGAGCTGACCAACGCCGTAACCGAGCAGCTGCGTCGTGACGCCGCTTCTACTGGCAACCTCAGGGGAGGGCGTTAATCATGTCTGGACGTAATGTGACCTTTATTCTGCTGGCAGTGCTGGCACTGTTCATCGGCAGTAACTCACTCTATGTGATCAAGGAAACCGAGCGCGGCGTGTTGCTGCAGTTTGGTGAAGTGGTAAATCCGGACATCAAACCGGGTTTGCATGGGAAGATTCCTTTTGTGAATAACGTACGTAAATTCGACGGCCGTATTCTGACCGTAGACTCGCAGCCTGAGCGCTTCTTTACCCAGGAGAAGAAAGCCCTGATTGTGGATTCTTACGCCAAGTTCCGCGTATCCGATACCAAAAAGTTCTACACCGCGACCAACGGTGAGGAAGCGCGCGCTGCCGGCCTGCTGGCCCAGCGTATCAACGACGGCCTGCGTAACCAGGTTGCCGTGCGTACCATTCAGGAAGTGGTGTCAGGTGAGCGCGACCAGTTGATGCTCGATCTGGCAGAAAAGCTGAATGCCGTGGCCCTGTCTGAGTTGGGCGTGGAATTGGTGGATGTGCGGGTGAAGCAAATCGACTTGCCGCCGGATGTGTCGGAGTCGGTATACCAGCGTATGAACGCCGAGCGTGAGAAGGAAGCACGCGAGCATCGCTCCCAGGGCCAGGAACTGGCTGAGGGTATTCGTGCCGCCGCCGATCGTGAAGTGACGGTGCTCAAAGCTAACGCCTACCGCGACGCGGAATTGATCCGCGGTGCCGGTGATGCCGAGGCAACCCGTATCTACGCCGAGGCGTTCAACCAGGACCCGGAGTTCTATTCCTTTACGCGTAGCTTGCGCGCCTACCAGGATGCATTTCAGGGTAGCGGCGACGTTATGTTGATCCGTCCCGATAGCGAGTTTTTCCGCTATCTGAAGGATTCTGCAGGCGGGAAGTAAGCCGTCGATTGTGGTGCGCGCTGCGCACCACAATGACTAAAAATCACAGGTACTATCTCCAGCGTCTGTGCTAGTATTTGCCAACCGTGGGACTCGGCGTTTGTTTGCAAGCGTTGGGCTCGCGGTTTTTTGTGCGCCACAACATAATAATGCGGGAGAACAGGTGGATTTTTGGCAGGTACTTCCGGTTGCCGTCGCACTGGTTTTTATTATTGAAGGCGTGCTGCCTTTCATCAGCCCGCACCGCTGGCGCAATATGTTGGCCATGGCCGACCAGATGAATGATCGCGTGATTCGCAACATTGGCCTCGGCAGCATGCTGGTCGGGCTGTTATTACTTTACTTGGTGCACTAGGGACCAATATGACATCGGTAGATCGCTGGCAACTCCCCGACGGGGTGGAGGAAGTCCTTCCTGCCCGGGCCGAGACCGTAGAGCGCCTGCGTCGCCGTCTGCTGGACCTGTATCGCAGCTGGGGCTACCAGCTGGTGATACCTCCCCTGGTTGAGTTCACCGATTCCCTGCTGGTGGGCCTGGGGCAGGACCTCGATCTGCTTACCTTCAAACTCACCGACCAGATTTCTGGCCGCAGCATGGGCGTGCGTGCGGATATCACCCCGCAGGTGGCACGTATTGATGCGCACAGCCTGGCCATGCCTGGCGTGAGCCGTCTGTGCTATGCCGGTTCTACGCTGCACACCCGCCCGAAAACACTCATGGCCTCGCGCTCACCCATACAGTTGGGCGCAGAGCTCTACGGTGACAACAGCCTGGCGGCCGATGTGGAAATCGTGCGTCTGATGCTGGCCACGCTGGAGCAGGCGGGCCTGGACGACATTACCCTGGACCTGGGCCATGTGGGTGTTTACGAGGCGGTACTGGCTACCGCCGGCCTCAACCCGGAGCAGGAACAAACCGTATTCGACGCGCTGCAGCGTAAATCGCGGCCCGATCTGGCGCTGGCGCTGGAGGGCGTTGCCGCTGATGCCGCCGCCCTGATTATTGGCCTGGTGGATCTGCACGGCGATGCCAGCGTATTGGCCGACGCCCGCGAACTGTTCGCCGATGCCGCGCCGGCCGCACTTGCTGCCGTGGATGCCCTGCAGGAAGTGGCCGTGGACATTCGTCGCCAGCGCCCGGACCTGGATATCTATTTTGATCTGGCTGAATTACGTGGCTATCACTATCACACCGGTATTGTGTTCGCCGCCTATGTGCCCGGCCACGGCCAGGCCCTGGCTAATGGCGGGCGTTATGACGATGTGGGCGCAGTCTATGGCCGCGCCCGCGCCGCCACCGGCTTTGCCACTGACTTGAAAGCACTGCTGGACCTGCTGCCCGCGACAGCGGCCACCGTAGTAGGCGCCATCAGCATGCCAGGTGCGGATGACCCCGCGCTGGAAGCGGCGGTTGACGCCTTGCGCGGCGCCGGCGAAATTGTCATCAACTGCCTGAACAGTGAACCGGATCCGCGCTGCGACCGACAACTGCTAGAGATCGACGGGGAATGGCTGGTACACCCCCTGTCACCGAATTAATCAACAGAGTCATATAGCAATGAGCAATAACGTAGTAGTCCTGGGCACCCAGTGGGGTGATGAGGGCAAGGGTAAAATCGTCGATCTGCTAACTGACCAGGCCAGCGCCGTGGTGCGCTTTCAGGGCGGGCACAACGCCGGCCACACCCTGGTGATTGACGGCGAGAAAACCGTTCTGCACCTGATTCCCTCCGGAATTCTGCGTGAGCATGTGCAATGCCTGATCGGCAATGGCGTGGTGTTATCGCCGGAAGCCCTGCTCAAGGAAATGGCAGAGCTGGAAGGCCGGGGTGTGCCGGTGCGCGAGCGCCTGAAAATCTCCCCCGCCTGCCCGCTGATCCTGCCCTACCACGTGGCCCTGGACCAGGCTCGCGAAGCCAAGCGCGGCAACGAGAAAATTGGTACCACCGGACGTGGTATCGGCCCCGCTTATGAAGACAAAGTCGCCCGCCGCGGTCTGCGCCTGGGTGACCTGAAGGACGAGCAACGCTTTACCCGCCGTCTGAAAGAAGTAATGGAATATCACAATTTTGCGCTGAAAAGCTACTACCAGGTAGAGCCGCTGGATTTTGACAAAGTATTGGCTGACACGCTGAAAATGGCCAGGGAAATTCTGCCAATGATGGCCGATGTCACGGCTATATTGCACGAATGTCGCGGAAATGGCGCTAAAATCATGTTTGAGGGCGCCCAGGGTACACTGCTGGATATTGACCACGGTACCTATCCGTTTGTGACCAGTTCCAACACCACCGCCGGCGGCACCGCCACCGGTTCCGGCTTTGGCCCGCTGTATCTGGACTATGTATTGGGTATCACCAAGGCCTACACCACGCGCGTGGGTTCAGGCCCGTTTCCCACCGAACTGTTTGACGCCACCGGCGAGCACCTGGCCAAGCAGGGCCACGAATTTGGCGCAACGACCGGTCGCGCGCGTCGCTGCGGCTGGTTTGACGCGGTGGCCCTGCGCAACGCGGTGAATATCAACTCCGTGAGCGGTATCTGCCTGACCAAACTGGACGTGCTGGACGGTCTGGAAACTATCCAGATCTGTGTGGGCTATGCCTGTGCAGAGGGCAAACCAGTGCCCAACCCGGTGGATGCCGATGACTACGAGGGTCTGCACCCGGTGTACGAGGAAGTGCCCGGCTGGAGCGAGATCACCCTGGGTGCCAAGACCCTGGAAGAACTGCCCCGGGCAGCGCGTGATTACATCAAGAAAATCGAAGAAGTGGTGGGCGCGCCCATCGATATCGTCTCCACCGGCCCCGATCGGGTAGAAACGATCGTTTTGCGGCACCCCTTCGGCGACTAAATAACGGGGGCCAGGTCTAGAATACCGGGGATCAGGCCTGGAATAGAGCGAAGATTTTCTGCAGGTAAGGCACTACGCTGGTAACCAGAATCAGCGCCAGCATCCAGCGGTGCAGCTTTAACTCTCCACGCATCTCCACAAATTGCAGATCGTGATCCGCCAGGCGCTTTTCAATGCGCGCGTCCTGTATGGCGAATTTCTTGTCGATGCGTGCGTCCTGTGCAGCAAAACGCGCATCCAGGCACTGCTCCAGGTAATCTTTGGTTACCAGTGCATCCATGTTAAAAACGAACGCTTCTGCCATCAGTTCTGCCTGCGCCTCCGCTTGGGCCTCGGGTACGCCGACATCTTTCAGCCGACGGGCAAACTTGAGTGTATCAAATGCGATGGCAGCCATGCTAGATCCCCGTTTGGCAGAGTTTTAGTTTGCGCCGAAAGCGCTGGGGGTGCCACGTCAGATGCGCTCAATTCCACACCTGACCCCGTTCCATGACCCCGCTCCACCTGTCTGCTACCATCTCCGATTTGGCGGCTGAGCCTGGGGGAATTGGATTGAGCGGTGTTTATGGGATTTTCAACCGCAAGGGTACCCCGGTTGAGCGCAGTTCCCTCAATACCATGCATGAAGTCTTTGGCCGGTGGTTTGATGACGACCACGGCGCCTGGTGCGAAGGCACTGTTGGACTGGGCCACACCATGCTGTGGAATACCCCGGAATCAAAGTTGGAAATCTTTCCGGTGGTGGATGATTCCACAGGGCACAGGCTCGTCCTCACTGCCGATGTGCGCCTGGACAATCGGTCCGAGCTGGCCGAAAAGCTTGGTCTCACCGCGCCATTGGCTACGATCAGCGACAGCCGGTTATTATTGGCCGCCTACATTAAGTGGGGCCAGGACTCTCCCCAATACCTGCTGGGGGATTTTGCCTATGTGATCTGGGATGAGCAGCGGCAGCAGTTGTTCTGCGCCAGGGATCATATCGGCATAAAGCAGCTCTATTATGTGCTGTCGGACGAGAGCTTCGTCTTTGCTAATGACGTCGGCGCGCTGGTCGCGTCCAACCTGGTGCCAAAGGATCTGAATGAAGAGGCGGTGGCCGTTTACCTGCAGTCGTCGAGGTATATCCACCCGAG
>JAIBDN010000102.1 GCA_024686215.1 Gammaproteobacteria bacterium | reverse complement strand
TTGGCCCAGCTGCTCGTCTACCTGTGTCCATTCGAAGCGCCACTGCCAGTTACCCTCGGTGGTGCCCGGGGTGTTCATACGATGACCAGCGTCCAGGCCGAGAAAATCCTGCCATGGCACGATGGCGGTTTTCGCCGGAGATGCCATGGCCTGCGCGATCAACATCCACGGCATGCTTTCCTTGGGGTGATTAAAGTATTCATAGACCTTGTCGCGAAGTTCATCGCTCAGGCTTTGGAACCAACCCAGGGTTGTATTGTTGTCATGGGTGCCGGTATACACGATATCGCCCTGACTGTGCTTATGCGAGAGATACGGGTTCTCCGGATTGCCGTCAAAGGCAAACTGCAGGATCAGCATCCCGGGCAATGCGAACGCATGCCGCAGCGCCTCCACCTCGTCGCTGATAGTGCCGAGGTTTTCCGCCACCAGGCGCAGTTCGGGATAGCGCGAGCGCACCGCCTGTAGCAGCTCCCGTCCCGGTGCATGAATCCATTTGCCTTCCCTGGCAGACGTGGCGTCAGCGGGAATCTCCCAGAAGGCCTCCAGTGCCCGGAAATGGTCGATGCGCGCGATATCGAACTGCCGCGCGGCGGAGTCGAAGCGCTGTAACCACCAGCTGAAGTTCTCTTTGCGCTGTTGTGCCCAGTTATATTGGGGGTTGCCCCAAAGCTGGCCTTCTGCGCAGAAATAATCTGGTGGGACGCCGGTCACCGTCACCGGCAGCCCTTGTTCATCCAGGTCGAACAGAGCCTGGTGCGCCCACACATCGGCGCTCTCCTGGTGCACATAAATGGGCATGTCACCAAACAGCAGGACTTGGCGAGCATTGGCATAGCGGCGCAATTCGTGCCACTGGCAGTGGAACACGAACTGGCGAAAGCGCAGCTGATTGATTGGCGCAGTTAGTTCCTGTGCTTTCGCGTCGCAGGCGGCTGCTTCGCAGTTGCGCAGGCCCACCGGCCAGTCTGTCCAGGGTCGGTGCTGCAGGGCTTCGCGAAACGCCTGAAAGCGCACGTAGTCCTCCAGCCAGAAGTGCGACTCGGCAAGGAACTGTTTATAGTCAGATACCAGGGGGGAAGCGATCCCATGCCCCACCTCCCGCATGAATATGCTGCAGGCTGCATTCAGTGCCTGGCGTTTGGCCACGGGGTTTGCCAGCCCGGCTGCAGCCTGTGCGCCCGTAAGCCAGTCCTGGTCTACCAGCCACTGCAGGTCGAGCAGGTCAGTATTGCCCGCATGTACCGAAAAGCTCTGGTAAGGGCAGCCGTCATCATGGGTCGGACCCAGTGGCAGCACCTGCCAGATCTGCACTCCCGCCTGCGCGATCAGGTTTATAAAACGGCGCGCCTGGGCGCCAAAATCGCCGCAGTAACCAGCCCCAGGGAGGCTGCTGGGATGCAGCAAAACCCCTGCCCGGCGGCGGTCTGCCAGGGTGTTCATTACTCGTGCTCGCTGTGGTGACGCATCACTCCACCGCGAGAAGGCTGCCCGCCACCACGGGAGATAACATCGCTCAGGTAGGGGGGTGCTTCAACGTTGATCATCTGGTACAGGTTGGCCAGATGCATGCGATAAAGTTGGTCGAACTGACTGACCGTGGCCGAGGGGTTGTAGTCGCCAAACCACCAGAACCAGTCGGAGCCCTCGCAGATCGCTAACTGCTTCTCAGCCGCGGCAATTTCCTGGGTACTCATGCTGCCACTGCTTACCTGTGCGTCGAAGCAGTGCTTGGCCTCTACCAGTAATTCCCAACCGCGGTTTTTGTCGGTATTGCCTATCCAGGTGGAAAAGGTGCCGTAAACCCAACTGCCCGCTACCAGTTTGTCTTCATGGGCCGGTTGCGGTGACTTTTCGCTGACGAAATCGGCGAAGGTGTTCAACTGCAAATGGGGGTGCTCAGCCAGGGTTTTGTATAGATGGTGCAGGAAGTAGTAGCCATTCTCCGGGTAGTATTCCCAGGCGTTTTCACCGTCCAGAATAATACTGATCAGGCAGTTATCGCGATCCGGGCACAGCTCGGCGATGTTTTCCATATGACCGACAAGGTTGGCTACGGCATCTTCCGCGTGCCAGTCGGAATAGGTAAAACCGATCAGGTCTGAGAGGCCATCGTCGCGGAATACGCAATCAATGTCAGCATCGCCAAAGCGATAAACCCGGTGGCTGCAGGACTTGCTGTGCGCCTGGTGAGAGTTGTCGAGCACGCTGCCGCCGCTGGCGACCCAGGTAAACCCATCGTCAGCAAATAGCTGCAGGGCATCCTGGCTGACGCCACCTTCGGAAGGCCAGATGCCAGTCGGCTGCTGACCGAATACGCGCTGGAAGGTTTCCCGGCCCTGTTTTAAATGCCAGCGGGCACGATCCGCGCCACCCGGATAGGCCGTGGCTATCGGTAGTGGGGCGTCAGGCATGGCCTCCCGGGCGCTGTTCAGGTCCAGCAGCAAGGGCACGATCGGATGGGCGTAAGGGCTCATACACAGTTCCACCTGGCCGCTGGCAGCCAGCGCCCGATAGCGCGGTACGATGGAGGATAATTGCTCCAGAATGATTTGCAGCAGTTCCCGGCGCTCATGCAGGGTGTAATTGCAGGCCTTGTCTTCGAGCCGCTTAATGCGCGGGTCCGTGCGCCGCGCTGACTCCGCCAGCCAGCTCAGGTGATACCACACCAGTAAGTCGGCGAGAAACTGGTTTGTGGCGTAGATCAGGCTCTGCGGATGTGCCGCGTACCATTCGGCCATGGTGGCCAGGCGTTGGTAGGGTGCAAAGCGGTCTATCATGCGCTCGCGGTTGGCGCGCAGGCAGTCCTGCATCAGGCGCAGGCGCGCCGGGTCATTACCGGGCAGGGCGGGTTCCGCCAGCTCCGCCAGTACCGGGTCTCGAATCGCACCGTGCCCCTGCAGATAAGCAGTGACCTGCTCTACGTAGTCTTCAATCTGCTCCAGCAGTATGGGTGCGAAATTCACCACGGCCCTGGCGCCGGGCACCATTTCCAGGTGGGCGGCCATATCCACATAATCCTTCATTGCATGCAGGTAGGTCCATGGCAGATGGATACTGCCAGTGCGCATGTTCCGGTATTCGGGTTGGTGCATATGCCAGCACAGCACCACAGACATTGGATTTTCAGCGGGCATAATGCAGTCTCTGTCCCAGCATTTCCGGTGTCACCAGCACCACGCCACCTGCGGACACATGGAAGCGTGCGGCGTCTTCCTCGGGGTCCACGCCGATGCGCGTATCCGGGGGAATGATACATCCCTTATCGACCACTGCCTTGCGAATGACGCAGCGTCGACCTATATCTACGTCGGGAAAGATTACCGCGTCGTGGAGGTCGCAATAAGAGTGTACGTGCACGTTGCGAAACAACAACGAGTGATGCACGTTGGAACCCGATACGATGCAGCCACCTGCGATCATGGAATCCACAGCCATGCCGCGGCGACCCTCGTCGTCGAATACGAACTTGGCAGGTGGTGCCTGGCTCATGTAGGTCCAGATGGGCCATTGCTTGTCGTACAGGTTGAGCTCTGGGCTGACACCGATGAGTTCCAGGTTGGCCTTCCAAAAGGCGTCTATGGTTCCCACGTCGCGCCAGTAGGCACGCTGGCCATCAGGCCCCACAGTAAAAGGGTAGGCGTTGACGTGCAGGCGATGAATGGCATTCGGGATGATGTCACCGCCAAAGTCGTGTTGCGATTCTGCGTTGTCTGCATCACGCAGTAATTCATTGATCAAGATCTCGGTGCGAAAAACATAAATCCCCATGGAAGCAAGGGCGGTATCCTCAGATCCGGCCATGGGCATGGGCGTATCCGGTTTTTCAGTGAATTCCACTATGCGGTTCTTTTCATCCACCGCGAGGACGCCAAACCCCCGGGCCTCCTCAAGGGACACTTGCATGCAGCCCACGGTAATGTCGGCGTCGGCCTCTACATGGGCAGCCAGCATCGCGCCGTAGTCCATCTTGTAGACATGGTCGCCCGCCAGTATCAGCACATACTCCGGGTGGTGAGTGCGAATGATATCGATATTCTGGTAAATCGCATCGGCAGTGCCCGCATACCAGGATGTTTCCAGACGCTGCTGGGCCGGCAATAACTCCACGAATTCCCCCAGTTCTCCACGCATGAAACCCCAGCCGCGCTGGACGTGCTGAATCAGGCTGTGCGCCTTGTATTGCGATAGAATACCGATCTTGCGAATGCCGGAGTTAACGCAGTTGGACAGGGCGAAGTCGATGATGCGAAATTTGCCGCCGAAGGGCACTGC
>JAIBDN010000016.1 GCA_024686215.1 Gammaproteobacteria bacterium | reverse complement strand
GATTATCGCATTCCGGTTAATAGGTAAACCATGTTGAAGCTCAAACTAAGCCTGCTGTCACTTCTGTTGTTCAGCGCTGTACTGAATGCCGGTGTGGCAGTGACATACAGCGTACAAGACAAAGCCTATTTTTCCATGGATATCCCCGATTCGTGGCAGGTCAATGTTGGTTCCGAAGAGGATGCAGCACAGCTAGAAGAAAATGAACAGCCGGCCCCACGGGTGATCACGGTGATGCCTGAAGAGGAGAGCGTATTGTGGTTTGGCACATGGGTGCCTTATTACCTGCATAACCTGGATGAGGCACAGGAGTATTTGTCGTCGCTGGATGATTTCCTGGTGGATGAGCCAGTACTCGTAAAGACTGATGATGTGGATCTGAATGCCATGGAAGCCCGCTACTTCATGGGTAAAGGTAAGAGAGAAGGTAAGCCAGCGGACTTTTTCGTTATGCTTTTCCAGATTTCCGCAGAGAATATCGGAGTCGCTATCTATATTGGGCCACCGGCTACTACCAATGCGCATAAAGATGCGCTACTCGGCATGATGAAATCAATCAGTCCCATAGAAGAATGAACAGTATGACTATATCCAAGAGATTGTCTAAACGTGCGCCAGTTGTGGTATTCAAGTCGCTGGTCGTGGGTGCATTACTTGGCACCCTGCTGGCATGCGGCTCCAGTAGCACACGCAGTACAGGCGTAAGCTACAACACGCACTCGTATGATTCCTACTATCGCACAGGAATCAACAGCCACCATCACCGGAACTACCGCTATGCCCGGCCGGTGCGACGACCTGGGTATAGGCGCTAAAAGTTGAGAACACTATGATCGATTACACCGGCACCGTAGCGCTAGTCACGGGCGCGGCATCGGGTATAGGCGAAGCCATCGCCAGCGCCCTGGCGGCAAGAGGTGCACGTGTGCTGTGCGCCGACGTTAATACCGCGGGGGCTGAATCCGTTGCGGCTGCCATCGGCAACGGGGCCAAAGCCATGCACTGCAACATGACGGAGCCTGAAGCTGCGGCTCAGTTGATTGAAGATGCCTATGCAACGTGGGGGCGCCTCGACCTGGTTTGCTCCAATGCGGGTATTGGCTTTGGCGGCAAGCTCGCCGAGACCGATTTTAACGATGAGCGTATGGCCAAGCTGTTTGAGATCAATGTCTTTGCGAGCCTCAAATTGGGTAAAGCCTACAGCCAGCTCCTGGCGCAATCCAGCGAACGCGGCCGTATGATGGTCACCGGCTCAGAGCACTCACTGAGTGTGCCCAGCGCCGTGCGTGCGGGCTACCTGGCTATGTATGGCGCCACCAAGCATGCACTGCTAATTGCCATGGAATGGTTTCGTATCGAGCAGGAAAAAGGACCACTGGACCTGCATGTATTGATGCCAGGTGCGGTCTACACGCCACTGATCGCAGGCCAGTTGCCTGACCCGGCCATGGCGCCCCCCGAGTTTGAGCTGATCCTACCCGAGCAATGTGCCGACATAGCGCTTAAAGGTATGGACCTGGGGCTGTTCTATATTCCCACCCAGGCACATATCGTCGAGGATATGCAGCCTCGCATGCAGGAAGTGACAAGCTCGTTGCAGGCACTGGGGATAGAAATAACTTACTAAACGGGCGGTACATCCAGCAGACTTGAAAAGTTTACCGCCCTCGCGCGGGCCCCGATGGTCGCCCTAACCGAAGAAGCTGGCGATCTTCGCCTTTATCTCCTCGGCCTTATCTTCACCCACATCCGTCAATTCCTGCAAGTAGACCTGCCCTTCAGCCATTTTGTCCTTGAGATCGTTGATCTCGCTCAACAACTGTTGTTGCAAATCCGCGCCCGCCGCGTCCGCTTCCGCCTGCGCTTTCTTGGCCTTGGCTTTGGCCTGGGCTGCCTCTAGCTGCTCGTCATACGCTGCCAGCTGTTTTTCAACTTTCTCTTTCATTAGATCAATCAAACTCATCGCAATTCTCTCCCTGGTATCGAATAGTGTGGTGATATTAGCGTATTAAAATTGGCGCTGTATTGCGCTGGCTCAATCTGCATGCAGATATCTGCCATCATCTTCTAAGGTAAAATTATGCAAAAAGCAGGCAACAAAAAGCCCGGCGAACCGGGCTTTCTTCATAGGAGTTAGACTTCAGCCTTGGCCCATTGCCTTGTCCATTTCTGCACCAGCGTCATCGGCTGCGTCTGAAGCGGCATCGCTTGCATCCGACGCTGCTTTATTAACGGCGTCGCCGGCATCATCGGCCATATCGGAAGCGGAATCTGCTGCGTCGCTAGCCATATCTGAGGCGGAATCTGCTGCATCGCTAGCCATATCGCCTGCGGAGTCTACTGCATCGCCAACTGCCTCGCCTGCATCAGCCATGACTTCACCCGTGGCTTCAGCGGCATCTGACATCGCTTCGCCAGTAGCATCCGCAGCATCTGACATTGCTTCGCCGGTAGCTTCGGCTGCATCACTAGCCATGTCACCCGCAGCTTCTGCGGCTTCTTCAGTTTTGGCGGCCACTGCCTCTGCAGTTTCACTCACCTTATTCTTGGCGCTGTCTACGTCTTCCTTACTACAGGCAGAAAGCGAGAAGACCAGTACCGCAGCCAAAGCTGCGCCAAACATTTTCTGAATATTCATAATTAGCCCTACTTTTGATTATCTATAGATCGATAGTAATAAATGTGCGTTCCCCTATAAAAACGGGGGTGGTTGAAGGTATATAGCCAGGGGGCATATGTAAAGAAAAATCGCCGGTTCAATCAGGGGCAATGCTGATCACAATAACGTAATCAACCATGCAACTGCCGGGTACTGATCGTAGCCTATGCAGCCGTATCAAAGCTGATCTTCATTTCCTTGATACCATTAACAAAATAGTCGCGCACATACTTCACCGGCTCCTCGAAACGCGGATTACGCAATCTGGGAATCAATTCCGCAAACATAATATGCAGCTCCATGCGTGCCAAATGTGACCCAAGGCAAAAATGGGTGCCGACACCAAAGGCGCGGTGCTCGCGCGATAATTCCGGCATGCGCTGCGCGCGGGTGATATCAAACGCCATGGGGTCTTCAAAAACGGAGTCATCCTGGTTGATCAGGTGCCAGTGCAGAAGTACTTTATCGCCCTCCTTCATCGCTACCCCACCCACCTCTGTATCCTCCATTACGGTGCGCCGCATAGTGACAAACGCAGGGTTATAGCGCAGCATTTCCTCGCAGGCGCCCGGAATCATCCCAGGGTCGTCTACCAGCATCTGCAGCTGATCCGGATGCTCCATCAACAAACGCATGCCGTGAGCGGTGACCGATCGGGTACTCTCATTGCCTGCGGCAATAAGCATCAGGAAAAAGAGCTGAAACTCTTCTTCCGTCAACTTCTCATCCTCTACCTCGCCATCCAGCAGGGCACCCACGATATTAGTCAGGGGCTGCTCGGCGTGCTTTTTGGCAAGCTCACCCGCATACATATAAATATTGGCCGCAGCTTCCTGTGCAGCCGCCGCTGGGTCCGCACCACCAATTTCTTCATCCTCCTGAAACATCATCTGGTTTGTCCAGGTGAAGAACTTTTTACGATCATCACGCGGCACACCGCAGAGATCCAGAATCGCCATCAGCGGTAGCTCGGCAGCTACATCAGTGACAAACTCGCAGTGCCCGCTATCCGCAACATTATCAATGATCTCACGGGCATATTTCTTAAAGGTGTCGTGATAGCTCTCCACCGCTTTAGGGGTAAAGGCATTGCGGGCAATGCGCCTGAATTTCCCGTGCTTGGGTGGATCCATATTGACCAACATCTGGGTTTGCATGGCAACGGTGTCATCGTCGTACTCGGTGGGGACAGTAAGGCGTTTCTCGCTGGAGAAAACGGCGGGGTTCTTGGCAATCTCATCCGCGTGCGCACGCTGCAGCACAGCCCAGTAAGGAACCCCTGTTAGCGGATCGTCTATCTTGATGATCGGCGCATCGGCGCGGTCTCGCAGCTCCTGCAAAGCGTGGTGATGGTTCCCTGCAGCATACAGGTCTGGATCAAGTAAATTTGTGTAGGGGCACTCGGACATCTGGCAGACTCCAATGGGACTGACACGGGCTTACTGAGCCAGGCGTCATATCACAGGTTGAGCAAAGTTGTGGACGCCAATGTAACCAGCCAATGCACTTTAGGCAATGCCGAGCCTCTGCAGTTGTCGTCCGAGTATGAATAGCTGGTATAGACAGAGTTGGGGTACCCTCACTTGCAACGCGACACTCCAGACAAGTAGCAGCCTCGATTCTCAGGCAGGCTTGCGATTGCCGGGCTTCTTCGCTACTTTGTGCTGCTAGCCCAAACCGACTCCAGGTTCGCCAATATGACCGCACCCGCCGCAGACAATAGCGCCCTCCTTAAAACAAACACCCTCAATCAGGTACGTTGGATCACGCTCAACCGGCCTAAACAGCGTAACCCCTTGTCTAGCCAGATGCTGGAAGAGCTGACCGGGGCCCTGGCAGACGCGGGCAACGATCCGCAAGTGCGCGCCATTGTGATCACAGCTGAAGGGCCCGTATTTTCAGCTGGGCATGATTTGCGTGAGATGAGCCGTCAGGATGGCGAAGAGATCGAAAGCCAGCAGGCGCGAGTGCGGGCCGTCCTGGAGCTCTGTGCGACGATGATGCTCAGTATCGTACACTCGCCTAAAGCAGTGATTGCCTGCGTGCAGGCCCCGGCGACCGCAGCCGGCTGCCAACTGGTTTCCGCCTGCGACCTGGCAATCGCCTCTGACGAAGCCACTTTCTGTACTCCGGGGGTCAATATCGGTGCTTTTTGCACGACGCCTTTAGTCGGTATTGGCCGCAACATCCACCGAAAACACGCCATGGCAATGGCGCTCACCGGAGATGCCATCCCCGCCGACGAAGCTGTGCGTATAGGTCTGATCAACAGGGCTGTGCCAGCCGGGCAGCTTATAGAGCAAACCCGCGAACTCGCGGAGCATATTGCATCCAAATCCGCCCAGGGTATTCGCGAGGGAAAAGCAGATTTTTATCGCCAGGTCGACATGCCGCTTGAAGAAGCTTTTATCCACGCCAATGAAGCCATGGTCCGCGCTATGACCTCACCGGATGCACTGGAAGGTAAAAAGGCTTTTTTCGAGAAACGAACGCCACAGTGGGGCTATGCCTGATTACACATGCCGCTTACCAGTGACCAGGCCATAGCCGAAGTATTACGCTCAGTAAAAACCGTGGCCCTGTTGGGTGCTAGTCATAAACCCCAGCGCCCCAGCTATCGGGTAATGCAATTTCTCCTAGCGCACGACTTCAAGGTGGTGCCCGTCAACCCAGGTCTCAGCGGTACTGAGTTGTTAGGGCAACGGGTATATAGCACATTGGCGGAGGTACCCGGCACCATCGATATGGTCGACGTATTTCGCAATGCCTCGCACTTGCCAGCCATTGCGGATGACACCATTAATCTGGGCATAAACACCCTCTGGACCCAGCTTGACGTCATTGATGAGAATGCAGCCCTTCACGCCGAGCAGCATGGTATTCGGGTTGTTATGGATCGGTGTCCCGCGATCGAATGGCCGCGCCTCAAACAGGCCGGGCTGCTATGAACTTATTGCATCAGTAATTTGCTAGCGACGGACTCCAGCCCAGGTCCTGCATCACTATCGTTATCCCCTCGGGGTAATTTTTCCCCTGCAGGCGCGATCGCAATGGCTCTTCCACGCGATCGATAATGGCTTGCGGGAATGGTTCTGGCCAGAATCCTGCAACAGGGTTGGCATTGGGTAATTCGCGACGCCAGTCGTCGACAGACTGTAACGCCTTGTCCCTTTCTCCTTCCGCCAGATAAGAGGTAATTTCTATCAGGTTCATGGTGGACCAGGCGCCGGCTAGCAGCCTGGCCTGTCGGGCGACACGCCGTGCACCGGCCATATCCCCCATGGATTGTCGGATCACCGCCTCAAATAGCAGGTAAGTAGGCATGGATATGCCTTTGGGGCTGAGTCGCTTGGCTTTTTCGATAAGAGCAAGCGACCTGTCGAAGTCTCCGGCAACCTGCAGCGCTTTTGCCAGGCCTGCCAGTATAAAGGCGCTGCCCGGGTTTTCCCGCAAAGCGCTTTCACCAATTTCCACGGCCGCGGCAACATCCTGCTTTGCCAGCAGAAGCATAATCTGGCAGGCACAGGCGGTTGCTTCGAAAGGATCGAGAGTACGGGCGCGCGCCGCATTCTCCAGGCCACGATCAATCCTCATATTAATATCTTCGGGTTCCAGCAGGTGGCCCAGGGTCAGTATCGCCACGCCATCAATATGGCTCAGCAGGGCATACAGTGCGGCGAACTCGGGTGCGCTTTCCAATGCCTTATTGGCCAGTCGCCAGGCCTCCTCATTGGTTTCCAGGGTCACCGGCACACCTGACAACGTGCTACCTGAAAACTCCTCTCCGCTGAGTGCTCTTGCTTGCAGGTAATAATCCCAGGCGACAAGATCCTGGTTGCTGGCACGTCTGCTGCGAGCTGTTTCCGAGCGAATCACCTCCGGTTCTATGGCCTCGACAATACTGTAGGTGATCTCATCTTGAACATTGAGAATGTCCGACCAGGGGCGGTCGTAACTTTCTGCCCACAGATGCTTGCCCTGGTCATCGATCAACTGCGCGGTCACGCGCAGCCTCTCCCCAATGCGCCTTAGGCTGCCTTCCAGTACATAGCCGGCCCCCAGATCAGCAGCTATATCACGCACATCAAGCGACAGGCCTTTGTAGCGAAAAGTAGAGGTTCGGGCGATAACCGGGAATGTTTGGTAGGCATATAGCTCGGTGATGATGTCTTCTGCAATACCATCCGCGAGGTAGCCCTGGTTAGCGTCACCGGACATATTGATAAACGGAAGAACAGCTATCGCCTTGCGTCCAGCATAGCCCGGGACGGGCTGGCTGACGTCAGTGATTCTATGCCGATCCGTCACCTCGTCCTGCCCGCTGTTCAGCGGATTACCAGAGGAGAAAACCTGCCAAAGAATAAAGCCAAACGCAGCCAGGGTTATACTGAGAGCGATAAACGCCGTGCCGGCAATCGCGGGCGCCATTGTGTTTCCCGGTTCGTCGGGCTGGTGTCGTCGTATGCCCTCCGGTGTCAGGTTGAAGGCGTACGCCAACAGTAGTCCAATCGGGAATCCTATTGCCAGTACGATGACAATACTGGTGTCCAGCCAGTCTGGAAGCCCCAACGGCTGCTCAAGGGAAATGGCTATTTCGGAGATGACCCATGCCGCCACACAGTATATGCCCGCTACGCGAAGTACACCGCGCCGCTGGAGATCGGCTAATATTCCTGTAATGCTGGCCATGACTTCTGCTCTGTACAGAGAACCCTTATAGCATAGCAAAGGCTGAGGGATATCGTGTAGTTAGCCACACCGGAGCATTTCAGGGTCTAGCCTACAAAACTGTCGATACTCGATTGTAGTCATGTATGATATCCCCCGGCGCAAACACATAGAGTAAGCAGCACCAGCTCGCCCCGCGCAGGGGTCTGACTAACACAATAATTAGTAGTAGGTAATCAACCATGCAAAGCGATATAAAATCCCCTCTGGAAATGTTCTACCAACGAGAGCAGGAAGTCCCTGAACAGGTTTATCTGCGTCAGCCAAGCAACTTGCAATGGCGCGAATACACCTGGGGCGAAGTCGCCGATCAGGTGCGCCGCATCGCTGCGTTTTTAAAGTCCCGCGATTACCCTACGGGTAGCCGAATTGCCATCTGGTCCTCTAACAGCAAAGACTGGCCTATTGTGGACCTGGCAATCATGTTAGCCGGTCATATCAGCGTACCGATTTACCCGGGCCAGGATACCGGTTCTGCCAATTATATTTTTAATCACAGCGGCGCCAAACTGGTGTTTGCCGGTGAGTTTGATCAGGCCGCCAACGTTGCTGATGCACTGGTTGATGGTATGACTGTCGTTGGCATGCTGGGCTGCAGCATAGACTGTGACACCAGTCTCGAAGACATTGTTGAGCAATACGAGCCCTATACAGACTCACCTATACCCGACCCGGAAGATGTGTTCACCATCATTTACACCTCCGGCACTACCGGCAACCCCAAGGGCGTGATGCATATGCACCAGACACCTGGGTATGTGGTGCCAGGCCTGGTTAAGTCGTTCCTGGTGGGCCTGCCGGAGCACCGGTTTTTTTCCTTCCTGCCCATGTCCCATGCCGCCGAGCGCATTATCGTGGAGATGGTTAGCCTGTACGCCGAAAACTCTTCAATTTCTTTTTCAGAGGGCCTGGCCACGTTCGGTGACGAGATTCGTTCCGTACAGCCCACGTTTTTCTTTGCTGTGCCGCGCCTTTGGGTCAAATTCAAGGAGGGCATCGATGCAGTGATTCCCCCCGAGGCACAGGCACACCTGAATGATGAGCAAAAGACAGGTATTGCCCAACAGTTAGGCCTGGCACAGGCGAAATTCATCCTTACCGGGTCTGCGCCCTGCCCCCGCGACGTGCAGGACTGGTTCTTGTCCATGGGTATTGCCCTGCGTGATGGCTATGGCATGACGGAAAACTTTGTCCACGGTTGTGCCTGGATGCACACGGATCAACCTGTTTCAGGTTGTGTCGGGCATCCCATGGACGACAGCGTTCAGGTGAAACTTTCGGATACCGGGGAGATTCAATTCAAGAGCAAGGGGCTGATGAAGGGGTACTACCTGAATCAGGAAAAAACCGATGAAGTCTTCGACGACGGCTGGTATTGCACCGGGGACTCCGGGAAGTTTGATGAAGACGGCAACCTGTGGGTAACCGGGCGTGTAAGCGAGGTGTTCAAAACGTCCAAAGGTAAGTTCATCGTGCCCATGCGCATAGAGGACTTCTTTGGCCGCTGCGATAAGTTGGCCCAGTTCTGCATCATGGGTCACGGCTTTGATTACCCTATGTTGTTGACCACGCTGTCAGAAAACGGCCGTAAACTGACTGACGACCAGATGACAGCCGAATTGCAAGCAGTGCTGGATGAGATCAATGCCGAGGTTCCTGCTCATGAGCGTGTTGGCCAGATTTTCGTGGTACCGGAGTGGACCATTGAAAATACGCTGCTTACCCCGACCATGAAAATCAAGCGTAAGCAGATTGAGGAAACCTACATGCCCCAGATCAAGGCCAATCTGGGTGGTGACAAGATTGTTATCCTATAGGGCGTGCAGAATAACGGGCAGGTCTTTATAGCCCATCACAAAATTCGAGTGCACGCGAACCGGCTCTCCGCTGACTTCGATGCGCTCGAACCTCTCCAGAATCTCTTCCCAGAGTATTTTCAACTGTAATTCCGCCAGACGGTTGCCCATGCAGCGGTGAATCCCAAAGCCGAAGGAAACATGCTTGCGCGGGTTCTCGCGATCAATGATGAACTCGTCCGGGTGTTCTATGGCGTCTTCGTCGCGGTTGCCCGACACATACCACATAACAACACGATCGCCTTTTTTGATGGTTTTTCCGCCTAACTCCACGTCTTCTGTGGCGATACGCCGCATATGAGCCAGCGGTGTCTGCCAGCGAATCACCTCACACACCATAGACGGTATCAGTGACGCGTTACTCTTCAATTTGGCGAACTCCTGCGGATTCTTATCCAGTGCCAGCACACTGCCAGTCATGGAGTTACGGGTGGTGTCATTGCCCCCGACAATCAGCAAGATCAGGTTGCCGAGAAACTCCATGGGCTCCATGTCGCGGGTGGCCGGGTCGTGCGCCAGCATAGAGATAAAATCGGAGCCGCCCGGTTGCTCTGCTCTTTCCCGCCACAGGTCATTGAAAAAAACCAGGCACTCCTCTGTCAGAATTCTCTTGCGTTCTTCTTCTTCGATCATTCCGCCAGCGCTAGGGCCGGACACCGCCACATCTGACCAATAGGTCAGCTTGCTGCGCTGTTCATAGGGAAAATCGAAAAGGGTTGCCAGCATGCGCGTGGTCAGTTCAATAGAGACTTTATCGACCCAGTTAAACTCTTCACCAACGGGCAGTTCATCCAGAACTTCGATAACCCGTGAACGGATCAGGTCCTCCAGCTCCACCAGTCGTTGTGGGGCGACCGCGGGCATCACCGCCTTGCGCTCTGCATCGTGTTTGGGCGGATCCATGGCGATGAACATAGGCGGCTCAAAATCAATATTCGATTCGCCAATAGCGATGGATGGTTCTGAGGAAAACAGGTCGTGGTGAGAATCGACAAACACGATGTCGTCAAATTTGGTAACTGACCAGTAGGCGCCGAACTCACCAGCTGTCACATAGTGCACCGGATCCTCGTCACGTAAACGCCTGAAATAGTCCCAATGGGCCTGCTGCTCGAATAACGCCGGATCGGAAGGATCCAGGTCGTCCAGGTTCAGGCTATAAGGATCGGGTATACCCGTTGCAGCAATATTCATTGGTGTGTGCCTCCATGGCAATTAATGCATTTTTGTTATGCCCTAAGCATAGACGAGCATTGAGGATAGGCCAGTCGCCCTGCCTTACTTACCCAGGTTCTCCAGACCCGAGGTATCGGTATGCTTAAGCGCTTTCTTTGCCGCGCGATCACCGTCGTTGTGCTTGTCCGCGGTCATCCCCGCCGCCGCACCTGCGCCAATGGCCGTGGCCTGTGCTTGCAGTTTGATGCCCTCTGCCTCGCCCTCATCCCAGCCGGCTTTATATTCCGGGTCGCTGCTGTAGCGCTCATGATCGCGGATATAGTGCTCGAAATTGTTGCCCTGCTCCTGCATGCCACTGTGCCGACCATCGTGAAAGCCGGTGATATAGCCCTGCGCGTGTCCACTTTGCTGCAACTGACTGTCAGTAGTGCCGCAAGCAGCCACTAAAACCAGCATACAGGCGAGTGCTATTTGCTTCATATTCGTTCCCCTTAAGGCGATTTATTGCTTGGATGTGACCCCAAGTAAGCACCTCCCGAGGCAAAATGACAAGATTGAGCGCCCATGTTTGTGCGCATTAAAGCTTGATTCAAAATAAGGTATCATTTTTATCTCTTTGTTATTGCTCATTTTTTGCAGATTGCTTATGCTGCGAGCGCGGTAAACACTATTCTCTTGAACCGCGAACTTTTGGCTGTAAAACGAATCTATACAGCAGCACTGTTTTATCCCTCGCCTCAGGGCGTTACACTTAGCGATTACGCGTTAATCAGGTACTACTCATTTTGAATGCATTCAGTCACATCAGGGCAGCGCTGACGCTGACTCTCTCTCTCGCCCTTATAGGTCCTTTTTCAGCACCGGCCTGGTCGCTGATCGAGTATAGCGACAGTCAGCGCAGCACCATGGTAGAGCTCATAGAGCAGCTTGAGGAGCGCCACTACGCCAAGCTGAAATATGACAATAGCTTCTCCTCACAGCATCTGGATGCCTATGTCGATAGCCTCGACGGCGGCAAGATGTTTTTTCTGGCGTCTGACCTGGAAGAATTTGAACAATACCGATCGGTGATGGACGAGCAACTGCCCAAAGGTGACCTCGACGCCGGATTCATTATCTTCAATCGCTTCCAGGAGCGCCTGGAGGCACGCCTGGAGCGAGTGCTGGAGCAACTTCCCGAATCTGTGCCGGCCATGGATTTCAGTATTGATGAAAGCATCACCCTGGATGTGGAAGATCGCGACTGGGCGACAACCAGCAAAGAACTGGATGATCGCTGGCGCAAGCAGATCAAGAATCAGGTGCTCAGCCTTAAGTTAGCGGAAAAGTCTGAAGATGAGCTGGCATCTACTCTGGAAAAGCGCTACCGCAACCAGTTAAAGCGAGTTAAGCAGTACAACAGCCAGGACGTGTTCCAGATTTACGCCAATGCCCTGACCGGCTTGTACGACCCACACACCAATTACTTGTCACCACGGCGTTCAGAGAACTTCAACATCAATATGAGCCTGTCCCTGGAGGGAATAGGTGCAGTTCTGCAGCTGGAAGATGAATACACCAAAGTAACCCGCCTGGTAGCGAAAGGACCGGCAGACAAGCAAGGGGAACTGCGCCCCTCTGATCGTATTGTCGGTGTTGGCCAGGATGAGGACGGTGCTATCGAGGATGTGATCGGCTGGCGCCTGGACGAGGTGGTGGAACTGATTCGCGGCCCCAAAGATTCTACGGTGCGCCTGGAAGTCATTCCTGGTAAATCCAAGGCTACCGACCAACGCAAGATCATTACCATTGTTCGCAACGAGGTGAAGCTGGAAGAACAGTCGGCGCAAAAGAAAATTCTGGAAATACCCAATGGCGAGGAAGTCATCAAGATTGGGGTTATCGATATTCCAGCGTTTTACATCGACTTCGACGCCATGCGCCGCGGTGACAAGGACTACAAAAGCACTACCCGCGACGTACGCAAACTTCTGGAGGAGCTACAGGAAGAAGGTGTAGACGGCCTGGTAGTGGATCTGCGCAATAATGGTGGTGGTTCCCTGCAGGAAGCCAACGAACTCACCGGGCTGTTTATAGAATACGGCCCCACCGTGCAGATACGTCACTCCTCGCGTCGCGTGTGGCGTGACGGCAAACGACTTAAGAGCGATTACTATGAGGGCCCGCTGGCCGTAATGGTTAACCGCCTGAGCGCCTCCGCTTCAGAAATTTTTGCCGGTGCCATACAGGACTACCAACGGGGGATAATCGTGGGGGATAGCTCCTTTGGCAAAGGCACTGTGCAAACACTGATTCCGCTCACCGAGGGCCAGCTGAAAATCACCGAGAGTAAGTTTTACCGTATTTCCGGCGACAGCACACAGCACCGCGGCGTGGTTCCCGACCTCGCCTTCCCCACCATTTATGACCATGAAGAAATTGGTGAAAGCGCCCTGGATCACGCTCTCAACTGGGACCAGATAAACTCGGTACGCCATCACCGCTACAACGACCTGTCTACAGTGCTCCCCAAACTGACAACGTTGTTCCAGGAACGCAGTGAGAAAAACCCGGACTTTATTTACCTGCAAGACCAGATTGCACTGGCCCAACAGGCGCGGGACATTAGCGAATTACCGCTGCAGGAAACTGCGCGGGTGGAACTGCGCGAAAGTCAGGAAGCGAAAGCGCTGCTTATTGAGAACAAGCGCCGCAAGGCCAAGGGCGAGGAATTGCTCACCTCGCTGGATGAAGAAGACGAGGAAGAATCTGACGAAGACGCCGAGCTGGAATCCGCAGCGGAAGAACAGGACCCCAAGGATGATGTGTTGCTGATGGAAGCTGGTAATGTGCTGGTCGATGCCCTGCTAATCAAGCAGCAGCGTTTCGCCGCTCACAGCGACGAAGAAGACTAAGTCCATATCAGGCCTCGCCAAACCAGGACAAATCTTCCTGTAAACGCACCACGTCACCCACGATAATCAGCGTAGGTGCCGTGGGCTGCTCCCGCTGTACTATGTCTGCCATGGTCGCCAGTGTGCCGCGCAATACACGTTGCTCCAGCAGTGTGGCTCGCTCTATCAGTGCCACCGGTGTGTCGGCTGCCCGGCCATGTGCCTGCAATTGCTCACAGATTATAGGCAGGCCCATCAAACCCATATAGAACACCAGTGTTTCGCTGGGTGACTGGAAGCTATTCCAGTCATGATCTACCGTGTCATCCTTGAGATAACCGGCGACAAAGCGCACCGACTGCGCGTGATCCCGGTGGGTCAACGGGATGCCCGCATAACATGCAGCGCCGCTGCCGGCGGTAATCCCCGGCACCACCTGGAACGGCACTTGATGCTGCGCCAGCAACTCGATCTCTTCTCCACCACGTCCGAATATAAACGGGTCACCGCCCTTGAGTCGGGCAATCCGCTTGCCCTGCAGGGCAAGATCGAGCAATAACTGGTTAATATCCCCCTGCGGCACCGCATGCTCCGCACGTCTCTTACCTACGTAAATACGCTGGGCATCCCTGCGTGCCATATCCACTATCGCCGGGGCAACCAGGCGATCGTATAACACTACGTCTGCGCACTGCAGTAGCCGTGCGGCCTTGAAGGTGAGTAAATCAGGGTCTCCCGGCCCGGCCCCTATAAGGTAGACTTCGCCGGAGTGCAGCGACTCGGTGTCCTGCAGGCGCTGCAACAGCTCTTCTCGCGCAGCATCCTCACGACCAGCCAGAACCTGCTCAGCGACACTGCCTTCCATAACACTTTCCCAGAACAGGCGGCGCGGGCTCTCCTCGGGAACAGCCTGTTTCACCGTCTGGCGCAAACCCCCGGCAAAGCGCGCCAGGCGCCCATAGGCCGCCGGTACCATCGCCTCAATCTTGCGCCGCAGTATGCGCGCCAGTACCGGGCTTTGCCCGCTGCTGGAGACAGCGATAATGATCGGGTCACGGTCAATGATAGAGGGAAATATAAATGTACACAGCGCGGGGTTATCCACCACGTTAACCGGCAGCGACAAGGCAGTGGCGTCATCGTGCACTCGCTGGTTAACCTGACTGTTCGGGGTGGCTGCAATCACCAGTTTCTTACCGTGCACATCGGTTTCTGTATACTCAGACTGTTGCCAGACGCCGCCACTCTCAAGCAGAGCATCCTCCAGTTCCGTGGTAATCTTGGGGCTTACAACCGTCAGGTTGGCGCCAGCACGCAACAGCAAGCGTGCCTTGCGTGTGGCCACCGTCCCACCGCCCACCAGCACCACCGGGGTGTCTTTGAGCTTCAGGCATACGGGTAAATATTGCAAAATACTAGACTGCCAGGGTGCTGATGCCACCCATATAGGGCTGCAAGACCTGCGGTATGCCGATACTGCCATCGGCTCGTTGGTAGTTTTCCAGGACAGCCACCAGCGCTCGGCCAACGGCCAGACCGGAACCGTTCACGGTATGCAGCAACTCAGGCTTGCCGGTTGCAGGGTTGCGCCAGCGCGCCTGCATACGGCGTGCCTGGTAATCACCGAAATTACTGCAAGAAGAGATCTCACGATATGTCTCCTGGGCAGGCAACCACACCTCCAGATCGTAGGTTTTGCGTGCAGAAAAACCCAGGTCGCCACCGCATAAAATCACTTTGCGATAAGGCAGTTCCAGCATCTGCAGGACTTTTTCAGCATGCCCTGTGAGCTGTTCCAGTGCCTCATCGGATTGTTCAGGGCGCACCATCTGCACCAGTTCGACTTTCTCAAACTGGTGCTGGCGAATCATCCCCCGGGTATCGCGGCCGTAGCTTCCAGCCTCGCTGCGAAAGCACGGCGTGTGGCAAGCATAGCGAACACCCTGCTCGCCCATTTCGGCGTCTTCAAATATTCTGTCTCTGGCGACATTGGTAACGGGCACTTCAGCGGTGGGAATCAGGTATAAATCCTGATCGGCGCGCAATTTAAACAGGTCTTCCTCAAACTTGGGCAATTGCCCGGTCCCCTGCAGTGACTCACGATTAACGATGTAGGGGACATAAATTTCATTGTAACCGTGCTCCCCGGTGTGCAGGTTGAGCATAAACTGGATAAGCGCCCGGTGCAGTCGCGCCAGATCAGCGTACATCACCGTAAACCGTGAGCCGGTAATCTTGCCCGCTGTTTCGCTGTCCAACTGACCCAGTGCCTCTCCCAGTTCGACATGATCCTTCACTGTGAAATCGAAGGTCGCGGGCTCGCCCCAGCGGCTCAGTTCAATATTATCTTCTTCACTATTGCCCGCAGGCACCGCATTATCTGGGGTATTGGGTACGCTCAGCAGCAGGGTCTCCAACTCGCCCTGGGCCAATTTTGCCTGCTCGGTCAATGCATCCAGCTGAGCTGATATTTTCTCCAAAGTCTCGTTGACCTGGGCCTTGGCGTCATCAACGCTCATACCCTGCCCTACCAGCGCGCCAATTTTCTTGGAAGCACTTTTGCGCTCGGCCAACAGGCTTTGGCTGTCCACATCTGCCTGCTTGCGCCGGGCATCCAGCGCTTTAAACTGCTCTATATCGAAGACAAAGCCGCGCGTTGCAAGGGCCGCGGCAACGCGTTCGGGATCCTGCCTGACCGACTTGATATCCAACATCACATTATTCCTGTTTTGAAATTTATCCTGAAGAGTCCAGCTGCGCCGCCGGGCTCTGCACTAGCTAGACTATAAAGCGGGTAACCTGTACCGCCAGGCCCGCCATCACCACACACAACACGGTACTGGCCAGCATATAACCCAGAGCGACCATCAGGTGGCCCGCCTCCAGCAGACTGATAGTCTCCAGGGAGAAGGTCGAAAAGGTGGTAAAAGCACCGAGAAAGCCCACCATCAATACGCCACGCCAATCCGGGTGAATCAACTGGCGCTCTACCACCAGGACAAAAACCACTCCTATGGCAAACGAACCAAACATATTAACGAACAAGGTACCCAGGGGCAGCTTACCCTCCCACATGCTATGCACCCAGTTGGCTAGCAGATAGCGGGACACTGCACCGGAAGCGCCCCCCAGGGCGATAAAAATCAGGTATTTCATGCGTGGATCGGAGTCTTGGCTAGTTGGTTTAATCGTAGCGGCGTATTGTACTGGTTTTGTCGCGTTCGCGCAGGTACTGCAGCTTCTCGTTGATTTTCTGCTCCAGGCCACGGTCTACCGGGTGATAGTACTGCTGATCGCGCAGCGCCTCCGGGAAATAGTTTTCACCGGCAGCGTAGCCGCCCTCTTCATCGTGGGCGTAACGATATTCCGCACCATGATCCATAGATTGCATCAGTTGGGTGGGCGCATTTCTTAAGTGCAGGGGCACTTCCTGGCTGCCGCCCTGCTCCACGTCCTGCCTGGCCGCTTTATAGGCAGCGTATACCGCGTTGCTCTTGGCGGCACAGGCAAGGTAAATAATCGCCTGCGCCAGAGCCAGCTCACCCTCAGGGCTGCCCAGACGTTCCTGCACCTGCCACGCATCCAGGCACAGGGTCAGCGCCCTGGGATCGGCGTTGCCTATGTCTTCGCTGGCCATACGCACCACGCGCCTGGCGATGTACAACGGGTCACAGCCGCCATCCAGCATGCGGCAAAACCAGTACAGCGCAGCATCCGGCGCGCTGCCCCTGACCGCTTTATGCAGCGCACTGATCTGGTCGTAAAATACATCCCCACCCTTGTCGAAACGACGCAAAGATGCCTGTAGTAATTCATCCAGCGTGTGCTGCGTGATACGTCCGTCTGCGGCCAAATCAGCCGCCAGTTCCAGCAGGTTCAGGGCGCGGCGGGCATCGCCATCGGCCTGGCTGGCTATCTGGGTCAGACAGTCGGGGTCGACCGCGACCTCACCTTCCAGAGCAGTTAAGCCACGTGCTACAACGGCTTCAATGTCAGCCATCTCCAACGCGCGCAGCTTGTAAACGCGTGACCGCGATAACAGTGCATTATTCAATTCGAAAGACGGGTTCTCGGTGGTAGCACCGACAAAAATCAGCGTGCCGTCCTCTACGTAGGGCAGGAACGCGTCCTGCTGCGATTTATTAAAGCGGTGAACCTCATCTACAAATAACACGGTGTCTCGGCCCTGGGCCTTGTATTGGCGCGCCTGCGCTATAGCCTCGCGGATTTCCTTGACTCCAGAGAGCACCGCAGATAGCTGCAGGAAATGTGCGTCGGCACTTTCAGCGGCAATTCTGGCCAGAGTCGTTTTTCCTACACCAGGTGGCCCCCAGAAAATCATCGAGTGCAATTGACCGCTGTCGATAGCCTGACGCAGCGGCCTGCCGGGCGCCAGAATATGTTGCTGCCCTGCGAATTGCTGCAGGTTTAGTGGGCGTAGCCGCGCCGCCAGTGGCTGGTAACCGCCGGCTGCCGGGTTTAGGGTTGAAGCGCCCGTGGAAGCCCCTTCAGGGGCAAACAGATTAGGCTGGCCGGCGTCATTGGTCATAATAGAAAGTATCCACGCCCTCGGGTGGCGTGAACGCAAAATCTTCCCGGGTAAGCCCACCATCAACCTGCAACTCACTGAACTCAACTATTACCCGTTGGTTGAGGTTGTCGCGTATTTCCATGCTAGCGATCAGAAACCCACGCAAGTGCAGCACCAGGTGCCGAAAACCCGGGTCGCCTGCCTGCGGTGTCAGGGTGAAAATCCCCTCGCCTTCATCCGTCACGGTATAGCCCTTGCGCAGAGCGGCCTCGTCACCACCGAGCACCTGCAAGGGAGACAGATTGCCCTGGCCTGCCAACGGGCGACGAGTGACCGTTTCCAGATCACGATCGTAATGCCATACCGCAATTGGATCAGCAATAATCAACTGACTGTCGGGCGCATCAATTTCCCAGGAAAAATAGCCCGGTCGCAGCAGGCGAAAATTGCCCCGGGACTCCACCAAAAGCACCTCGTTCTCGGTGTACTGTCGCTGGATAAATTTGCCCTGGATATCCTGCATACCGTCCAGAGCTTCAAGCAACGCATCGGTGGCGTCCTGTGCGTACAGTGGGCTGCACAATAGCAGTGCACAGAGAGTGCACAGGCCCATGACATTTTTCATACAGCTTCCGTTTGAATTCATTCTTCGTGGGGCGGTGGCGCAAGGACCTCGCGCTGACCGTTACTGCCCATCTCGGTAACCACGCCGGCCGCTTCCATTGCCTCAATCAGGCGCGCTGCGCGATTGTAACCGATGCGTAGTTTGCGCTGTACCGATGATATTGAAGCGCGACGGCTCTGCGTCACGTAATGTATCGCTTCGTCATACAAAACATCACTTTCATCATCTCCGCTGGACCCTCCGGACTGCAGTTCGCCGGCGGTTACCGGGGTACTGCTGCCCTCGTCCAGCAGCCCGTCAATATACAGGGGCTGGCCTCGACGTTTCCAGTCGGCGACGACTCGGTGCACCTCCTCATCGCTACAAAAGGCGCCGTGTACCCGATTGGGCATGCCACTTCCGGGCGGCAGGTACAGCATATCGCCGTGGCCGAGTAACTGTTCCGCACCGCCCTGGTCGAGAATGGTGCGTGAGTCGACCTTGGAAGACACCTGGAAGGCTATCCGCGTGGGCACGTTGGCCTTGATCAGACCGGTAATCACATCCACTGAGGGTCGCTGAGCGGCCAGTATCAGGTGAATACCCGCGGCCCGGGCCTTCTGCGCGATACGCGCAATTAATTCTTCCACCTTCTTACCGACAATCATTATCATGTCGGCAAATTCGTCGATCACCACGACGATGCCGGGCAGTTTGTCCAGCGTGGGGGCAGTTTGCTCCTCGTCAGTCTCGGCGAAGATCGGATCCGGCGTCCACAGCGGGTCGGCGATGGGTGCCCCGGCCTTGATAGCATCCTCGACCTTACGATTGTAACCAGCGAGATTACGCACCCCAAGCGAAGCCATCAGTTTGTAACGTCGCTCCATCTCGGCCACGCACCAGCGCAGTCCGTTGGCGGCGTCTTTCATATCGGTGATGACCGGGGTGAGCAAATGTGGAATACCGTCATACACAGATAATTCCAGCATCTTGGGATCCACCAGAATGAGGCGCACATCTGCAGGACCCGACTTGTACAACAAGCTCAGCAGCATGGCGTTAACACCTACCGACTTGCCCGAGCCGGTGGTGCCAGCGACCAACAGATGCGGCATCTTGGCCAGGTCAGCAACCACTGGCTGCCCTGAAATGTCGTGGCCCAACGCCAGGGTCAGGGGCGATTTCGATTGATCAAACGCTTTGGATGACAGCACCTCGCGGAAATTCACCACCTCCCTGTCTTCATTGGGAATCTCGATACCTACCACTGACTTGCCCGGGATCACCTCGACAACACGCACGCTGATGACCGCCAGCGAGCGCGCCAGGTCCTTAGCCAGATTGGAGATACGCGAGACTTTCACCCCTGCTGCCGGCTGAATTTCAAAACGGGTAATGACCGGCCCCGGATACACTGCGGTGACTTCAGCGGTCACCCCGAAGTCGGCCAGTTTCAGCTCCAGCAGCTTGGAGAGCCCTTCGAGTGCCTCCTTCGAATAGCCACGGGTGGGGTCCTTGACTTGCTGGTCCAGTAATTCCAACGCGGGTAACTCGCCAGTCACCGGCACATCAAACAGCGGCTGCTGCTTCTCTTTCTCAACACGCTCACTCTTTTCTGCGCGCGCCTTAAATGCTTTGATTTTCGGCGGTTTGCGTTTCTTTTCCTTTTCAACATGCTCGGTGATTATCACCTTGCGCGCCTCTACCGCTTTCTCTCGCGTGCGCTTGTCGCGAAAGTCATCCAGGGTTTTTCTACACCACAGTCGAACCCGGGTAAAGGTGGCAAGAAACCAGGCCCCCAACTTGTCCATCAGCCGCAGCCAACTCAGGTCGGTGAAGATGGTCATACCAAACAGAAATACTGCCAGCAGAATAAGTCGACTGCCGACTGCACTAAACGCCACGGTAAACCCGTCGCCAATGGCCTGCCCAAGAATACCGCCTGCACCCTGGGGCAACCCGGAGTTACCCAGGTCGTTCATTGAGGCCAACGCGGTGCCCGCAATCATCACCAGTACCAGTCCCAGCGCACGAATACCGAAAGTCATCCAGTCAAAATGTTTATCCTGATGGCGTTCCAGTAGGATAATAACGGCGCGATAGGCCAGTAACAGGGGGAAAAGGTACGCCGCATAGCCCACCAGGGAGAAGAACACATCGGCCATCCAGGCGCCTGTCGGCCCGCACATATTGGCTATTTTTGCGCCGCTGCCGGTGGCCGACCAGCCCGGGTCGCGAGGGCTATAGGTCATCAGCGCCAGCAATAGATACAAACAGACAGCGGTTACGCCGATGAAGGCGCCCTCGCGCAGTCGCGGACCAAGGAAGTTATCGCTACTGGTAGATTCTGGCACGGGTTTTCTTATCCTCACAGGCGCGTTCTGGCCAGGCCTGATATGGCGCCACCACTGGATTCATTGCAGGAACCAATTGTGAACGAATTTACTATTTATTTCAAAGGCTTATAGGGTATTTTTAAAATTATCCTAGTCTTTGCCGCTACCTCTCCTTTAAAGTACCATAGTCCGCCCCAATAGAAAGCACTATCACCGGGTACAAACCCAAAAGAACCCGTGCATCAACACGAGCAGGAACACGTCTATGAGTAATGTGCAACATCACCCCCTGATCATCCTCGGCAGCGGGCCAGCCGGCTATACAGCGGCAGTCTACGCCGCCAGAGCCAACCTCAACCCGGTGGTGATCACCGGGATACAACAGGGCGGGCAATTGACCACCACCACCGAGGTGGAAAACTGGCCAGGTGGCGCCGCCGACTTGCAAGGACCCCAGCTGATGCAGCAGATGCAGGAGCACGTGGAGCGCTTTGATGCGCAGGTGGTATTTGACCACATTGAAGAGGTGGACCTGGCAGCTCGCCCCATACGCCTTAAGGGCAGTGCCAGCTATAGTTGTGATGCACTGATTATTGCCACCGGTGCATCAGCCCAGTATCTCGGCCTGCCTAGCGAAGAGGCTTTTGCCGGCAAGGGCGTCAGCGCCTGTGCCACCTGTGACGGCTTTTTCTATCGCAATCAGAAAGTCGCGGTCATCGGCGGCGGCAACACCGCTGTAGAGGAAGCCCTGTACCTGGCCAATATCGCGTCAGAAGTTGTGCTGGTGCACCGCCGTGACTCCCTGCGCGCAGAGAAGGTGCTGCAGGACCGGCTATTTGCCCGTGAAAAAGAGGGCAAGGTCACCATCCTGTGGAAGCATACCCTGGATGAAGTGCTGGGCGACGACTCCGGCGTCACCGGCATTAGCATTAAGTCAGTAGAGGATGACAGCCTCCACCAAGTGGATCTGGCGGGTGTATTCATCGCTATCGGGCACAAGCCCAATACGGATATTTTTGCCAATCAGCTGGATATGAAAGACGGTTACATCAAGATACACAGTGGCACGCAAGGCAATGCCACCGCTACCAGCAGCCCGGGGGTTTTCGCGGCGGGTGATGTGGGCGACCACATCTATCGCCAGGCGGTGACCTCCGCCGGGTTCGGCTGCATGGCCGCGTTGGATGCAGAGAAGTATCTCGACAATCTGTAAAGCGCTGCGCTTACGACACGGGGGACGTTCGCCCTCCCCCGGTCTTAATTGCCTGCCCGCCTGCCTGCCAGATATTGCATAATAGTCGGATGCGGCAGATCAGACAGTTAGATTCGGGCAGCGGGTTCCCTCCCTCAGAAGAGGCCCTGGAATATCCCAATGGCCTGTTAGCGGTGGGTGGTGACCTGGATATCGACACCCTGCTTAGCGCCTATCGGCGCGGCATCTTTCCCTGGTATGAAGAACCACAACCTATCCTGTGGTGGACGCCTGACCCTCGCTCTGTGCTGTATCCCGACGCCCTGCATATTTCCCGCTCCCTGCGCAAAACCCTGCGTCGCAGCGATTTCAGACTGGCGGTGGATCAACACTTTGCCCAGGTTATGCACGAATGCGCGCAATTGCGCGGCGATGGACTGGGCACCTGGATAGACCAGAGCATGATCACCGCCTACACGGCACTGCAGTCGCAGGGCATCGCCCACTCGGTAGAAGTACTGGATAATGATGGCCGGCTCCTGGGAGGGCTCTACGGGGTTGCCATGGGGCGCGTATTCTTCGGCGAATCCATGTTCAGCCATGTAAGCGATGCCTCTAAAATCGCCATGGTGGCGCTGGTGGATATCCTCAGGCGCGGACAATTCCACATGATCGACTGCCAGGTAGAAAGCGAGCACCTCAACTCCCTGGGCGCTTGTAATATCAGCAGGCTGGACTTCGAGGAGCGCCTTGCTCACACTATAGATATGGAAACCAATCCTGACATCTGGCGCTTGCCGGCGAATAGCGGAGCTTTGCTGTGACCTCCTCCATGCGTGACCTGAAGGTATACACTACGTATCCACACAGTTGCAGCTATCTTGAAGAGCAGGAAGCTACCACGCTGTTTATAGACCCACGCCAACAGATGGACAAAAACCTCTACAGCAACCTTTCATTGCTCGGTTTCCGACGCAGTGGGAACCACGTTTACCGGCCACACTGCACCCACTGTGAAGCCTGTATTCCGGCGCGCATTCCTGTGGCCGGTTTCAAGCCCAAGCGCTCCCAGCGGCGCACACTGGCGCGCAACGCCGACCTGCGCGTGGAACGCAGCGAAGATATTCGAGATGACCAGGCCTTTGAGTTGTACCAGCGCTACATCCAGCTGCGTCACTCAGATGGAGACATGTACCCGCCGGACCGGGAACAATACGAGTCTTTTCTCAACAATGCCTGGAATTGCACCCGCTACTACCGTTTTTACCAGCGAGATACCCTGCTGGGTGTTGCGGTAGTCGATGAGCTGGTAGATGGCCTGTCCGCGATCTACACCTTTTTCGAGCCCGAGGAACAGAAACGCAGCCTGGGGAACTATGCCGTTTTGTGGCAAATCGAAAAAGCCAGGGAAATGGGACTGCACTACCTGTATCTCGGCTACTGGATTCGCGACTGCCAAAAAATGGCCTACAAGTCCGAGTACCGCCCTTTAGAGCTGTACGTCAATAGCCGCTGGGCCAGTCTGGTTTAGCCCTGCACCGAAGGCCCGCGAACACGCTCACAATTGACATTTTTTCGACTGGCACTGGGACTCGCTTTCAGGCAGAATGCGCCCCTTGTTTTTATGAGGATTATTGCCTGATGGCAAAAGAAGACCAGATTGAAATGGAAGGCGAGGTGATCGACACCCTGCCCAACACCACGTTTCGCGTAGAACTGGAAAACGGTCACGTTGTTACCGCGCATATTTCCGGCAAAATGCGCAAGAACTACATCCGCATTCTTACCGGTGACAAGGTTCGCGTTGAGCTGACCCCGTATGACTTGAGCAAAGGCCGCATCACCTACCGCGAACGCTAGGTCCTGCTAGCTCTCTTCGAGAGCGGCCTCTTCCTCTTCTACCGTAACGCCCAGCGTATTGTCTGCCTTATTCAGGCGGACCAGCGCAGTGCCGCCCGACTGAGCCAGCGACCCGAAGAGCACCATTTCAGCCAATGGCTTCTTGATGTACTCCTGGATAACCCGCTCCATGGGCCTGGCACCCATATTGATATCGTAGCCCTTTTCCACTAACCACAGCCGCGCATCCTCATCCACGTCCAACGTCACACGTTTCTCGTCCAGCTGTCCCTGTAATTCCGTCAGGAACTTGTCCACCACGGTCAGGATAACGTCCTCACCCAGTGGGTTGAACTGCACAATGCTGTCCAGGCGGTTGCGGAATTCCGGCGTAAACATACGGTTGATGGCTTCCATACCGTCAGTACTGTGGTCCTGGGTGGTGAAACCAATGGTGCGACGACTGATGCTCTCGGCACCCGCGTTGGTGGTCATCACCAGGATCACATTGCGGAAATCTGCCTGACGGCCATTGTTGTCGGTCAAGGTGCCATGATCCATTACCTGCAACAGCAAATTAAAAACTTCAGGGTGAGCTTTCTCGACTTCATCCAGCAACACCACCGCGTGGGGGTGCTTGGTCACTGCATCGGTGAGCAGGCCACCCTGGTCAAAGCCGACATAACCGGGGGGCGCGCCGATCAGGCGTGAAACGGTGTGTCGCTCCATGTATTCCGACATATCAAAGCGAATCAACTCCAATCCCAGTATTCCCGCCAGCTGCCGGGTTACCTCGGTCTTGCCCACGCCAGTGGGGCCGGCCAGGAGAAACGAGCCAATCGGCTTATCGCCCGAGCGCAGTCCCGCGCGAGCCAGCTTGATGGATGTCGCCAGGCTACTGATAGCGTCATCCTGGCCAAACACCACCATTTTCAGGTTCTGCTCCAGCTTTTGCAGGGTGTTCTTGTCGTCGCTACTCACTGTTTTCGGCGGTATGCGCGCGATTTTCGCAATAACCGCTTCTATATCGCCCACGCCAACCACTTTCTTGCGCTTGGAGGGTGTCTGTAACTGTTGGTAAGCGCCGGCCTCATCGATAACGTCAATTGCCTTGTCCGGCAGAAAACGGTCGGTGATATAGCGTGCTGACAGGTCGGTCGCCACGCGCAACGCCCTGTCGGTATAGCGCAGCCCGTGGTGCTCCTCAAAACGGGATTTCAACCCCTTGAGGATCTTGTAAGCATCGTCTGCGCTGGGCTCCATCACGTCAATCTTCTGGAAGCGCCGGCTCAGTGCTTTGTCTTTGTCAAAAATGCCGCGGTATTCCTGGAAAGTAGTGGAACCCACGCAGCGTAGCTTGCCCGAGGTGAGCAGCGGTTTGAGCAGGTTGCTGGCATCCATCACACCGCCGGATGCCGCACCGGCGCCAATAATGGTATGCACCTCGTCTATGAACAAGATCGCGTGCTCGCGTTTCTTCAACTCGGCCAGCAGTCCCTTGAAGCGCTTCTCAAAATCGCCGCGGTACTTGGTGCCCGCTAGCAGGGCCCCCAGATCCAGGGAATAGACCACGCTATCCTTGAGAATATCGGGCACGTCGCCATCTACTATCTTCTTCGCCAGGCCTTCCACGATAGCTGTTTTACCCACGCCGGACTCGCCTACCAGCAACGGGTTATTTTTTCGCCTGCGGGCCAGTATCTGGGCCACCCGCTCAACCTCGGCAAGACGCCCGATCAGCGGATCAATATGCCCCGCAGCGGCCTCTTCGTTCAGGTTGGTGGAAAAACTGTCCAGTGGGTTGGCCTCGCCCTCATCGACGCTGCCGTCAACGGACTCAGATTGTCCGGGATCCGGGGCATCACCATCGTTGGAAACCTTGGAAATCCCGTGGGTGATGTAATTGACCACATCGAGGCGCGCCACGCTCTGGGTCTTGAGGAAAAACACTGCCTGGCTTTCCTGCTCACTGAAAATCGCGACCAGGACATTGGCGCCGGTAACTTCGCTTTTACCGGAGGATTGCACATGAAATACAGCGCGCTGCAGTACCCGCTGGAAACCCAGGGTAGGTTGAGTGTCGCGATCTTCCTCGTCTTCTGGAATCAGTGGCGTGGTGGCATCAACGAACTCTACCAGGTCGCCGCGCAGCCCACCGATATCGGCGCCGCAGGCCTTCAGCACACGGATCGCATCGTTGTTGTCCAGCAGTGCCAGTAACAGGTGCTCCACGGTCATGAATTCGTGGCGCTTGGAACGCGCACCCTTGAAGGCGTCGTTCAGTGTTTGCTCAAGGTCTTTGCTCAGCATACGTACCGCTCCCGGGCCTCAGCCCTCAGATGCTTCGATCTCACACAGTAAAGGATGCCCGCTCTCCCGGGCATGCTGGTTTACGTGGGCCGCCTTGGTCTCGGCAATATCCCGTGTATAAATCCCACAAACCCCTTTACCCTGAGTATGCACGGCCAGCATAACATGCGTGGCCTGCTCCCGGTTCATGCGGAAAAACGACTCCAGCACCTCAACCACAAACTCCATGGGGGTATAGTCGTCATTAAGTAATACTACTTTGAACAGCGGCGGCTTCTTAAGTTCAGGTTTGGATTCCTGCAGGGCAATACCGCCCTCGGACCCCTCATCCTCTTTACTCATACGCCAGCCACTGCCCTGCCGGATCTTTGTCACTAAACTACTCACGATTCACTTTGCTGCATAACTAATGGATATGGTTACAGTATACGAGAATTCAAGGGGGAGCAAAGGCGACCCGCTTTTAGACATGTACGATTTCTTTACACATGGCGCTTATCTCACCAGCATCTTCGCCATGCACGCGCACAAAAAAGGGCCCGTGAAATCACGAGCCCTTTAGGTAAAACCTGAAGGTTTTACATGGAGTCTACGATCGCCTTGCCAAATTCGGAACAGCTCAACAGCGTTGCGCCATCCATCTGGCGCTCGAAATCATAGGTGACAGTGCGCTTTTGTATGGCGCCATTCATGCCCGTGATGATCAGGTCAGCCGCTTCATTCCAGCCCATGTGCCGCAGCATCATTTCAGCGGACAGGATCAGGGAACCGGGGTTCACCTTGTCCTGGCCAGCGTACTTGGGCGCCGTGCCGTGAGTCGCTTCGAACAGCGCAATGTCGTCAGACAAGTTGGCGCCCGGAGCAATGCCGATGCCACCTACCTGAGCCGCCAGGGCATCAGACAGATAGTCGCCATTGAGGTTCAGGGTGGCAACCACACTGTATTCCTTCGGGCGGGTCAGGATTTGCTGCAGCATGGCATCAGCGATGACATCCTTAATGATGATCTCGTTGCCCGTATTGGGGTTCTTGATAGATACCCAGGGACCGCCGTCAATCAGTTCACCACCAAATTCCTGCTGCGCCAGTTCATAGCCCCAGTCACGGAAGGCACCTTCGGTGAACTTCATGATGTTGCCCTTGTGCACCAGTGTTACTGAAGGCAAATCCTGATCTACAGCGTACTGAATCGCCTTGCGCACCAGCCGCTTGGTGCCCTCTTCAGACACGGGCTTTATGCCGATACCGACATTGGTGGGAAAGCGAATCTTGGTGGCGCCCATTTCATTGATAATGAAATCAACCACCTTCTGGGCTTCTTCAGTGCCGGCCTCGTACTCAACACCGGCGTAGATGTCTTCGGAGTTCTCACGAAAAATCACCATGTTACAGGCGCCGGGATCTTTCACCGGCGAGGGAACGCCTTCGAACCAACGCACTGGACGCAGACAGGTGTAGAGGTCCAGTTCCTGGCGCAGTGCCACGTTAAGCGAGCGGAAACCGCCGCCTACCGGTGTGGTCAGGGGGCCCTTGATGCCCACTGAATATTCCTTGATCGCCTCCAGGGTTTCTTCAGGGAACCAGTCGCCGTCGTACATCTCGGCGGCTTTTTCGCCGGTGTAGATTTCCATCCAGGAAATTTTCTTGTTGCCGCCATAGGCCTTGTCGACCGCGGCGTTGACCACGTCGATCATCACCGGACTGATATCGACACCGATACCATCGCCTTCGATGTAAGGGATGATAGGATTGTCAGGGACGTTCAGGCTGTAATCTTCGTTGACGGTGATTTTGTCACCTTGTGCGGGAACCTGAATATGCTTGTAGCCCATAATGTACTCCATTGCTGCTGGGTTCTTGGAATAAATAGGGCGAGCGCTTGGCAAGATCGCCCCAGTGAAGCGGCACGAATTGTAGCACAGGCACGGCGTAATATTCTCGCGTAATGGTCTGGAAAATGGAGCTGTAAGCGATAAAATGGCGAAAATTATTCTGCTCAACAAGCCCTTCCAGGTGCTTAGTCAGTTCAGTGACAAGGAAGGCCATGCAGGCCAGACCCGTGCCACTTTGGCAAACCTGCTGAAGGCGCCGGACTTCCGCGTGGCCGGGCGCCTGGACTACGATTCGGAGGGCTTGTTACTGCTGACGGATGACGGGCAGCTGCAACAACGCATAGCAAACCCCCGCCACAAACTGTGGAAAACTTACCTGGTGCAGGTAGAGGGCGAGATCAGTAAACAGGCATTGCAGCAGTTGGCCAGTGGATTGGTACTGAAAGATGGGCCCACCCTGCCGGCCAAGTGCAAAGCTATTGCAGCGCCGCCACTGTGGGCCAGAAAGCCACCGGTGAGAGCGCGTAAGAGCGTGCCGGACAGCTGGCTGGAGCTGTCCATCCGCGAGGGCCGCAATCGACAGATACGCCGCATGACAGCGGCTGCTGGCTTCCCCACCCTGCGCCTGGTCCGCACCCGCATCGGCGACTGGTCACTGGATGATCTGCAGCCGGGAGAATACCGGGAGATACACGTGCCGGACCCAGTTCGACCCGGCACAGCGCGCAGCCCGATAAAAAGGAGAAGATAAATGCCAACCTGGACGCCACAGGTGACAGTCGCGACGGTTATTGCAGACCGGGGTAAATACTTGCTGGTTGAGGAATGCGATAAAGTCAGTGGAGCATTGGTGTTCAACCAGCCCGCCGGGCATCTGGAAGCCAATGAAACGCTGGCATCCGCTGCTGTGCGCGAGACACGCGAAGAAACGGGCTGGGATATCCAGTTATGCGGCCTGCTGGGTATCGCCCTGTACACCGCGCCGGGCAACGGCATTACTTACCACCGCACTACTTTTCTGGGCAAAGCACTGGCGCCCATTGAAAAAGCGCTGCTGGACCCCGATATACACGCAGTGCACTGGCTGCAGTACGAGGAAATCCTCGCCAACTCTGCTAGAATGCGCAGCCCCCTGGTGCTGGCCTCGATTGAACTGCAGCGCAGGGGTATTTGCTACCCTCTGGATCTCATATACACATGAGCCTGAATTCTGCCAGTAAAGTCATCGTCGGTATGTCCGGTGGTGTCGATTCCTCTGTGTCTGCCCTGCTCTTGCAGGAGCAGGGCTATGAGGTGGAAGGACTGTTCATGAAGAACTGGGAGGAAGATGACGGCACCGAATACTGTACCGCCAAGGAAGATTTCGCGGACGCGCAGGCGGTTGCCGACACACTGGGCATTACCCTGCATGGCGCCAATTTCGCCGCCGAATACTGGGACAATGTCTTCGAACATTTCCTGGCAGAGTACCGGGCCGGCCGCACACCTAATCCTGATATTCTGTGCAACCGGGAAATCAAGTTCAAGGCCTTCCTGGACTACGCATTAATACTGGGTGCCGACTACATCGCCACTGGGCACTACACCCGGCGCGGTGAAGTCAACGGCAAAGCTACTCTGCTAAAGGGGCTTGACCACAATAAGGACCAGAGCTATTTCCTGCACGCGGTGGGCCATGCGGAGCTGGAAAAAACCCTATTTCCGGTGGGCGAAATCGAAAAGCCTGAAGTGCGTGCCCTGGCGGAAAAACACGATCTGGCCACGGCCAGGAAAAAAGATTCCACCGGCATTTGTTTTATTGGCGAGCGCCGTTTCAAGGACTTCCTGCAACAGTACCTGCCGGCTCAGCCGGGTGACATTCACTCCCTGGACGGGGAACACCTGGGGCGTCACCACGGCTTGATGTACCACACTATTGGTCAGCGTCAGGGTCTGGGCATTGGTGGTTTGGCCAACCACACCGAGGCACCCTGGTATGTGGTGAGCAAAGACCTGGATAACAATATCCTGTTGGTTGCACAGGGTAACGAGCACCCTGCCCTGTTTAGCGACAGCCTCAGCCTCGGCGACATTTACTGGGTCTCCAATGAGAGTCCGCAAATGCCTCTGCGCTGCAGTGCCAAGGTGCGCTACCGCCAGCCGGATCAGGCTTGCACTGTGCACAGCAACGGCACCGGTTATCACGTGGTATTTGACCAGCCACAGCGGGCGGTAACACCAGGACAATCAGCTGTATTTTATCTCGATGAGCACTGCCTGGGCGGCGGCGTCATTGAGCGTACCGGAGACTGAATGAACGATCGAACACTTACTGCACTGGAACAGCAAACTATTGCGCTCGCCGGCGTAGCGCAGGTAGCGCGACTGGTGGACCAGGTCTCCAGGACCGGCAGTTATCCTATGGAATTTTTGGAACCTACCATCCACAGCCTGTTCGAATTTGACGCCAGCAGTGTAGACAGCGTGTTCGGTGGCCTGGCCGGGGTCAAACTGGGGCTGCACAACCTCAGCAACCTGCTGGCCAGTCGTCAGTCCCAGGAAAACCGCGAAATGGTGCGCTATGTCTTCAGCATACTGTACCTGGAACGGAAATTTGCCGCTGACCCACAGATGATGTCCGTAGTGCACTCGCGACTGGAACATGCCAGCTTTCGGGCGGAACACTTTGCCAACCATGTGCAGGAAATTTGCCACAGTGTGTCCGGTATTTATCAGGATACCCTGAGCAACCTCAAGTTTCGCATCAAGGTCAGCGGCAGCGCCCAGCACTTGCAGGACAAAGAAAACGCCGACATTATTCGCGCACTGTTACTTGCGGGGATTCGTTCCGCCTACCTGTGGCGACAGTTAGGTGGTCGGCGCTGGAAACTGGTGCTACAACGTAAAGCCATGCTGGAAGCGTCACAGCAGCTGTCCCGCGGCCTTGGCGTGGTGTAAAATCGCCTCTTTTATTTCTTCGGAGAACTTCATGGACCTGTCAGCACTCAGCGCAGTCTCCCCCATAGACGGCCGCTACGGCAACAAGACTGCTGCGCTGCGCGATGTATTTAGTGAATTCGGGCTGATCAAACGTCGCGTGCTGGTAGAAGTGCGCTGGCTGCAGTGCCTCGCTGACCATCCGGATATCGAGGAAGTACCCGCTCTTTCTCTGGAAGCCAGTCGCACACTGGAACAAATCCTGACGGACTTCAATGAGATTGATGCCCGGCGGATCAAGGACATTGAGGCCACCACCAACCACGATGTGAAGGCCGTGGAGTACTTTATCAAAGAGCGTTTTGCCGACAGTCAAGAGCTGCAGGCTGTATCCGAATTCGTACACTTTGCCTGTACCTCGGAAGACATCAATAACCTGTCGCACGCGCTGATGTTGCGCGATGGCTTACGTGACGTATTACTTCCCGCTATGACGGAAGTCGCCGACCAACTGGCGCAATTGGCCGCTGCGACCGCCGCGGCACCGATGCTGTCGCGCACCCACGGCCAAACGGCCAGCCCCACCACCATGGGCAAAGAAATTGCCAATGTCGTGGCGCGTCTGCGCCGTCAACTGGCAACGCTGCAGCAGGTAAACTTCCTGGGTAAAATCAATGGCGCAGTGGGCAACTACAATGCCCACCTGTCCGCCTACCCGCAGGTGGACTGGCAGTCAAATGCACAAGCCTTTGTCACGTCTCTCGGGCTGGACTGGAACCCGTACACTACGCAGATAGAGCCTCACGATTACATGGCTGAACTGTTTGATGCCATCGCCCGCTACAACACCATCCTGATCGATTTCAACCGGGATATCTGGGCCTATATTTCTCTGGGCTATTTCAAGCAAAGGACTGTTGCCGGCGAAGTGGGTTCGTCCACCATGCCACATAAAGTCAATCCCATCGATTTTGAAAATTCCGAAGGCAACCTGGGCCTGGCTAACGCTGTATTGCAGCATTTATCGGCCAAGTTGCCTGTCAGTCGCTGGCAGCGTGACCTGACCGACAGCACCGTGTTGCGCAATATGGGGGTTGGCGCGGCCTATAGCCTGATCGCCTTTCAGTCCAGTCTTAAAGGCATCAGTAAGCTACAACTCAACGAAGCCCGGCTGGCCCAGGATCTCGATAACAGCTGGGAGGTGCTGGCCGAACCTATTCAAACCGTAATGCGCCGCTATGGCATTGAACAGCCCTATGAAAAACTCAAAGAACTGACTCGCGGCCAGGACATGAGCCAGGCGGTGATCCAGGCCTTTGTGGAAAAGCTTGAGCTACCCGAACAGGCAAAGCAGGAACTGCTGGCCTTAACGCCTGCTACCTACATAGGCAACGCGGTAGCACAGGCGCTGGCGCTCGATTAGGTGTCGACCAAGGCAGAGCTAAATCTGGATCGGGAGCAATTCCTGGCCCGCTACTGGCAGCGTAAACCGCTGCTGATACGTAATGCCATTGAAAACTTTCACCCGCCCCTGAGCAGCCACCAGCTCGCCGGACTGGCACTGGAAGACGAGGTGGAGTCACGCATTATTGAGCAGCGTGATAATAGCTGGCTGCTGCAACATGGCCCGTTCTGCAATGCAGACTATAAGCGCGACGTGCCCTGGACGCTGCTGGTGCAAGCGGTCGACCACTATATTCCCGAAGTTGCCGAGCTGCGCAAACTGGCAGACTTCATTCCGCAATGGCGCGTAGATGACGTTATGGTCAGCTATGCGACAGACGGCGGCAGCGTCGGCCCCCACTTTGATAACTACGATGTATTTCTACTGCAGGGAGAAGGTCAGCGCCTGTGGAAGCTGGGGCAATTTTGCGACCCCGACAGCGCTCTGCTCCCGCACGATGAGTTACGCATTCTCAGCCTGTTCGAGACACAGCAGGAATATTTACTGAACCCGGGCGACATGCTTTACGTGCCACCCGGTATCGCGCACTGGGGTATCGCGCAGGGAGAGTGCACCACCTTTTCCATTGGTTTCAGGGCTCCGCGTGTCAATGACATGCTGTCCCGATTTGTCGATCACCTGCTGGAACACCTGGAGCCGGACCAGTTCTATCATGATGCGCTACAGACCCCGGCAAGCCGCGCCGGGGAGATACGTCCGCGGGACCTGGAACGCGTGCTGGCGCAGATTCAGGGCGCACTCGATCAGGATGAGGGTAACCAGTGGTTTGGCGAGTTGGTAACCGAGCCGCGCTATGAACACTTGAGCGACGATGACGACCTGGCCGAGGCGCGCAGCTTGCTGGCAGAAGGCGCCACGAGTGTTAAGCTTTCTCCTCAGGCTAAATTGGCCTGGCAACAGGAAGCGGACGGTATATTGGTGTTTGCTAATGGCCTCAGTCAGTTGTATCCACTGAGTGTATTAACAACGCTAATAACCTTGTGTGAACACTGGGTAGTGGCTGCACCAGCGCTGGCAAGCGCCATGGATGACCCTGCTACCGCAGAACTGCTAGACTATCTGTTAGAAAGCGGGTGTATTTATGTCGAATGAAAAGTTTTTAAGTGCCGTGGAATATCCACACCCTTTCGATGAGCTGGCGGTGCAGCTGTGCGACAGTGCGTCGCGCTATATCTGCATCCTGAGTCCAGCTCTGGATCACGAAGCCTTTAACAGCGCTGCTCTGGCCGACGCGATAAGTGCCCTGGCGCGCCGCTCCCGGCAGACCCAGGTACGCATCCTGATCAGCGATTCGCGCAAAGTCGCAGGTACTGGTCACCGCTTGCTGTTACTCGCGCGCCGCCTGCCCAGCACGGTGCACATACAACAGCTGGCGGAACATCCGGACTGGAACGGTGAAACCATCGTCATTCGTGATCGAGACGGCGTACTTTATAAGCCCGGCAGCAGTGATCACGAGGGTTTTTATGAACCGGACTCCAGGGCCTCTACACAGAGGCACCTGGATCTGTTCGAAGAACTGTGGCGCCACAGTGCGCAAGACCCAGAGTTGCGGAGCATGTCACTGTAGCTCCAGGGCCTTAACCCAGCGAGTCGATGGCGTCAGCCAATTCCAATAGGCGCTTGGCTTCTTCCACGTGCAGGTTTTCCACCAGTCGGCCCTTGACCACGACCACGCCCTTGCCCTGCGCCTGGGCCTCCTCAAAGGCCGCAATGATATCGCGCGCGCCGGCTATCTCCTGGGCATCCGGCGCAAACGCGCTGTTCGCAGCGGCGATCTGTTTGGGGTGAATCAAACTTTTGCCATCAAAGCCCAGGTCGCGCCCTTGTGCGCAGGACAGCTGCAGCAGTTCATCATTGTCCAGTTCCAGCTGCACGCCATCAATCACATCCAGGCCGTTGGCCCTGGCAGCGTATACACAGAGGTTCAGAGCAGTAATAAACCCCAACCGATCCGGCGTGTGCCGCACGCGTGTATCCTTGGACAAATCTGAGGTACCCAGCACCATGCCTTTCAATCGCGGGTGGGCGCTGGCAACTTCAGCGATATTCAGGATACACAGAGGCGTTTCAGCCATAATCCACATATCGACACTATCCGGGCAGCCGGCGGCCTCAAAAGCACTGATTGCCTCAACCACATCCGCTGCGCTGGAGGGTTTGGGGATCAGCACAGCATCAGGGGCCACGGGCGCCGCACAGATCGACTTGATATCCTCCAGCCCCCAGTCGGTGGTCAGCGCGTTGATACGCACCATCAGTTCTCTGTGCCCATAACCGCCCTCAGCCAGAGCGGCGACAATCTGTTCCCGCGCCAATTGCTTGGCTTCAGGCGACACGGAGTCCTCCATATCCAGGATTAAGCCATCTGCGGGCAAGGAACGTGCCTTATCCAGCGCGCGCGGGTTAGAACCCGGCATATACAGTAATGAGCGGCGCGGCCTGATCTTCATAGTGAGAATCCTCGTATAGAGTGGGTGTTTCTAGTGTTTAAAAGCGGTGACAAGGATACAGACTCATACAGACTTGAAGCAAGGTGTTGCCGGCGTTTCTGACACGAGCGCGCGCGCATTTAACTGGGCAGCGTGGCACGTGCTGGTTGTCTAAGGCAGCCCAGACCATTAAAATGGCTGGTTTAAATAAATGAACGATCAGGCGGCTAGCGCCAGCTGTGATTGCCTCATATTCAGATTTCAACTAACAGGGAATACCATGACAGACGTCTCAATTAACGACGGGCAGAAGCTCGATCAGGCACTAGCGGCATTAACCGCGACACAGGACCTGATCGCCGCAGCGCTTTCCACGCTTAAATCGAAAACACTCGAGGATGGGCGTGTTTCACCTGCAAAGCTGGACGACTATCAATTAATCTCCTATGAGTTGTCGCTGTGTTGGTCTGAATGCACCTCGGCAGGCTTCCTGTTGGCCCATGCGCAACGTTTACTCAGCAGCGACCCACAGATGCACGGTTTTCCGATTCGCCTGGCCAACCTGTTCTGCGCCGAAGCAGTTAGCACTACTCTCGCTCGCTTGCGCGCCAGGCCAGCCGATTACGGTCTGGATGATGCTGAGATAGCACAGGTTAATTCAGGCGACACAGGGGTGTTTCTGGCGGGGCAACTTGCCGCCAGCAGTATTGCGGCTATCGGCCAGGAAGTGCTGGATCGCGACGGTGACCTGGGCGCTGACCTGTTGAATGAACACCACACCATGATGCGTGACACCTTCCGGCGTTTCTCTGACGACGTGGTCGCCCCACTAGCGGAAGAAGTCCATCGCGAAGACCTTATCATTCCGGCCGCGATCCTCGAGCCGTTGAAGGAAATGGGCTTGTTTGGACTGTCTATTCCTGAAACCTACGGTGGCCTGCAGGAAGACGACAAAGAAGACACCATGGGAATGATCGTGGTAACCGAGGAGCTGTCGCGCGGCTCACTGGGCGCAGCTGGCAGCCTGATTACCCGCCCGGAAATTTTGGCCCGGGCGCTGCTCAAGGGTGGCACAGAAGAGCAAAAGCATCACTGGCTGCCGCAACTGGCCGTCGGGGAGCCCTTGTGTGCTGTAGCGGTCACCGAGCCCAACTATGGTTCTGATGTGGCCGGGGTCAGGCTCAAGGCCACCGAGACGGAAGGCGGCTGGACACTCAATGGGGCCAAGACCTGGTGTACCTTTGGCGGCAAGGCCGGTGTGCTTATGGTGCTGGCGCGCAGCAATCCTGACATGGACGCTGCGCACAAGGGCTTATCTATGTTCCTGGTGGAAAAACCTTCCAGTGACGGCCACGAGTTTGAAGTATCCCAGGAAACTGGCGGCAAACTGACCGGCCGCGCAATCGCCACCATGGGCTACCGCGGCATGCACTCCTTCGAACTGTTCTTTGACGACTTCTTTGTGCCGGCAGAAAACCTGATGGGCGGCGCCGACGGCCAGGGTAAGGGTTTCTATCTGGCCATGGCCGGCTTTGCCGGTGGTCGCATACAGACCGCTGCACGCGCTGTAGGTGTTATGCGCGCTGCGTTTGAACGTTCCATCTCTTATTCCAAGGAGCGCGTGGTATTCAATCATCCGATAGGCGACTATCAATTGACACAGGTAAAACTGGCGCGCATGGCGGCGCACCTGCTGGCCTGTCGCCAGATCACCTACGAGGTTGCCGAGCTTATGGACCAGGGCTCTGGCGATATGGAAGCCAGCGGTGCCAAGATATTTGCCAGCAAAACCTCCGAGTGGGTGACGCGCGAAGCATTGCAGATTCACGGTGGCATGGGTTACGCCGAGGAGACGCCGACCAGCCGCTATTTTGCCGACGCGCGGGTACTGTCTATTTTTGAAGGTGCCGAGGAAACTCTCGCATTGAAGGTGATCACCCGTTCCCTGGTAGAAAACGCAGCCTGAGGAGGCCGATCATGAGTGTTTCCCTGAACCTGACGCCGCAGCAAGAGATCTCCGCTGACATTGCTATCGAGCTGGGCAAGACACGCCAGCCCCAGTACGGACGCTACCTGGACGAACTGGATCCGGGCCAGGTGTTCGAACACCCGCGTGGCTTTACCTTTGCTACCGGCAACATGCTGAACTTCGCGCGCACCTACATGCAGACCAACCCGCTATACCTGAACACCCAGTATGCCCGCGCCCATGGCTTTTCCGATCTGCCGGCCAGCCCGCAGATGGTGTTTAACGTGACCCTGTCATTGGGCGTACAAAACGATTCCGAGAAGGCCATCGCTAACCTGGGGTATTACCAGGTAGAGTTCCTGCGCCCGGTATACCCGGGTGACACGCTACGCGCCTTTACCAAAGTGCTGGAGCGCAAGGATCGAGGCGCTGAGAAGCCCGGCATAGCCCGCATACGCACTGTAAGCGTCAATCAGGACGACCAGGTGGTACTGCAATATGAGCGCAAGATCATGGTGGCCTGGCGCGGAGATCGCCTGCCGACCACACCGGCAGCAGACGTCGCGATCGAATTCCCCGGTGAAGACGCGCCGGTGGTAGAGCTCCCTCTGCACAACAGCCACTACGCCCCCGGGCTGACCGGCCCCAACACGTACTTCGAAGATTTTGCGCCAGGTGAGATCATCGTGCATGCCAACGGCCGCACCATTACCGAAGAGCATATGGCGCTCACCTACCTGGTGGGCAACAGCCACCCGCTGCATTTTGATCGCGTATTCTCCAGTGGCTTGTCTGGCAAGATGAGTGGCGAGCCGATTGTGTATGGTGGTTTGGTCTTCGCGTGGCTGGACGGGTTGGCCAGCCGGGATGTATCAGAGCATGCCGTTTGGGAGCTTGGCTTTACCGAGGGTTACCACACCCAACCCGCCTCTGCCGGCGACACCGTGGGCGCCCTGACCCGTATATTGAGCGTTGAAGATGTGCCCGACGTCGCTGACTACGGTGTTGTTACCATGCAACTGATCGGTGTTAAAAATATATCCGCCGCCGCGGCACTGGAAAAACACGGTGCCGATTTGTTTCTCAAGGAAGACAGCAAGCGCGCATTGGGTAAAGAAAAAATCACCGATAAAATTTTCGAGATAGAGCGGCGCCTGCTAATCAAACGCCGCCCCTGCTGAGGATTCACACCGTGAACCAGGAAACTGTACAACGCGATCGCCCATGGTTGATGCGCACCTACTCGGGTCATTCGTCCGCCAAGGCGTCCAACGAACTCTATCGTATGAATCTGAGCAAGGGCCAGACCGGCCTGTCGGTCGCTTTTGACCTGCCCACGCAGACCGGCTACGACTCTGATCACCCCTTGGCACGCGGTGAAGTTGGCAAGGTGGGCGTGCCTATAGATCATATCGGTGATATGGAGGCCCTGTTCGACCAAATCCCATTGGACCAAATGAACACCTCCATGACGATTAACGCCACAGCACCCTGGCTACTGGCACTGTATGTCGCGGTCGCCGAGCGACAAGGCGTGGACCCCGCGCAATTACAGGGCACTACGCAGAATGATGTACTCAAGGAATACCTGTCTCGTGGCACCTATATTTTCCCACCTGAACCCTCGGTGCGACTGACCACTGACCTGATTGCGTATACCGTAGAAAATATTCCCAAGTGGAACCCTACCAATATCTGCAGTTATCACCTGCAGGAAGCGGGCGCCACTCCAACCCAGGAGCTGGCCTATGCACTGTCGACGGCAATCGCCATTCTCGATGCGGTAAAAGCCTCGGGGCAGATACCTGAGGAGCGTTTCCCGGATGTGGTCGGGCGTATTTCTTTCTTCGTCAATGCCGGTATTCGCTTTGTCGAAGAGACCTGTAAGTTGCGCGCATTTAATCGCATGTGGGACGCAATGGCCGAGCAGCGCTACGGCGTTGAAGACCCCAAGAAAAGACGCTTCCGCTATGGCGTACAGGTTAACTCTCTAGGGCTTACCGAGTCACAACCCGAGAACAACGTGCAGCGTATCGTTTTGGAAATGCTCGCTGTCACCCTGTCTAAAAACACCCGGGCACGGGCAATTCAGTTGCCGGCCTGGAATGAAGCCCTGGGACTGCCGCGTCCCTGGGACCAGCAGTGGGCACTGCGCATGCAACAGGTATTGGCACTGGAAACAGACTTGCTGGAATACGGCGACCTGCTCGATGGATCGCCCGTGGTTGAGGCCAAGGTGCAAGAACTGATTGCTGGCGCCGAGTCTGAGATGGCCCGCGTGGCGGATCAGGGCGGTATGGTGCAGGCCATAGAAAGTGGTTATGTGAAACGCGAGTTGGTACAAAGCCACACCCGGCGCATGCGCAATATCGAAAGCGGCGAACTCAAAATAGTGGGGGTAAATTGCTTCGAACAGACGGCGGAGTCACCTCTTACCACAGGCACCGACTCTGGCATTATGAAAGTCGACGTGCAAGCTGAGCAACAGCAGATCGCTGGATTACAGGCCTTTCGCGCAGCCCGCGATCAACAAGTGGTTGACCGTGCGCTGAACGCTTTGAAAGAAGCGGCAGTGGGCGGAGCAAATATTATGCCCTCCTCCATCGACTGCGCACGTGCAGGCGTCACCACCGGTGAGTGGAGCGAGGTACTGCGCGAGGTGTTCGGGGAATACCGCGCACCGACTGGAATCGACATTTCCATGGCCGGCCAGACAGACTCCGCAGCGATGGACGCGGTGCGTGCACACGTGCGCAGTACCGGTGAAGAACTGGGTCGGCCACTGCGCCTGCTGATAGGTAAACCGGGACTGGACGGTCACAGTAATGGCGCTGAACAGATTGCGGTTAAAGGTCGCGATGCGGGCTTCGAGATCGTTTATGAAGGGATACGCCTGACGCCGGCACAGATCGCCAGAGCCGCACAGGAAGAAGGTGTGCATCTCATAGGGCTGTCGGTACTGTCTGGCAGCCACCTCGAACTGGTTGAAGATATTCATGCCGAGCTGGAGAAAATTGGAGCGGCCTCAATACCACTGGTTATAGGCGGGATAATTCCGGAAGACGATGCGCAACAACTGAAAGCCCAGGGTGTGCAGGCCGTGTTTACACCAAAGGATGTCGACATGAATGCCATCATGACCACTATGGTGGATGTCATTCGCAGCACTAATGGCCTGGCGGGCTGACGCTGAACAAGCCCATTCCCAAGGTGCAGCCGCTCGACCAGGAACAACTGGTCAGGGCGATTCGCTTGCGTGAACGTGCAGCGCTCGCCGCGGCACTGAACCTGCTGGACGATAAGCGTCCTGCATCGCGCAGTAGCGCAATTACTTTACTGACAAAGCTGCAAGCGGGACAGAGCAAAAACAATTCCAGATTGATTGGTATCACCGGCCCTCCCGGCGCCGGTAAGTCCTCCCTGACAGCGGCGCTGATCTCCGTATGGCGGCAACGCGGTCTCAGCGTCGGTGTACTGGCGGTCGACCCTTCAAGCCCGATAAGCGGCGGCGCCTTGTTAGGCGATAGGCTGCGTATGAAAACCAGCAGTGAGGACGACGGTGTTTTCGTGCGCTCATTGGCCTGCCGGGGACAATTTGGAGGTTTGAGCGCCGAGGTATGGCCCATGAGCCTGGTGATGCTGGCTGCCTTTGACATCACTCTGATAGAAACTGTTGGCGTGGGTCAACGGGAAATCGACGTGGCCGATATGTGCGATACCACCTGCTACGTCGCACAGCCCGGGTCCGGTGACAGCGTACAGTTTTTGAAAGCAGGAATTCTCGAAGTACCGCATATCCTGGTAGTCAACAAAGAGGATATGGGTGCCGTAGCACGCCGCACTTTATCTGAGCTGGGAGCGGCCATGAGCCGCGAGCATAACGAGGGCAACTGGACTGTCCCCGTATTGTCTGCCAGCGCCACCAAGGGCAGTGGCATTGAAGCGCTGGCCGATGTCATGGAAAAGCACCACAGCGTACTGCGCGAGCAGAACCTGATCGAACAACGCAGGCATCACTACCAGGGCAAATGGATACTAAAGCGCTTGCACGAAGAGTTTGGCAGCAATGGCCTCACACGGCTAGGCGGCGTTGACAGCACTCTTGACCAGTTACAAACACACAGCTCAACCCTGTTTGAACAATACGAGGCGCTGAGGCAGCGCCTACTCTGAACTAAACCAGTACAACCTGACTGAGGAGATAACGATGCGCAGTCCCCGAGATTTTTTCCGCCCACTGGCGCTTGGCGCCCCGGAACCATTACGAGATATACCCGTGCGCCCCTCGCGCATGATTCATTTTTTTGATCCCAGTAATCCGCGTATGGCAGAAAAAGCGCCGGATATCGCCAAGAAAGTCGACATCCTGCTGGGCAATATGGAAGACGCGGTAGCCATAGACAACAAGGAAGCCGCGCGTGAAGGTTTCATTCAGATAGCCCGCGACAACGATTTCGGCGATACCCAGCTATGGACCCGCATAAACAGCCTCGACAGCCCCTGGTTCCTCGATGATGTCACGCGCATCGTCACTGAAGTGGGTGAGAAAGTCGATGTCATCATGCTACCCAAGGTTCAGGGTGCGTGGGATATACACTACGCTGACCAATTGATCGCGCAACTTGAAGCCCGCGCCGGTCTGAGTAAACCGATTCAATTGCACTGCATCCTGGAAACCGCCCTGGGCGTGGCCAATGTGGAAGAAATCGCCAACGCCAGTCCACGCATACAGGGTATGAGCCTGGGACCTGCGGACCTCGCCGCCTCACGCCGCATGAAAACCACCCGTATCGGTGGCGGACATCCCGGCTACCTGGTGCGTAACGACCCAGACCCGGAAAACCCGGAAGCACCACGCGCCACCCATCAACAGGATCTGTGGCATTACACTATCGGCCGTATGGTCGATGCCTGCGTCGCCGTGGGCGCCCTGCCCTTCTACGGCCCCTTCGGCGCGATTGATGACCCCCTCGCCTGTGAGGACCAGTTCCGTAATGCTTTCCTGATGGGCTGTGTAGGCGCCTGGTCTTTGCACCCCAACCAGATCGCCATCGCCAAGAATGTGTTCAGCCCCCCGGCAGACGAGATAGTCTGGGCCAAGCGCGTGCTTGAAGCCCTGCCCGATGGCAGTGGCGCGGCCATGGTCGACGGCAAGATGCAGGACGATGCATCCTGGAAGCAATGCAAAGTCATGGTGGACCTGGCCAAGCTGATTGCCTCAAAAGACCCGGAGTATAAAGCGCTTTACGGGTTTTAGTGCTTTAGCCCTATGAATCCGCAGTGCGCTGGTCCGAGCGCCAGCTTCAGTTGGAAGTGCACGCCTTCAGCTGGCGCTCGGCCCACCACACTGCTCACATCGTAGATGCTATAAAATATATTC
>JAIBDN010000034.1 GCA_024686215.1 Gammaproteobacteria bacterium | reverse complement strand
ATTGAAAGCGTAAAAATCGACCTGTTCCCTGACGAGATTTATGTCTTCTCACCCAAGGGAAAAATAATGGAGCTGCCCAGGGGGGCCACCGCCGTGGACTTTGCCTATGCCGTGCACACCGATGTGGGCAACAGCTGTGTCGCCTGTCGCATCAACCGCAGGTTGGCGCCATTGTCAGAGCCCTTGCAGAGCGGCCATACGGTGGAGATCCTCACCGCGCCAGGCGCCAGGCCAAACCCCTCATGGTTCAATTACGCGGTCACTGCCAAGGCGCGATCCAATATCCGCCACTACCTCAAACACCAGACCAGAGAGGACTCCGTAGCACTCGGCCGACGCCTGCTCGATAAGGCACTGGCAAGCTTCGACAGCGGACTGGAACAACTGGATGAAGAGCTTCTTGCCGAGTTCCTGACCCGGCACCACTTCGATCAGCTGGAGGACCTGCTGGAGGAAATCGCGCGCGGCAACCGCCTGCCGGCCATCACCGCGCAACAACTGGTAGGTGAACTGGGGCGCAACCAGCTGGACGCGGCCACCGGCCCGCAGCCTGTAGACATCAGGGGTACTGAAGGTTTTATGGTCAGCTATGCGAAATGCTGCCATCCCTTGCCTGGAGACCCGATAGAAGGCTACCTCAGCTCCGAAAAAGGCGTAGTTGTGCACCGTGAGCGGTGCAATAACCTGGGCGATATGCGCGAGAACACGGAACGCCTGGTCGCGCTGCGCTGGGACGATGAGGTTGCGGGCGAATACCCGGTGGAATTGCGTATAGAGGTGGAAAATCGGCGCGGTATGATCGCCATTATCGCTACGCGCATAAACAGTATAGGCGTGAATATCGAAAAAATTACCACTGATGACAAGGACTACCAGTTCACCTTCGTTGACCTGGAGATAGCAGTCCACAATCGCGTGCACCTGGCACGCATCATAAAACGTCTGCGCAGTATCAACTATGTGCGCAAAGTCGCCCGGGTCAAGAACTGAAGCCCCGGATTCCCTTCAGGAGAACCACCGTGAACAACCGTGCAGTGATTTCGACACCCGATGCGCCAGAGGCGATCGGACCCTACTCGCAGGCCGTCAAAGTAGGCAATACCGTCTGGCTATCTGGCCAGATTCCACTCATTCCTGGCTCGATGGAACTGGTGACCGGTGACATCACCGAGCAGGCCACCCAGGTATTTAACAACCTCGCCGCAGTAGCCGCTGCCGCCGGGGGCACACTCAATAATGCAGTGAAAATTAATATCTCTCTGACCAACCTGGAGCACTTCGCCGCGGTTAACGAGGTGATGGCCACTTTCCTGCAAGAGCCTTACCCGGCCAGAGCTTGCGTGCAGGTTGCCGCCCTACCAAAAAATGTGGATATCGAAGTAGAAGCTATCCTGGCGATCTAACGGATTGGTCCAACACGGCCTGATAGCCACAGCGATAATCCGGATAGAGCAGTTGATAACCACTATCGTGCAGTAGCCGGTTGCTGCAGCGTTTACCCGTCGTCGCGTCGCTGCTACCAGGCTGCAGGTATTCCGGCTGCGCTATTCCCAATCGCGCTGCCAACCAGGACTCCACCTCAAACTGCAGCGCTGGCTGATCATCCACGCCGATATACACCGGCGCCAGTGACGCATCAGCCGCAGCTGCAAGCAGCAAGTGACCAAGAAAACCGGCGCAGTCGTCGCGGTGAATGCGATTGCTATAACGCGGTGGCTGCGCTGCACACAGCTCCCCCTTTCCTATACGCGTTAACAGGCGACCACCCGGGTAGCCATAGATCCCCGCAAAACGCACCACCGAACCCGCCTGCGGGGAGACCAGCAAGCGTTGTTCCGCCTCAATTATAGACATTGCCCGGGGATCCTTCTCTCCGGCCAGAGCGCTATTCTCATTTACCCAGCCACCTGCACTCTCGGCCAACACACGCGTGCTGGAAACCGATAGAATGTGCCTGGGGCGATGCTCGGCAAGGCCACGCAACAGGTTTTCAGTGCCACCCACAAAGCCTTTGTCGTAGCCCTCCAGTGAACGCTCACTGGGATTAAAGGTGGCCAGGACATAGTCCGGTTTCAGGTCACCTATAAAATTCAGGCTGCCGGGCTCTGTATAGTCCGCCCCATAGCCGGTAAATTCGGCAGGCAGGGTTTGTGGGTTGCGACGCACACCAGCCACCTGCCAGCCTGCGGCCAGCAACAAGCGCCCGGTGCGAATACCAATATCACCGCAACCGACAATTAGAATGGAATTGCTCTTCATATTCGAATCTCTGACTGGTTACACTATACGCTGCAATGCACTATAAAAGGCCGATCAAACATGACACTAACAGAACTGCGTTACCTTGTAGCACTGGCGGAAACTGGCCACTTCCGCAAGGCCGCTGAGCAATGCAATGTCAGTCAACCCACCCTGAGTATCGCTATAAAGAAGCTGGAGGAAGAGCTGGGCATAAGTCTGTTCGAACGTTCCCGCCACCAGGTATCAGCAACCCCCATAGGCGAACGCATTGTCGCCCAGGCAAGCACCGTATTGCAGGAAGCTAAAAACCTGCAGCACCTGGCGGACCAGGGCAAGGACCCATTGGGCAGCATGCTGTCGGTAGGCGCTATCTATACCGTAGGGCCCTATCTGTTTCCACGCCTGGTCAGCAGTCTGCAACGCGCAGCGCCCAACATGCCTTTATTTATTGAAGAAAGCTATACCTCGGTGCTGCGCGGCAAACTCTCGCGGGGACAGCTGGACGCTATTTTTATCGCCTTGCCGTTCACCGAGCCCGACGTGGTGACCCGAGAAATCTATGACGAACCCTTTGTAGTGTTAATGCCGCAGGAGCATCCTCTGGCCAAGGAAAAGCGCATAGACCCGGCAGCCATGGCCGAACATCGGGTGTTGCTGATGGGCGAGGGTCACTGCTTTCGTGATCAGGTGCTGGATGCCTGCCCCGGGCTACAGCAGGCGATCAAGGACAACCATGCCAGTGGGCAAGCGGTGGTAGAAGGCAGCTCCCTGGAGACACTGAAACATATGGTCGCCAGCGGGCTGGGTATTACCGTACTGCCCAAATCGGCTGCGGACATTGCCACCTATAGTGGGCCCACCCTGCTCGTCCGCGAATTTACTGCCCCCGCACCCACGCGCACCATCGCCCTGGCATGGCGCGTCAGCTATCCACGGCACCAGGCTATCGACACTTTAAGCAACGTGTTGCGGGATTGAACGCATGACCGAAATTTCCGGAGCCCGGGTACAGGAGCTGCGCGGTGTTGGCCCCAAACTGGCGGAAAAATTAGCCGACTACGGCGTGTTTCGGGTTGAGGATCTGTTATTCCACCTGCCTCTGCGCTATCAGGACAGGACCCGCATCACACCTATCGCTGCGGCGCGCGAGGGCGTGGATGCGGTTATCGAAGGTGAAGTGCGCGCGGCAGATATTGTATTCGGCCGTCGCCGCTCTCTGGTTGCCAGGCTGCAGGATGGTACGGGGACCATCACCCTGCGGTTTTTTCATTTTTCCGCTGCACAAAAAAACAAGCTCAAGCCGGGGTGTCGCCTGCGCTGCTTCGGCCAGCCGCGACGGGGCAGCGCGGGTCTGGAGATATACCACCCGGAATATAACGAGGTCGGGACGGCGGAGTCGCCTGCTGAGGAAACTCTCACCCCGATTTATCCCACTACCTCGGGGATAGGGCAAAACCAATGGCGCAACCTGTGCGGGCAGGCCCTGTTAAGGCTGCAAAAAGACCCGCCACAGGACTTGCTGCCGCCCGGTAGTCACCCCTACGATCTGGCCCAGGCACTGCATTACCTGCACTCACCCCCACCGGATGCCCCCCTGGAGCAATTACGCGAGGGCGACCACCCGGCACAATTGCGCCTGGCCCTGGAAGAACTGATTGCGCATAACTTGTCGCTGTTTCGGCTGCGCCAACGCGCTCAGGCAGACGGCGCTCCCGTGCTTGAGTCAAAGCCGCGGGAACTGGAAGCCTTCCTGGGCGGCCTACCCTTTACCCCCACCGGGGCACAAGCCAGGGTGTTGGCGGAGATCGCCACCGACCTGGCAAAGCCCTACCCAATGTTACGCCTGGTCCAGGGGGATGTGGGCTCTGGCAAAACGCTGGTAGCCGCGGGGGCCGCATTACAAGCCATTGCCAACGGTTACCAGGTAGCCATTATGGCGCCCACAGAAATACTCGCGGAGCAGCACTGGAACAGCTTCAACGATTGGTTTGCCCCGCTGTCCATCAGCATGGAATGGCTGAGTGGTCGCACCAAGGGCAAGAAACGCCAGGCGGCACTGCATAACATCGTCTCAGGGCAAGCCTCCCTGGTGATTGGCACCCACGCGCTGTTCCAGCAGGACGTAGCGTTCAAGCTGTTGGGGTTGGTCATCGTGGATGAACAACACCGCTTCGGCGTGCACCAGCGTCTGGCGCTGACCGAAAAAACGGCCCCGGGACAGGGGCGGCCCCACCAGCTGGTAATGACCGCGACCCCCATTCCACGCACCCTGTCCATGGTGGCCTATGCCGATCTTGACTGTTCTGTGATCGACGAGTTACCGCCGGGGAGACAGGCCGTAACCACTGCACTGGTGGATAGCCAGCGTCGACAGAATGTCGTTGCCAGGGTAGCAGCAGCCTGCACGCAGGGCCGCCAGGCATATTGGGTATGCACGCTGATCGAGGAGAGCGATACCCTGCAGGCGCAGGCTGCGGAGGCTACCGCAGCAGAGTTACAGCTGGCGCTGCCAGAGCTGGCAATCGGCTTGATCCACGGGCGTTTGAAACCGGCCGAAAAAGAGCGCGTGATGGCAAGCTTCAAGGCTGGCGAACTGGCCCTGCTGGTAGCGACAACGGTGATTGAAGTCGGCGTGGATGTACCCAACGCCAGCCTGATGATCATCGAAAATCCCGAGCGCCTGGGCCTAGCGCAGTTACACCAGTTGCGCGGACGGGTCGGCCGCGGCAGCGAGGCCAGCCATTGTGTGCTGCTCTACCAATCCCCCCTGTCAGCCAATGGCAAACAACGCCTGGGTGCCATGCGCGAAAGTACCGACGGTTTCTATATCGCCGAAAAAGACCTGCAACTGCGCGGCCCCGGAGAGGTACTGGGTACCCGCCAGACCGGGCTGATGGAATTCAGGATTGCAGAGCTACCGGCGCACAATCATCTGCTGCAGACGGTGCAGGATCTCTCCAATGAAATTCGCCAGCGGAGCCCACGACTGGTGGATCCGCTGATTCAACGCTGGACCGGGGCGGTCCAGCAATTTGCCAAGGTCTAGACTCAGGCCATAATGGCCGGCAATTCCTTCTGCAGGGCCATTTTTTCACGCGTGGCGTCACCGGTCAGGGCAAAGCCCAACAAAGCACCGCTGCTGTCACGGAACTGGGCTTTGACATTGTTACCGTCGGCCTCAATGTGCCATTCACCCTCAGCGCCCATCGCGGGCGGGGCCACAACCACGGGGCAGGCAGGGGTCTTGATGGTAACGGGCATTGCAGGGTAACTGACTTCCGTGGGCTCCCCGGCAAGGGTTTTGCCCAATGCGCGGGCTGCCGCCATCAGCGGCGCGACATACACCAGTACATGGCCATTGACCTCGGCACAATCGCCCATAGCGTAGACATTCGGCGCATTCGTCTCCAACAGGCGGTTGGTCAGCACACCGCGATTGGTGGCAATACCCGAGGCCTTGGCTAAAGCGGTACTGGGGCGCACACCTACCGCAGATACCACCATATCCGCGGCAATGGTTGCGCCGTTGTTCAGGCTAACCACTACACCCTGCTCAGCCAGGTTCACAGCAGTAACCAATGGGCCGAAGTGGAATTTGGCGCCTTTCTCTTCGAGGGCTGACTGCACCGCCTTGCCTGCCGTTTCCGGCAACAGAGTGGGCAGGCAATACGCCAACGGATCTACCGCTTCTACTTGAAAGCCGCCGTTGATCAGGTCGTTGGTGAATTCACAGCCAATCAGACCACCGCCGATGATGCACACCTTTTTGACATTGTTCTTTTTCACCGCGGTGCGGAAATCGTCGTAATCCAGCAGGTCGTTAACCGCATAGACCATCTCCAGGCCATCGCCTTCGATGGGCGGGCGAATAACCTCAGCGCCCACTGCCAGTACCAGCTTGCCGTAGTGAACAGCCGTTTGTGAGTCACCCACTTTTATCAACTGCTTCTCGGTATCGATCTCGTTGACCTTGGTCATGGTCCATACGCTCGCCTTGAGCAGGCGCGCCATACCGCCGGCATCCAGCTGAGCCAGGTCATTCGCGTTATGGTCTTTGGTATACCCGGTGGACAGCATGGGCTTGGAATAAGAGCGGCCATCGTCCGAGGTAATCAGGATCAGCGGCGTGTCGGCATCGTGCTTGCGAAACTCCTTGGCCAGGCCGTAGCCTGCCAGGCCGGTGCCCAGAATAACCACTGGCGCATGTACCTTGTCCACCACCGGCTCCTCATGGTGTGGGGTATCGTCTACCGGACCCTGTTCCAGCAGTTCAAAGTCTTCCTTGCCCACGCCACAATCGGGGCACAACCAGTCCTCGGGAACATCCTCCCACTTGGTGCCTGGGGCAATGCCATCATCTGGCCACCCTTCTTTCTCATCATAAACCAGGCCACAGACAATACATTCCCACTTGCTCATTTCACTGCTCACTCTTTACTGCTGACTTTAGCTGGCTAACAGCACGACGACTGCCGACAACGGACGAAATTCGAGACGAAACACTATAGGTGTGTACGAAAAATGTGCAAGAGTTTTATGGCCCCCGCAGCATGACAAAATATGCCAGCACAGACTTGCAAGGGCCTTTGCTATCAAGCATTCTCGCCTCTCACGCACAGCGACCCCGTCAGGCCTATTATCGTGTCCCAGAGCCGGATCGTCACTGAACCCCAGTGGCGCCCTATAGCACAGATCACCAGCATGCAATTGCCCGCCGCTCCCCGGCCCTGGCTGCTGGATGACGGCTCTCTGACCAGCCGACTGATTGCGTCACAGCAGGGCTTGTTTGCAGTACAACGGTTATCGCAAAGCTGGGAAGTACCGCTGTTTTCCGAGAGACGCCTGTTACACCAGGCACCGCGGCAACAGGCACTGATACGTGAGGTGGTGCTGTCACTCTCCGGGCGGCCCGTAGTATTTGCTCGCAGCGTATTCCCCATCTCCAGCCTGAGTGGCGGCCTGGCACACCTGAGACGGCTGGAAAATAAATCCCTGGGGGCTATCCTGTTCAAGCAGTCCGGGATGCACCGCAGTCCCTTTGAAGTCGCCCATATCGCGGGAGACAGCGATTACCTTCCCCGCCATTTGCGCCAGGCTCAGGCCGCCTGGGCGCGCCGCTGCCGCTTCGAAGTCCAGGGTAAGAGCCTACTGGTCAGTGAAGTATTTCTGGAAAAATTCATCCCGTGGACGGCACCACTGCCGGTCCATCGTACGCAAAGAGGCGTAGTCAGCGCTGCAATTGTTCCCGCAACACAGTAAGCTTGGCGGTTCGCACCCGATGACACGCTGAGCATGGCCACAGACAGCAAACTCAAGTTATACCTGCAGCTGATCCGCTTCGACAAACCCATAGGCACCCTGCTACTGCTGTGGCCAACATTGTGCGCCCTGTGGCTTGCAGCCGAGGGCATGCCGGAGCCAAAACTACTGGCGATATTCCTGCTAGGGACATTCCTGACACGCTCCGCGGGCTGCATCGTCAATGACCTCGCGGATCGCCATGTGGACGGTGCGGTCCAGCGCACCAGCAACCGGCCACTGGTAATCGGCACAGTTTCCGAAAAAGAGGCGCTGACCCTGTTCATCGTGCTGATGCTGCTGGCCTTTGCACTGGTATTGTTTACCAACGCCCTGACCATCCAGCTCTCGCTGGTCGCGGTGATACTGGCTTCGAGCTACCCGTTCATGAAACGTTATACGCACCTGCCCCAGGTGGTATTGGGCGCGGCCTTTTCCTGGGGCATCCCCATGGCCTTCGCCGCCCAGACTGGCGCACTGCCCCCGGCCCTGTGGCTGCTGTACTGCGCCAACCTGCTCTGGACAGTAGCCTACGATACCGAGTACGCCATGGTTGACCGCGATGACGATATCCTGATTGGAGTCAAATCCAGCGCCATCCTGTTCGGCCGCCACGACAGGCTTATCGTCGGCTTACTGCAAGTGCTAACCCTGTGTACTTTATGGCTTACCGGACAGCAATTTGGCCTGGGCTGGCCCTATCACGGCGCACTTTTGGTAATCGCTGGCCTGTTCTGTTACCAGCAGTACCTGATCCGCGAGCGCCATACCCCCGCCTGCTTCAAGGCGTTCCTGCACAACAACTGGGTGGGGCTGGCACTGTTTGCAGGCGTCGCCCTGCACTACGCCATATGATGTCAGACATGGATTTGTCAGCGGAATTTCTTCCCACCCTGGGCGACATCGACGCGCAGGACTGGAATCAACTTGCCGGTGGCGACTACCCCTTTCTGCGCCACGAGTTCCTGTACGGCCTGGAAACCACCGGCTGCACCAATTCGGAGAGCGGCTGGCAGCCCTGCCACCTGGTGCTGCGCGACGCACAGGGCTTGTTGGCCATTATGCCTCTGTACCTGAAGTCCCATTCCTATGGTGAATACGTTTTTGACTGGTCCTGGGCAGATGCCTGGCAGCGCAGTGGCCTGGAGTACTATCCAAAGCTGGTAAGCGCCATTCCGTTTACCCCGGCTACCGGTCCGCGCCTGTGTACCCGGGATGCGACCACTACCGAGCAAGTCTGGCCCGCTGTACTGCAGGCGCTGCGCCAATTTTCCGAGCGCCAGGGCATTTCATCGTGGCACCTGCTATTCCCGGAAGAAGCACAATCACAACAACTGCTGGACCTGGATACACACCGGCGCACCGCCACCCAGTTCCACTGGTTCAACGAGGGCTATGCCAGCTTCGATGAGTTCCTGGCAACCTTCAGCAGTCGCAAAAGGAAGAACCTGCGGCGCGAGCGCACACGAGTAGTCGAGCAAGGCTTGACATTGCAGACCCTGACCGGCAGTGAAATCAGCGAGGCAGACTGGCTGCAGTTCCATCGCTTTTACCAACAGACTTACGCCAAGCGCAGTGGTCACGGCGGCTACCTGACGCGGGATTTTTTCCTGAAAACCGCTCCCAGCCTCGGGGAAAAGGTGGTCATGGTGGTCGCAAAACAAAGCGGACTCGCGGTGGCTGCCGCGTTGTATTTTCGCTCGGCTGACACTCTTTACGGGCGTTACTGGGGCTGCGAGCGGGAGTTCGACTGCCTGCACTTCGAGGCCTGTTACTACCGCGGCATTGAGTACTGTATTGAACATGGACTGCAGCGCTTCGACCCTGGTGCCCAGGGTGAGCACAAGATTCAACGGGGGTTTCGCCCGGTTTCCACCTGGTCAAATCACTGGATAGCAGATCCACAATTATCCGCTGCAGTGGGTAATTTCACCCGCCAGGAAGAAACCCACACACAACAGTACCAGAGCCAGGCAGCAGAACTACTGCCGTTCAAGGCCAAAGATTAATCAGCCGCCTTTGCGCCAGAGCAACAAGCGATTATTAGCGGGCATCTCAAAATCTGCCTGCAGCGCGAAGCCCGCGTCTGCAGCCAGTTCTTGTACCCGCTCGAAATGGCGGATGGCGCTCTCCGGATGTTGCTGCGCCAACCACTGATCAAAGCGTGCATTGCTCGGGCTGGAGTATTCTCCGCGATAATTAAAGGGCCCGTAGACGGCCAGCACCACGTCATCTCCGGCATATAACCCCAGGCCGGAAAACAATGCCTGCACCGCAGACATAGCCATAATATGCAGGCTATTCGCGGTGAAAACGGCGTCGGGAACCGGTACTTCCCAGGGGCTGTCGCGTACATCCAGGCTTAGCGGTGGCAGCAAATTATCACCACCATAGTCAACACAGCGAGGCATTAACACTGACATGCTGTCGGGTATTTCAGTGGGCTGCCATTGCAGCCGGGGCATGCCCGCGGCAAAGTGGCAGGCGTGCTGCCCGGTACCACTGGCGATCTCCAGCACCGCATCGCGATCTGCAAACGCTTCTGTCAACACTTCCAGTATGGGTGCCTGGTTATTTTCGCAGGACTGGGAGAAAGGAAAGTTCTGCATGTCAATCAAGCGGGGGCGTCGCGGGTAAAGACCAGTTCCCTCGCGGTGGATTCGGCCTTGTTGTAGCGATAACCACCGGTCTTGAATTTCTTCAGCTCGTCCGGTTCATTAAGCTCATTATCGATAATAAAGCGCGCCATCTGGCCACGGGCTTTCTTCGCGTAAAAGCTGATGATCTTGTACTTGCCGCCCTTCAGGTCCTTGAATATCGGTGTAATCACCTCCGCGTCCAGTGAGCCGGGCTGCACTGCCTTGTAATACTCGTTGGAAGCCAGGTTGACCAAGGCCCGCGTGCCGGATTTCTTTAGCTGTCCATTTAACGCCTTGGTGATACTGTCACCCCAGAATTCGTAAAGGTTTCTACCTCCCCGATTGGCAAATTTGAGACCCATTTCCAGACGATACGGCTGCATCAGGTCCAGGGGCCGCAACAAGCCGTAGAGCCCGGACAAGATACACAGGTGTTTCTGGGCAAAGGCCAGCTGCGCGCTATTCAGGCTGTCCGCCTCAAGGCCGGTATATACGTCACCCTTGAAAGCCAATACCGATTGCTTGGCATTATCCAGGTTGAAAGGTACCCCCCAATTCATGAAACGGCCGTGATTCAACTCGGCGATTTTTTCACTCACCCCCATAAGGGCCCGGATGTCATCCGGGTTCATGGCGCGAGCATCTTCCACCAGTTGTGCCGAGCGCTGCAGAAACTGCGGCTGGGTTGCTTTGCGGGTGGTCGGGGGGGTATCGAAATCCAGGGTTTTAGCCGGGGAAATAACTGTCAACATCTGTCTGAGTCCAGTAGATAGCGGAACGGAATTACTTTTCACGTCTGCGAAACGCCTATGATACTCTGCGCGATAATAATCAAAAAGACTTATCCACCATGACCAGCCTGCGCAAAATTGTGCAACTTATAGACGCCTTTACCGAATTCAGTGGCCGCGTCCTGGCCTGGCTCGTCCTGGCCATGGCTATTTTGACTTCTCTGATAGTAGCGCTGCGCTATGGCTTCAACACCGGCTCTATTCTTGCCCAGGAACTGGTCATTTATATGCACGGTTGCCTGTTTATGCTCGGTGCGGCGTACGCGCTGAAAAAAGGCGCCCATGTACGTGTGGATATCTTTTATCGTGATTTCAAGCCCAGGGGCCAGGCCTGGGTTAACAGCCTGGGCGGGATCATTTTTCTGCTGCCCCTGTGTATTTTCATCGCTTTTGTCAGCTGGAACTATGTCGCAGATGCCTGGACTATTCGGGAATCATCTCCCGAACCCGGTGGCATTCCAGCAGTTTTCCTGCTCAAGAGCCTGCTGCCGCTAATGGCGCTTAACCTGTTTCTTCAGGGCCTCGCAGAGACCCTGCGCGCTGCACTCGCCCTGGCAGAAGGCCCCGGACAATGATTGAATATATATCACTGTTCATGTTTTTGGCCGTGTGCCTGCTGCTAATGCTGGGCTATCCGGTCGCTTTTACCCTGGCCGGGACCGCACTCGCATTTGCCGCTGGCGGCATTCTGACAGGCATCTTCGACCCTTCCTTCCTCGCTGCCCTGCCTGGTCGCATGTTTGGCACTATTGGCAATACCACATTGATTGCCGTTCCCCTGTTCATTCTCATGGGGGTGATTCTGGAAAAATCGCGGGTTGCCGAGGAGTTACTGGGCACCATGGCCAAGCTGTTTGGCGGGCTACGCGGCGGCCTGGGCGTATCGGTCATCCTGGTGGGCATGTTGCTGGCAGCCAGTACCGGAATCGTCGGCGCCACCGTGGTCACCATGGGCCTGCTTTCGCTGCCCAGCATGCTGCGCACAGGCTACAGCCCATCCCTGGCTGCGGGAACCATCTGTGCCACGGGCACCCTGGGGCAGATAATTCCCCCGTCCATTGCTCTGGTGCTGCTGGGCGATATTCTGTCCAATGCCTACCAGCAGGCACAGCTGAGCATGAACATATTTGCGCCTAAAACCGTATCGGTGGGTGATTTATTTATCGGCGCACTGCTACCCGGCATGCTACTGGTCGCCCTGTATATACTGTACATCCTGGTGTATGCCGCGCTGAAGCCGGAAGCTGCACCCGCGGCCAGCGCAGAGCGCGTCAGCGCCGCGGAAATATTCAAGGGCCTGTTACCGCCGCTGGCACTGATCCTGGTAGTGCTGGGTTCCATCCTGGCAGGTGCGGCCACCCCGACCGAGGCCTCTGGTATTGGCGCCTTAGGCGCCCTGCTGTTGGCCATCGCCAAAGGTCAAATGGACTTGCCACGCCTGCGCGAGGCGGTGATAAACACCATGGAAGTGACCTGTATGGTGTTCATGATATTGATTGGCGCTGCAGTGTTTTCCCTGGTATTTCGCGGCTTTGGCGGCGAAGAGCTGATTCAACAGTTTTTCTTCGACTTGCCTGGCGGTGTGGTCAGCGCAACCCTGGTGGTTATGCTGGTTATCTTTCTGCTGGGTTTTATTCTCGACTTCATCGAGATCACCTTTGTCGTGGTGCCTATCGTGGGTCCGATCCTGCTGGCCATGGGCGTAGACCCCGTCTGGCTGGGCATTATGATCGCACTCAACCTGCAGACGTCGTTCCTCACTCCACCCTTCGGCTTTGCCCTGTTTTACCTGCGCGGCGTCGCCCCGGATTCACTGCCAACCAGTGCTATTTACCGTGGGGTGATTCCCTTTATAATCATTCAGCTTCTAGCTATGGCCGCAGTGTGGTTCTGGCCAGCGATGGCCACTGGATTACCCGCATTGCTTAAGAACTGATTTCATCCGGGCGCAAGCCCATCACACAGGCTTCCAGCATGATCGACATAGACAGCACCCCGATGCCGCAGGGAGACCTTTCTCTACAGACGGTTGCAATGCCCAAAGACACCAATGCCAACGGCGATATTTTCAGTGGCTGGTTACTGTCGCAAATGGATATTGCGGGCATGATCACCGCCAACGAGATGGCAAAAGGTCGGGTGGCCACAGTCGCTATCGACGGTATGGCTTTTCTCACACCTGTCCATGTAGGTGCTGTAGTGTCCTGCTATTGTGACGTTCTGGAAGTGGGACGCAGCTCAGTGCGTATCGTTGTGGAAGTATGGATAAACTCTCCCCATGATGGTGACCCACTGAAGGTTACCGAGGGCGAATTCGTTTTTGTCGCTATAGACAGCAACGGACGCACCCGCGCCATCAACAGCTAGGGTGCCTCCAGCTCACTGTCGAGCACTACATCCCGGGCATTGATATAAGCCTGTTCGGAAATATGGTGATAGGCACGGGCGCCATCGTAAAAGGATTTAAAGGAGGCATAGACTTTCGCCGCCATCGGATCCTTGTCTATCAACTCCTGCATCACTACCTCGTTGGCGCGCCATAGGGCCAGCAACACCTCGTCGGGCAGACGCCGCAGCTCAACCCCGTGTTTTTCTACCAGTTCTTGCAGCGCCGCATTGTTGCGCGCGGTGAATTCATCCAACATGTCCTGGTTGGCGGCTCGCGCAGCGTAGGTAACAATGGCCTGAAGATCATCCGGCAGCGCCGTAAAAGACTGCTCATTGACGATCAGCTCCAGCATGGACCCCGGCTCGTGCCAGCCGGGGTAGTAATAGTACTTGGCCACCTCATGAAACCCGAAGGCCAGGTCATTATAGGGGCCGACCCATTCCAACGCATCTATGACCCCGGTTTGCAGAGACGTATACAGCTCGCCCCCGGGAATGCGCACCGCGGTCCCGCCCGCAGCGGCGAAGACCTCCCCGGCCAGGCCAGGTATACGCATTTTCAGGCCCTTCAAATCGTCTACCGTATTGATTTCCTTGTTGAACCAACCGGCCATTTGTACACCGCTATTACCCCCCGCAAAAGGAATGATATTGGCCGGCGCATAAGCCTCACGCCAGAGCTCAAGACCGCCGCCATAATGCAACCAGCCATTGAGTTCCTGGGCATTCATGCCAAAAGGTACCGCGGTAAAAAATACCGAGGCAGGTATTTTCCCCTTCCAGTAATAGGCCGCGCCATGACCAGCATCCACCACACCCTGGGACACCGCATCAAAGACCTCAAAAGCGGGAACAATTTCCCCGGCACCATAAACGCGCACGGTGAGACGGCCATTACTCATCTCGTTGACATAGCGGGCAAAGTTCTCCGGGCCCGCGCCCAGGCCGGGAAAATTCTTCGGCCAGGTGGTCACCATTTTCCAATGAAACTGTTGCTGGGAACCTGCTTCGACGGCCTGCTCGCTGGCGGCGTCAACACTCCCCGCACGATCTGTCGCCCACAGACCTGTTACCGCGACCAGAGCAGCAACCAACAGCAGTATTATCAGTGGGCTGTAGCGTTGTTCTAAAGAGCCTGTTGGCATGCGTGTTCCATCCTGTTGTTATAGCAGCTGCAAATTCGCGTATTGCAGCACCAGCCACTTGCTGCCCTCATCGTCGAAATTAACTTCCACCCGGGCGCTACTGCCCCGTCCCTCAAAGTTTAGCACGGTGCCCTCACCAAATATCTGGTGATACACCCGCTGCCCCAGGGATAGCCCGGTATCCGGAATCTCCGCCTGGGTGATGCTGCTCACCGGCCTGCTCACCGCTGTGTGCAGACGTACCTCCTGCAGCAGCTCCGCGGGAATCTCGCGGATAAAGCGCGACGGGGTATTGTAATTTTCACTGCCGTGCAGGCGCCGACTTTCGGCGTAGGTCATCACCAGTTTCTCCATGGCGCGGGTAATGCCCACGTAGCAAAGTCTGCGCTCCTCCTCCAGGCGGCCCGGTTCTTCAAGGGACATACGGTGAGGAAACAGGTTCTCTTCCATCCCCGCCAGGAATACCAGAGGAAACTCCAGGCCCTTGGCTGAGTGCAGGGTCATCATCTGAATGCTGTCCTCGTGCTCTTCGGCCTGGGCATCTCCGGCATCCAGCGCGGCGCTGTCCAGTAACTGCTGCAGCGGAGAGAGCTCGTCGTCTTGCGCGGCAAACTGTTTTGCTGCACTGACCAGCTCCTCCAGGTTCTCCACCCGCGCCTGACCGCGCTCGCCCTTCTCCTTTTCGTAGTAATCGATCAGCCCGGACACTTGAATGGCCTGCTCGGTAATCTCTTCCAGAGTCAAATTATCCGTACCGCTGTCCAGCTCATTTATGAGTACGACAAAGCCTTCCAGGGCGGTCAGCGCACGCGGCGGCAAGAGTTTCTCTGCAATGACAGCGGCAATCGCATGCCACATGGATATGTCGCGGGAGCGGGCACATTCACGCAGCGTATCCAGAGTCTTGCTGCCAATGCCCCGGGGCGGTGTGTTAATCACCCGCTCTACCGCGGCATCATCGCCGCGATTTAACAACAGGCGCAGATAGGCCAGTGCGTTACGTATTTCCAGACGCTCATAGAAACGCTGCCCTCCATATATGCGGTAGGGTATGGCAGCACGAATCAGCGCCTCTTCCAACACCCGGGACTGGGCATTGGAGCGGTACAATATAGCCACTGAGGAGCGGTCATGCCCTTGCAGCAGCCAGCTCTCCGCCTGTTCCACGATGAAACGCGCTTCGTCCTGTTCATTGAAACCCGCATACAGGGTAATGGGTTCGCCAGATTCACCGGCAGACCATAGCTCTTTTCCCAGCCGCCCGAAGTTGAAGGCAATGATGCCATTAGCCGCCTGTAAAATAGTCTGGGTTGAGCGGTAATTCTGCTCCAGCCGTACAGTCTTCGCCCCGGCGAAGTCGTCCGCAAAGCGCTGGATATTTTCGATCTTGGCGCCGCGCCAACCGTAGATTGACTGATCGTCATCCCCGACCGCGACCACGGGGATATCTTTGCCTGCCAGCACGCGCAGCCAGGCATATTGAATCGTGTTGGTATCCTGAAACTCATCCACCAGAATCTGTCGGAAACGCCCCTGGTAGTGCTGCAGAACATCAGGGCTTTTAAGCCACAATTCGTGAGCCCGCAGCAGCAATTCTGCAAAATCCACCATGCCACCACGCTCGCAGGCCAGTTCATAGGCGCGGTAAACCTGGAGCATGGTCTGGCCGAACTGGTCACCGGCCGGTACGTCGATGTGCGCTGCGCGCAGACCTTCATCTTTTTGCGAATTGATATACCACTGAGCCTGTTTTGGTGGCCAGCGCGATTCGTCCAGCGCCAGCTCCCGGCACACACGCTTGACCAGACGCAACTGGTCATCGCTGTCCAGGATCTGGAAATTTTGCGGCAAGCCGGCCTCTTTCCAGTGCGCCTTCAACAGGCGATGAGCCAGGCCGTGAAAAGTCCCGACCCACATGCCGTGGGAGGGAATTTGCAGCATCTCCTCAATACGCGAGCGCATTTCCCGGGCGGCCTTGTTAGTAAAGGTCACTGCCAACACCGACCAGGGCGAGAAGTCCATGGCGCGTATCAACCAGGCAATACGGTGCACCAACACCCGGGTCTTGCCGCTACCGGCACCGGCCAGCACCAGCAGGTTCTGGTTTTCCGCAGCCACAGCTTCTCGCTGCGCCTCGTTGAGGGGGGATAGAATATCTGATACGTCCATCGCAGCATTCTATCTAAATTGCGCGGCTACAGCAGGGTCGACGATGCAAATATGTATAATAAACAGCCCGGTAGGCCAATAGAGGTAACTGTGACCACAACCAACAAACCTGTCCTGCGGGAAATCGAGGCTCGTCTGGAGCAGTTGCGACGCTCCGAACGCAAAGTCGCCGAACTGGTGCTGGCCAGGCCGGATGAGGTTATCCACATGCGCATAGTGGATCTTGCCAGCGCTGCGCAGGTTAGCGAGCCTACCGTGGTGCGCTTTTGCCGCGCCATCGGGTGTTCCGGGTTCCAGAGTTTTAAGATGGCCCTGGCGCAGAGCAGTGCCGCCACCCCCTCTAACGAGCCATTTACGCTCAGTGAACTGGATACAGCCAGGGATTACACCTACAAGGTGTTTGACGCCACCATGGGCACGCTGCAGCGGGTGCGCGATACGCTTGATCCAGACGCGATAGAAATAGCGGTGGATGCCTTGTGCAATGCCCGACGGGTAGAATTCTATGGCTTTGGCGCCTCCAGCCCGGTAGCCATTGATGCGCAACACAAGTTCTTTCGCCTGCAGATCGCCAGCGCGGCTATCTCTGACCCACACATCCAGGCAATGTCCGCCATGTCGCTGACCCCGGGCGACGTCGTTGTGGCGATCTCCCAGTCGGGCCGCACCACATCACTGCTTGAGGCCATGGATCATGTAAGAGAGGCCGGTGCCGAGATCATTGGCCTGGCGCCCAACGATACGCCGGTGATCCGGCAGTGCAGCATACCGATACCCATAGACGTAGAGCAGGCCAATGACGACAGCTATACCCCGCTGCCCTCGCGCATTGCACACCTGGCAGTGATCGACATACTCGCCGTGGGTGTCTCCAAAATGAAGGGCGCCGAGGTAGACCGTCATCTGAGTAAACTCAACCGTGGCCTGCAGTCTTTGCGCAGCCCCGACTAGCGGGCTGTAACTGTAAGAAAATATCCCGCGGTCTGTTATTATCGCAACTGATTCCATAATTGCACAGGTTGCAGCCGGCCATGAGAGACGATGACGATATTTTTCCCAGGTCTGAATCGAATAACGACAAAAAAAATCCGCTGGACAGAGGGCAGAATGGCTCTACGCAAAAGCGGGAACCGCCGCCCCGGCGCGAACCCGTGTTCAGCGGCTTCGACGATGACGATGAGTACGAGGAACCCGAGCGCGATAGCGACTACGCTTCTACCTATGTAGATGACAGTCTGGAGCTCGAAGACGACCTGGAGCAGGAGTTCGACAGTGCCGACGACTACCAGGAAGAAGACGAAGTGGAATTGCCGGATTATAGTGATTCCGAAGAGTCGGATCCCTGGCCGGTGGCAGCCGCGGAGGACAACAGACAAGTGACGGACGAGGCTCGCAGCGAAGCTCCTTACCAGAATGAAGACGACGACGCTGTGGAGGACACTGAGGAAGACTGGGAGGAGGAATACGTGGTTGAGCGCACCCCTTTGCCTCTGGGCCTTATCGCGGCAGCTATATTGGCTATTGTGCTGCTGGCGGCAGGCGGCTATGGGGTGATGCAACAACGCTCTGCGACCCAGGACGAAATCCGCGAGCTGCGTGCACAGCTGGCAACGGCCGCCAAACCGGCCGAGATCTCCACCAGCCGCAATGATCTGCGCGACGCCAAGAAACGCAATATCGAGATGGCGGTCGCCATGGAATCCCTGAAACTGGAAAATCGTCGGCTAAGCGATACCGTCGCAGGACTGGAAACACAACTGGATGCGCAGCAAAAAGCCCTGGCCAAACCCAAGCCAGCCCCGGCACCCAAGGCAAGCCCGGTTAAAGTGGCGCCGGTGGCTAGCAAACCCGCAGCTACAACTTCCTCCGGGGGCAACTGGTTTGTCAATTTCGGGTCTTATGGCCAACGCGAAGCGGCGCAAAGCTGGGCGACAAAGCTCAAGCCGGGTAATGGCAACGCTGTAGTGACCACTGGTAGCAAGGACGGCAAAACCTTCTACCGTGTGCGAGTCATCGACTTGCCCAACCGCGACAGTGCGGAGAAAATAGCACGACAGCTGGAAATCCAATACGGACTGTCTAAACTCTGGATAGGGAAGCAGTAGCAATGGCTACAGATGGTGTAACTGACTTGGCATTGAGACTGTGTGCTGTTAATGTTTTCAACCTGGATCAATAGTAAGGACCACACGCATGAAACTGATTAAATTTGCCATTGCCGGATTGGCTCTGAGTAGCACTGTAAGCCTGGCCAGCGATTGCCAGGCACCCACAAAACCGACCTTACCCGATGGCGCCTCCGCCGGCATGGAGCAGATGCTGGAAGGCCAGAAGGCCGTCAAAGCATTCCAGAGCTCGTTGATGGAATATCTGAAATGCCTGGAGCCAGAAATGACAGCGGCGCAGACAGCTGCCGAAGCCGGCACCGAGGGTGCTGCAGATACCTACAAGAGTATTGAAGAAACCTACAATGCCGGGGTTTCCATGGAAGAGGAAGTGGCCGGTGAGTTCAATACCGCGATTCGGGAATACAAGGCAGCCAACCCGAGTTAGTCTTGTGTACCCGGTGGGTGCTTTCTCACCGGGTAGAATAACCCTCGAATCACGCCGCTGGTGGCAACAACATTAACCCCATTGGGTTTTTGGTGTATGCCACCACGATAATGTACCCGGCACAACACAGAGCCAGCAACCACGCGATGGTTTTTACCCTGGCGGTTTTGGCAAAACGCAGTGCCACCATACCCAGACCAATATAGGCAAGTAACGCCACAATCTTGGCGCAGAGCCAATCAACCTGCAGCGGTGAAACGCGCCATATAAACAACATACCGACAGCTGTGGCCAACAACAGTGAATCAATAATATGCGGCACTACCCGCGTTGCGCGACTGCGCAACAAGGGGTTCCCGCTAAGCATCCAGTAACCACGCAGCGTAAACCCCGAGATAGACAAAAAAGCGCAGCTCATATGGACCAGCTTGAGCGCCGCAAACAATGTCACTCGACAGTAACTGACTTGGCCAGATTTCGCGGCTTATCCACATCGGTGCCTTTTTGCACTGCCACATGGTAAGACAGCAACTGCAAGGCCACGGTATACACAATCGGTTTAAGTATCTCAGGACAATGGGGCATGGATAACACCCGTACGCGCGGCTCATTCACAAAACCCGCCGCACGATCGGCAAACACAAACAATTCACCCCCGCGAGAGCGCACCTCTTCGAGATTGGATTTCAGTTTCTCGAGCAGTTCGTCGTTAGGGGCGACCGCTACCACAGGCATATCGTCATCAACCAGTGCCAACGGCCCGTGCTTGAGCTCACCCGCCGGGTAAGCCTCGGCGTGGATATAGGATATCTCCTTGAGCTTGAGCGCCCCCTCCATGGCCACCGGGTACTGAATACCCCGCCCCAGGAACAGGGCATGGCGCTTGGGGATAAAGGCTTCGGACAGCTTCTGTATCGCCGGGTCCAGCTCCAGCGCCTGTTGCACATACTCCGGCAATTGATGCAGCGCCTCTACCACGCCCTGCAGCTGCTCCTCAGACATAGCGCGGCGACGGCCCAGTAGTGCAGTCAACATCAACAGCGCAAGTAACTGTGTGGTGAAGGCCTTGGTCGAGGCTACTCCGATCTCGGCACCAGCCCGGGTCAGGAACACCAGATCGCATTCCCGTACCAGTGAACTGTTGTCAACATTGGAAATCACCAGGCTACCCAAGAACTCATCCGGCGCGGCGTTGCGCAATGCCGCCAGGGTGTCGGCAGTTTCACCAGACTGGGAAATCGCGACCAGTAAAGTGCCCTCATGCTGCACCCGTTTGCGATAGCGAAACTCCGAGGCGACTTCCACCTGGCAAGATACTCCCGCCAGCTCCTCCAGCCAGTATCGGGCCACCAGGCCAGCGTGATAGCTGGTACCACAAGCAACTATCTGCACGTGCTGCACGCGATCGAACACTGCCGCTGCGCCGGCCCCAAAACACGCATCTGAGAATGATTCTCCTATACCTGACTTCAGCGTGGCGGCCAGGGCCCGGGGCTGTTCATAAATTTCCTTGATCATATAGTGATCGAAGTGACCCAGCTCAACCACCTCAACCGCCTCATCGATACTGGTAATGGCGCGCTCCACCGGACTGCCGTCAGCCGCATAGACCTGCAAAGTCGCAGGCGACATCTTTACCAGGTCACCTTCTTCCAGATAAATGAAGCGGTCCGTGACCTGACGCAGCGCCATCTGGTCCGAGGCCAGAAAATTCTCCCCAATGCCTACTCCAATCACCAGAGGGCTACCCTGGCGCGCGGCTACCACTTCATCGGGGTGTTCCACATCAACTGCCGCCAGGGCATAGGCACCCTCCAGCCGCAACAATGTGGCGCGCATGGCCTGCAACAGGGTGTGGCCATCAGCCAACTGCCGATGCAGCAGGTGCACGATAACTTCGGTGTCAGTGCCCGAGCTGAATGCATAACCCTGCTCAGACAGCTCGCGGCGCAACGACTCGTGGTTTTCTATAATACCGTTATGTACCAGCGCCACTCGCTGCCCGGATATATGCGGGTGCGCATTCGCCCCCGAGGGCTCTCCGTGGGTTGCCCAACGGGTATGGGCAACGCCAGTACAGCCGAAATACGGTTGCAACGCCTGGGCTTTCTCCAGTTCTGCCACTTTTCCCTGACGCTTGTGCAGTTGCAGATTTTGTTCGTTGTCGATAAGTGCCATGCCCGCGGAATCATAGCCGCGGTATTCCAGCCGGCGCAAACCCTCCAGTAAAATCTCCGATACCTCTCGCCGCGCTGCTGCAGCCACAATGCCACACATAATCAGTCCTTGTTTTTAGTTGGGCGTTGCCAGCCCTGAATATTACGCTGGCGCGCACGACTCACCGCCAGCTCGCCCTCGTCTATCGCCTTGGTTACAGTAGAGCCAGCACCGACAAACCCCTGCCCTGCGATCTGCAGCGGCGCCACCAGGGTGCTATTGGAACCGACGAATACGCCGTCGCCTATAGTTGTTTGATACTTGTTGGCGCCGTCGTAATTGCAGGTAATGGTGCCTGCGCCAATATTCACCCCGGCACCCATGTCGCAGTCGCCAATATAGGCCAGATGATTCACCTTACTGCCCGCGCCGATGTTGGCTTTTTTAGTTTCCACGAAATTGCCAATACGCGCCCCTGCAGCAAGCACCGTACCCGGTCGCAAACGGGCATAGGGCCCCACATTACAATCCGCACCAACCTGCGCTTGCTGCAAATGGCTCATGGCGTGGATGGTTGTGCCATCTGCCACAGTGACATCGCTCAATACACAATTGGGGCCGATGCTTACGCCATCTCCGAGAGTAACCTCGCCTTCGAATACGGCATTCACATCGATGCGTACATCTTTACCGCAGTGCAGCGCACCACGAATGTCCAGGCGGTTGGGGTCTGCCACACTGACGCCTTCTCGCAACAATTGGTGCCCCAGGCGGCGTTGAAATTCACGCTCCACCTGACTGAGTTGCACCCGGTCATTCACGCCAAGAATTTCCAACTCAGATTCAGCTTCACAGGAGGCTATGAGCTTACCATCGGCCACGGCCAAAGACAGGATATCCGGAAGATAGTATTCGTTCTGGCTGTTACTGTTGCCGACCCGGGGCAGGTAATCTTTAAAATCAGCGGCTGGAGCGGCCAGCACCCCGGTATTAATTTCACCAATGGCTCGCTGCAGCGCCGTCGCGTCCTTGTGTTCTATTACCCCACACAAGGCGCCGGATTCATCCCGCAGGATACGGCCATAACCATCGGGGTCCACCAGGTTTGCTGTCAACAGCGCCGGGGCCACGTGCGCTGCGTCCACCAGAGAAGACAAGGTAGTGGCTGATATCAAAGGTACGTCGCCGTAAACTACCAGTACCACGCTGTCATCGGCCACCGCAGGCATCGCCTGCAGCACGGCGTGACCCGTCCCTAACTGTTGCTCCTGCTGCACCCAGTTCAACGCATACCCGGCCAGCGCCTCTTGCACCTGCTGTGCACCGTGACCCACGACCACATGCACCGCAATGGGATTCAGTTGCTCGGCGGTATTCACCACATGCTCCAACATCGGCCGACCCGCGACCGGGTGTAAAACTTTGGGCAATGTAGATTTCATGCGGGTGCCCTGACCCGCGGCGAGGATAATAACTTCTAGATTCATAACAAGGACTCTGTCTGACAAGCACCAGGCCTGGCACTAATGTCAGTATATTTTTGACGTTTGTTAGTTGTTTTGTGCATGTTACTAGTGCTATTTTTCATTACAACGCTTTTTGTCATTAAAAATTTGACACCAAATGAATATTGAAAGTTTACATCAGTTGGGCCTCGACGACCGCGAAATCAGTATCTACCGAGCGCTGTTGCGCCTGGGCCCTGCGTCCATACGCGATGTTGCTACAGAGTCGGGTATTAACCGCGGCAGCGCCTACGAGACTCTCAAACGTCTCGCCGCCAAGGGTGTGGTGAACTACCTGCCGCGGGGCAAGCGCAGGGTATTCCAGGCCGAAGAACCTGAGCAACTACTGGCCCTTGGCGAACGCCGGCAACAGGCGCTGGGCCAGGCCATGGAACAACTGCGCACCGAAGTCATACCCGAATTGAAACAATCTCGGGCCGAGTTCCGCCCGGGCAATGTGCGCTTTTACGAGGGCGATGACGGTGTCGAGCTGGTGCTGAGAGATATTCTGGACAGCACTGCAGGTGACCCTGAACGGGGCTACGCGGTTATTTCCACCAAAACCCTGCGCGAACACCTCTACCGGCCCTTTCCCAACTTTACCAGGCAGCGTGAAAAGCTCGGGGTGCGGGTGCGGGTAATCGCCGTCGGCGAAGGCGGGGACGAGGCGGAATACGCCGAACGCAAGTGGCTGCCTGCCAGCGACACCACCGACGCATCTTACATCGCGATCTACCCGCCCAAAGTTGCGATGATCACCCTGGCGGACAAAAATTATCCGGTCGTCGTCATCATCGATTCAGCCGCCATTGCGTCTACGCAGCAGATTCTTTTTGATACTTTGTGGCAGCTGCTGTGAGCGCTTCCACGCCCTGACCTTCGATAGCGGCACGGACCAGGCGTTCTGGATGGGTGATGCCTCGCGGCGCATGGTGTATTAAGCAAGCGAGGCATTACCCATGCAGAATGCCGACAATTCAGCGCACTAACCAATTGTCTTGTTTTAAAGAGCGGTCTGCGTAGACCACCCGTCCAACTTGGCGCCCGCCTGCTTCGCTTAGAAGTTCATGCGCTGCACAGGCGGGCACCAAGCTGGACTCCATCGAGAACGAGAAAGCCTTGTATTAAATACTTCGAT
>JAIBDN010000054.1 GCA_024686215.1 Gammaproteobacteria bacterium | reverse complement strand
CCAGGCCCAGGTCCATGTTCAGCGCGTAATCACCTTTTCCGCTGGTTACGTCGACTTCTTCTACAGAGACATTGCTGTCGTATTCTCCGCCAATTCCGACTTCTGCGGAAAATTCAGCCGGAAATGCCTTGACCGTTTGATCTTGTGCAACACCTGAAACAGCGAACGCTCCCGCCAGAAAAGCGGCAAAACACTGTTGGTAGGGCTTGGGGCGGCGCATGTTTTTTTCTGTTCCTTACGTGCTTGCTAGTCAGGGCGTCAGCCTACTCAAGAGTGGCTCCGGTCACAAGCAACAACGGCCCTCGAAAGCGGCAGATTAGCATGGTGGAAGGGGGGCACTTTATGCTCGACTATATCTGCTAGTATTATATTCCAGTGGCAAGCACACTGGATACCCGATAGCAGCTATAGGAATTGATTGAGATGCCCCAGCCAACCACTGTCAACGACTGCATGCGGAGCAAACCGCTTACCATTCACCTCGATGCCAATCTGGTAGAGGCTATCGAAATTATTGTGGAGTACAAGCTCACCGGACTGACGGTGACGGACGATGCCGGCCGGGCGGTGGGTATACTGTCAGAACTGGATTGTATCGAGGCGATTCTCACTGACATATACAATGACGGCGACCCTGAGCACGCTTTGGTGCGTGATGCCATGGTCACCGATCTCAATGTCTGCAGCCCTGGTGACAGTATTATTGAGGTGGCCCAGGATATGTTGAAGAGCCGCCAGCGGCGTCGTCCGGTAATCGATGATGGGAAATTGGTGGGCCAGGTCAGTTCCAGCAATATATTGTGGGCATTGATGGAGCATTCGCGTCGGCGTATTCACAGCCAGCGTAAGTAACAGCCTTTATTGAAATCCTCTACTGCCCGCTACCGCGTTTAGCGACAGTGGCTAGCGATGCAATACCGCTATGATCTCATTGCGTAATTGCCTGGGGTCCACCACCTTGTCGAATGCCATGGCGTCTGCCGGCACCCATGCGCCCGATTGAATTTGGCGCAGGTGAGCCGCCTCGGCCTCACTGGCACGGGCGGCCTCGGCACCACCTATGGCCGGTACGCCGCCCAGATTGACCGAGGGTAGGGCGATGCTGATTGCCTGCTGATCCCAGGGATTCATACCCATCACCGAGCTGCCAAAGCCAAAGGCTTTACGCAAGGTAATCACGATCTTCTGTCCGCGGTAGCGCCGCTGTGCGCTGAACATCTGTCCGGCGGCGCGCAACACCCCGGATTTCTCCGCAGCCGGCCCTGGCATGACACCAGGGTTATCCAGCAGGGTGATCAGTGGCAGGCCGAAATTGTTGGCAACGTGGATAAAATGCGTGGCTTTCTCCGCCGCGTCACGGGTAATAGCGCCTGCTTGCACCATTGGCTGGTTTGCCACGATTAGACAGGGAATGCCGCCGATACGGGCCATAGTAGTGACTATATTGCGCGCGTAATCGGGTTGTAACTCGAATACCGACTGCGTATCAGCAAGCTCCTGAATAACCTCGCGCATGTCGTATGCCTGATTGGCCTGTGGCGGAATAATATCCAGTAGGCGCTCCACGTTGCGCGCTGCCGCAGCGGCTTGCTCGCGTTGCTCGGGTAGAGGCTCACCGGCCCGGCTGGGCAACAGGGACAGGAAATAGCGCGCCATGGCGAAACAGTCCTGCTCTGTATTGCCAAGATTATGCGCCACGCCGCTGTCCTGGGTATGCATCAGGGCGCCGCCCAGCTCCTCTGGGCTGGCGCTGATGCCCAGTGCCGCCTGCACCAGAGGGGGCCCGGCTGTAAACAGGGCTGATCCCCTGGACATGATGATCAAATCGGCAAACATACCGGTGAGAGCGCCATGACCCGCTGAGGTGCCCAATACCAGTGTCACCACTGGAACCTGCCCCTGCAGGTCTGCCACCAGTTGCAGGTCGCCAGGACTATTTGGATAGCGTTCGCTTTGGTTGCTGGCCCGTTCACCGGCGCCATCGAGCAGCAAAATCAGTGGGTGCAACTGTTCCAGCGCCAGTCTCACCAGGCGCGCCCGTTTGGCTGCGTTGGGGTGTCCTATCGACCCGCCCTTGACGGTAAAATCCTCGGCAATCAATACCACCGTTCGTCCATTGATGCGTGCGGTGCCGCCTACCAGTCCGTCACCGGCTAATGGCGCTTCGCCGCCGGGATGGTTGCCGCCAGCCAGGGCACCGTACTCGTTAAAGCTGCCCTGGTCGCATAGCTGTGCAATTCTTTCTCGCGCGGTGAGGCGCTCGCGCTGATGTTGCCGGGCGATTTTTTCCTTGCCACCCATGGCCTCGGCCAGAGTATTTCTTGCGTCCAGTTGCTGCAACAAAGACATCCAGCCTTCCCGGTATTCACTCACGGTATTACTTACCCTGCCTGATTTCACTGTGTGCCAGCCAACATACGGTATGATTTTTTCCAATACAATACATCGGGCGGTACTCCGGTATATCAAGTTAGCACTGGAGCCCTTATATGCCGTTTTTAACTAGGCGTGTCAGTGCGCTGTGTAGCCGCCATCGATAACCAGTTCTGAACCGGTCATGTATCGGGATTCTTCGGAGGCCAGAAACAGGCAGCCGTTGGCGATGTCCAACGCCTCGCCCATACTGCCCATGGGGATTTCACGCATGAGTCGTTCTTCCATCGCCTGCGCCTGTTCAGGTGGCAGCGAGGCAATCCCTTGTTCCACCATTGCGGTCATGATGAAACCGGGGTGTACTGAATTTACCCGCACCGGATAGCCCTGCTCTGCGCAGTGCAGTGCTGCTGATTTGGTAAAGATGCGCACGCCGCCTTTGCTGTAGTTGTAGGCGCAGGCCTTGGGTTCTCCGACAATGCCTTCAATCGAAGAGATATTGATGATCGAGCCGCCACGTTGCTGCATCACGCTCACGGCAGCACGAGTGCCCATGAACACACTTTCTCCATTGACCTCCTGGGTCCTGCGCCATTGCTCTAATGTGGTGTCTTCCACGTTGCCAGTGATAGCGATACCCGCGTTGTTTACCAGTATGTCCAGTTGCCCGTGGGTAGCGACGATGTCGTTGACCAGTGTTTCCCAGGCTTTTTCATCGGTGACATCCTGGGTTTTTGCCTCGGCCTGGCCACCGCTGGCCACTATCTCCGACACGACACGTTGAGCGCCGGCAGTATCGATATCGGAAACAATGACGATTGCACCTTCTTCGGCGAAACGCTTGGACGTAGCCTCGCCAATGCCGTTGCCGGCGCCAGTGACCAGTGCGATTTTATTCAATAATCTCATAGTAATACTCCTCCTATAATAGTTCGGGGTTGACCAACAGGCTGCCACCCTTAATTGCCAGTATTTCGTTGCAACCATCGGCTATCAGCATGGCGCGGGCATCGCGCAGTAATTTTTCCATCGGGTATTCTTTGGTCATGCCGTTGCCGCCGAACAGCTGCAGCGCCTCACTGGCGACTTCGAAAGCAGTTTGGGTGGCGGTGACTTTGGCGCAAATAGATCCTTGCAGGGCTGCTTCCGCGGCGGTTGCATTGTAAGTGGCAGCACGTCGCACCAGGGCACGTGCGGCTTCTACTTTGCGAAACATATGAAACAATCGGTATTTTACGTTTTGGTGGTGAATAATGGCTTTGCCACCCTGTTTGCGCTCGTGGGCATAGGTGTGCGCATGCTCATAGGCAGCGCGGGCCACGCCCACGGCCATATTAGCCACATGCACATTGGCCTCGGCCAGGGTATGGCGCACGAAGTCGGTGTACTGCTCTGGTCCCGCCAGCAGATGGGAAATGGGCACCTCGACATTGTCGAAGTAAATTTCACCCTGGTTGAGGCAGCGCAATCCCATTTTTTCCAATGCCTTGCCTTTGCTCACCCCGGGCAGGTCCAAAGGGACGATCAACGAGATGCCGGGGCGGACTTTGCCGTCTTCCTCTACGTAACAGTACAGGGCGCACACCTCTGCTACCGTACCTCCAGATACCCAGGCGGATTTCTGGCCGTTAACGATGATCTTGTCGCCTTCGATACGCGCCACGCAATTGGCTCTGCCATAATCGCCGTCAGTCGCAGCGATGGCACCGTCCGGATCCAGGCTGTCACTGCCATGGTCAGGTTCGGTAATGCCCCAGCAGCCCAATTTGCCATCGCAATAATCCACCATTTCCATATTGCCCGCCAGGGCCGCATACAGACCGGGCATCTGGCTGACCAGAACCATGCCCCCGAGGCCTCCGTCACCCCAGGACAACTCTTCAGCAGCGATTAGCAAGATTCGCGCGCGCTCCAGCGGTTCCAGCTCCAGGAGTGCCTTGACGCTCAATCCCAGTCCAGCGGCTTGCTCCAGCGCACTCCACATGGGGGAGTCCGCAGCTATGGCGTCCTCGGCCGACATGGCATCTACCTGGGTGCCGATGGGGCGCAATACCTCTGCGGCGAAGCGGTGAGCGGTATCTTGTACAAACTGCTCCATTTCTGACAAAGGTTCTTCAAGGCCGCTGAGCGGCAGATCTATGTAACTGGTCATGGTTTTCAGCTCCAGATAAAGTTCAATTTTTTACGTTACAGGCGCTACCCAGCCCGGCCTAGTGTCCGGTCAGGTAGCTGGTCAGTGCGCGTCGAGCGCGCTCGGGTAAAATCTTGTCGACAAATGCCCACAACTTGGCCGATGTGCCCAGCACATAGCCGATGCGGTTGCCCTCGGCGGCCAGTTGAATAGCTTCAGCGACATGTGCAGGCTCCATATCCATGGCCATTTTCTGCGTCAATTTCGGGTCCAGTTGGTGGCCCATTGCGGTATTGACCACCGGGGGTTTAACCGAGGTAACTCTGATGTCATGAGCTGCCCACTCGATGTGCAGGGCCTCGGTTAGTCCGTTGACATAGAACTTTGATGCGCTGTAAACGGCCAGGAGTGGCAGGCCATGTACGCTGGACACGGAGCATAGGTTGACCAGCGTTGCACCAGGGGTTTGTTTTAATAGCTCGAACGCGCAGTGTGCGACAGTGGTCAGGCCTTTCACGTTGACATCAATAATAAGGTCGTGAGCCTGTGCCTCGATGTCTTCGAACTTCCCGGAGCTCAGCACGCCAGCATTGTTGACCAGTAGATCGAGCCGGCCTTGTGTCTGTTCACTAAAATGCGCCAGTGCCGCCGCTACAGAGTCGCGTTGCGTGACGTCACAATACTGGCCGCAGGCATTGGGGAAGTCCTTGCTGACGAGCAATTCCTCCAGGGCTGGCTGATTAATATCGTACAAGCCGACGAACCATCCCTGCGCGGCGAAACGTTTTGCTGTTTCCAGTCCGATGCCGTGAGCGGCCCCGGTAATGAATAGTGTTTTCATAAGCCTGTATCCTTGTTATTGGTAGTCGCTCGTTATGTATACATCATGCCCGCTGGACTCGAAGGCCTCCACTAAAAAACGCTCCTGGGGTTTCTCTGAGGCGGTTTTGGGGATGGCATCAACTACCTGCAGGTAGTCCGGTACGCTATTGCGGTCGAGGCTTTTACGGCACGCCTTGATAGCCGCAGCAACATCGAAAGTGCTGCGATTCGAGGGTACTACTGCCCCTATAATCTCCTTCTCTCCCGGGGCTAGCCCCGGAGTCACTGCCAGGCCATAAACGTACACATCACTTATGTCATCGATTTCGGATAGAGCTTTTTCGACAAAGGCACAGTTGATAAAATCGCCATTCTTACGAATGCCACCGCCCATGCGATAGTGAAAATATAACCAACCCGCTGCGTCGATGTGACCGATGTCACCCATATGCAACCAGCCGTCGGCGACCTTTTCCGCGCTTGCCTGCGGATTCTTGAAGTAGGTCAGGCTGGGGCAGCTGCCGTCGGCCTCGCGAAAACATATTTCGCCGGCAACACCAGGAGCAACGGGTGTTCCTTGTTCGTCAAGTATTGCCATTTGCAGCGAAGGAGGCGGTTTGCCGCAGCTACCTACCGGGCCAAGGCCTGCGGGATTGAAACAAAGCCCGCCCTCCGCAGCACCGTAAAATTCAAATACGCCAACGCCGAAACGTCGTGAGAAATCGTCCCAGATAGCCGCGGGCATGCCTGCGCTGAGTACCATGCGCACCGGGTTGTCCGCATCATCAGCTCGCGGTGGTTCGGCGTAGATTGCTGTAGTCATACCTCCCAGCAGATTAAAGAAGGTGCAGCCATACTGACGGGTGATATCCCACAGTCTCGACTTGCTGAACTTCAGGCTGATTACACCGGGGATCCCGGCATGCAAGATCATCCCCAGGGTCACTAATTGCGCGTTGGCGTGGGTTAGTGACAGGCCGGTGTAAAGGCAGTCATCGCGGGTCAGGCCCAATACCGTCGGTAGACTTGCCGCTATGCCGTAGCGGCTGTGGGCCGACATAATCGCTTTCGGGTCGCCCGTGGTGCCCGAGGTATACAGTAATTGCATGGGTGCATCCGGGTCGCTACTGCAGATGTCCAGTTGCGGTTCAGGAATCGCCCCTCCCAGAATATGGCTGATGGCTGGGTAGTCGCTGCGCTTCTCGTCAAGGGTCGCAATCCACTGCTCACCTTCACGCCATACCGCCTCGACCTCACTCAGGGCATTGTCGCCGACGACCGCACCCTTGCACTCGGCGAAGTTAAGCATGTACTGTAATTTTTCGCCGCGTGTACGTGCGTCTATAGGAACGAAGACGGTACCGAGAATCGAGGAGGCCACCATGAAGTCGACAAACTCCGCGTGGTTTTGCATCACCAGGGCAAATGCGTCGCCCTTCTGCATGCCCTGGGTTTTTAACCAGGCCGCGAGTCGTTGTCCGTTGTCCCACAGTTGCTGGTAGCTTCGGGTATGCTCAAGGAATTCACCCCTGGCACCGATTTCTACAAAGGTAAGAATCTGCAGGTCCGGCTCCAATTCACACCAGTTGCGGATAAGATTAGCCAGTATCAGTGGATCGCGCTTGCTCATGCTCAGTCCTCCCGGCGCAGAATACTGACCACAGTAGCTGCCGCATCAGTACCAATCATGCCGCCGCCATTGTGCGCCAGCGCGATGCGCGCATTCGCTACCTGGCGTTGATTGGAGCTGCCACGCAGCTGTTCCGTGAGCTCCACGATCTGTGCTGCACCGGAGGCTCCTATGGGGTGGCCCTTGCGTAACAGTCCGCCGGATACATTCACTGGCAGTCGGCCACCGAGGCGGGTAGTGCCGTCTTCGATCAGTTTTCCACCCTGACCCTTTGCGCAAATTCCCAGGTATTCATAAGTAATGATCTCGGAAGGTGCCGAGGCGTCGTGTAACTCGATGACATCGAGATCCTCGGGACCTATACCCGCAGACTCATAGGCCTGTGTGGCGGCCAGTTCGCCCACGCTAAGGTCGTCTGCCTCCTCGTCGAAACCAGAAACCAGGGCAGAGGAGAGCACGCGTACCGGCTTGCTTAGGCCCAGCTGTTTGGCTTTGCGCTCGCTGACTACCACGATGGCCGCAGCTCCGTCACCTATGGGCGAGCACATGGGCAAGGTCAGGGGATAGACAATCTCCCTCGCCGCAAGTACCTCTGCAACGGACATGGGTGTCTGGAACTGTGCCCTGGCGTTCATGCTCGCATGGAATGAGTTTTTGGCGGTTACACCGGCAATCTGCTCCACGGTGGTGCCGTATTTTTTCATGTGTGCCAGGGTCATAAGTGAGTAGATGTCCATGAAAACAGAACGTGTTTTTCCGGCATTCTCCTCATCAACTGTTTCACCGGCTTTGGCGGCGAGGGTGGTGAGCGCACCCATAACGCCGTCGGGATTTTCCGTATCCACTGCTCCATCGAAGGCGGCGAAGCTGCGCATTTTGTCTTCGTGAAAAAGTTTTTCAAAACCGCAGACCAGGGCGATATCGTAGGCGCCTGCACTGATCATGGCGCAGGCCTGGTTGAAAGCGGTGGAAGAGGTGGCGCAGGCGTTTTCCACATTGATCACCGGTATCTTGCCGATACCCATTTCGCGCAATGCCACCTGCCCGGATATCATTTCCTGACCCTGCACCACGCCACCCGCGGCGTTGCCCATATAAGCCACCTCAAGATCGCCACCAGCGATACCTGCGTCCGCAAGCGCTTCACGAATAGCCTCACCGGCCAGTCCTTTCAAAGTGACATCAAGGTGTTTGCCAAAACGGGTCATACCTACACCGGCCACATATGCGTTCATTTTCATAGTAGTCATTCCTCAATGGCGTTGTCAGTGGGTTACATGGAGCCCGGCTCGGGAAGCGCACTGGTGAAGCCGAGTTGGTGAAAGGTTTGTAATAGTTCACGGTGATTGAATGCGGTTGCCGCGGACTGAAATCCGGGCTTGAGCAGTTTTCCTGCCAGCAGTAGTTTGGCAACTTCGGCGGAGATTTCACCGGTCCAGGTATACGGTGCAGACAAATTCATAACATACTGGTTGGTGACTTGTTGCCCCTGGCCGCTGACGATAATCACGCTGCGCTGCACGTCTACTGTATCCTTGGGTGGTTCGCCTGAGTCCATGGCATCACCCATCGCATTGGTGAAGGCTTCTTGTTCTTCTTTGGACAAATGCAGTGCCTCCTCGCGAAACTTGTCAATGGCGACCACAATCGCGTCCACCATATGTTCGCCAAATGCGGTTAACACAGAACAGTTACGTACGCGCTTGTCATCCTTGTACCACACTGGCTCGCAGGCGCCGCCCCAGGGAAAAGCGCGTAGGCTTTGGCCACGGTAGGGTACATTGACGTTCATCAGGCTGTCCCATGGCCATGCTGCGTATTCGTTGAGGTTGAGATAAAACTGGTCGCCACACACCATGCGCAAAAAGGACTTGGTTGAGGCCTCTGAAGGCAAGCCATTGTCAATCTGGTAGACGATGTTCAGGCTGTCTATGCCTTCATTTTCCAGCACAACCTCTGCGGCCAGCGCACCCGCAGTCCACATGTAAGAGGTGGCTGGGGCTAACAGTAAGCCTTTATCAGCGAAGGCTTGCCCGTACTTTTCTGCGATGGCGATGGTCCAGTCCTGCTCTCCCGTGGTGTCCGTATAATGGCAATTGCAGGCCAGGGCGGTCTCTACCACCGGCCAGGCTACCTGCATGAATGGCCCGGCCACATTAATAACGACATCTACCTGTGCAAACAAAGGCTGCAGTTCTTCCGCGGTATTTGCAGCCACGTACAGTTCTGCGTCTACCGGGCCAGCGCAGCGTTGCTCGACGATTTCCTTGGCTTTTTCGAGTTTCGACAGGGTGCGTCCGGCCATGTAAAACGGTATGCCGCGCTGGGCCAGTGATTCGCTGATAATCTTGCCGGTGTAACCACTGGCGCCGTAAACAACAACTTTTCTTTGGTTAGACATGCGCTTTGCCTCCTGGGCTATGACTTTAGTAAGGCGCACACTTTAGTCGCACAAGTGACGGAATCGAATGTTGCTGACGGTCAGTAATTTGTGAATTTCGGTCACGTGTCCTACACTTCGAAGAAAATTATGCAATGACATCACCATGACCAAGCGCTTGCAGGATCTGTTGCCTCATCCTTTTCGGTCTTTGCTTCCCGCGCTGGGAGTAATGGAGGCGCTGGGCTACGATCGTCAGATATGCCTAAAGGGCACAGGGTTGCTGCTGTCTCAATTAGACGACCCGCAAGCACGTATGAGCCTGCAGCAGGAACTGAGGTTTTACCGCAATACGCTGGAGCTTTCTGGCGATCCGACCATAGGCCTGAAGCTGGGTGAGCCTTATGTCCCGCAGCGTTATGGTTTGTTTGGCTATGCCTTGCTAAGTGCTGCCACGATGCGCCACAGCTTGACCTTGGCCGAGAAGTTTGGGCGCTTAACCTTAAGCCTGTTCACCTTGAAATATGCAGTGTCTGGTCGCCATACCTGGTTTTCCTTTACTGATCCGCCACCCATAGAGCAAGACCTGATTGACCTGTATCTCGACAGGGATGTCTCGGCTGCGAGGGTCGACTTCAGCATGATCCTTGGCGAGCAGCTGCCGCTACAGGAGCTCCATCTGCACCACGATGGACATGGTCGGGAGCAGCGCTACCGCGACTACTTTGCTTGTGATGTCAGTTTTTGCTCTCCTTGCAGTCAGTTCAGTTTTGATTCGGCGCTGCTAGATCAGCCGTTACCGCAAAGTGACCCTGAGTCTTCGCGCCATTTTCAGCAACAATGCCAGTTGCTGATCGCCAAGCTCACTACACAGGGATATTTTGTTGACGATGTACGCATGCTGGTGCTCAGCCGCCCGGGCTTTTTCCCCGATATCGATTACGTCGCTGAGAAGCTATGTATGTCCACCAGGACCCTGCGTCGACGACTGAAAGAGGAAGGCACCAGTTATCGCGAATTACTGGATGAGATTCGCTTTGGGCTGGCCAGGGAATACCTGGAAAAAACCACTCTGCCGATGGAAGAGATCTGTCGCTTACTGGGCTATTCAGAAGCGGGTAATTTCAGCCATGCCTTCCGTCGCTGGAGTGGCCAATCGCCGCGCGCCTGGCGCCAGGCTGCTGCTGAGGGCAGCATTTAATATTCAATTCGTGTATAGTACGCGTTTTTCACAAGTATAAGGTTACATTATGGCGCGTAAACCCACGCGAGCTCCTGCCAAAAAGAAACAGCCAGCGGCAGTAGAGACTTCAGAATCGATCGAAGAACAAACCCGTTTGTTTTTACAAGGCGGACAAAAAATTGATGTCATCCAGTCCGGCATCAGTGGGCAGACCAGTCTGGTCGCCAACAAACATATTAAACTCGGCAATAAAACTGCCGCCAAGTAAAGTACGCTAGTGAAATAAAAAGCCCGGCGATAACAGCCGGGCTTTTTATTTTACTGTCCCAGGCATGTGCTAACGTGGCAGGTAGAAGTGCTCATACCAACGGCGTAATTTAGCTATAGGCCCGTCCCCGTCACACAAGATGGGGTTCGCACGGTAGACCTTGTCTTTCCATATCTCCACATCCTGCCCGAAGGCCGCGTGGGCCATTTTTGGGTACATGCTGATGAAGTCTTCAGGCAAGGGTTGCGTGGTGTTCAGGCTGCTGACAATGACCGCAGAGCACAGGTCCAGTTCCTGCTGATTGACCGGCGTGTGCCAGTTCACCCACCAACTTCTGAAACTGACGTCGGGACCGACGGACTCCGTATAGTAGTACATGATACTGGGGCCGTGATAAGTAGCATCCCCCCATGCGTCTGCCTCCGTCCCTCCCGGGTCGCTGCGCGCCTGTGCAACGTCGAACTCCAGATTGGGTGGCGTGATCATACTGGCATTCGGGTCACGCTGTATGCGCGAGAGTTGGGTAACACTGTGCTCAGTGAAACGATTCTCAAAAGACTGTACGTTGCCGCCATGCACATGAGGGAAATGGGCAATGTCGACGATATTTTCGATAACGTCACAGGCTTTGGCGCGGATGCGTGAGCGAGAAAAGACCCAGTCTCCCCAATTTGCATGTCCCCATGCGGGTATGTCCGGCAGGTAATCCAGGGGTTGCGGGTATTCCGCGTCATACCACAGCGCGATGAAGCCGTTCTTTTCGATTACTGGCCAGCCCTTTAGCGCATTAACCGCGTTGTCGGGAATCTTGCTGGCGTAGGGTATGTCCACGCATGTCCCGTCGGGATCAAAAGTCCAGCCATGAAAGGGGCAGGCTAGCGTGTCTCCCACGACGCGCCCTTCGCCGCTGGCGAGATTGGCCCCCAGGTGCGGGCAGTGGGCGTCGAGAATGGCCACCCGACCCGACTCTCCTCGATAGGCAACAAAATCGTGCTCAAAATAGTGCAGCTTTTTTACTTCCCCCACCGATATTTCCTGTGACAACAGCATGATATGCCAGCCGCGCGCATAGCGCCCGGATTCCAGGTAAGCGTATTTATGCATCGGCTGTTCCTGTGTTTGCATTGCCGAAGGCGTGCTGCGCCGCGATGTAGGCAAACGTCATGGCCGAGCCTATGGTGGCGCCAGCTCCCGGGTATGTATTGCCCATAACAGGAGCACTGGCGTTGCCGGCGGCATACAGGCCCGAAATGACAGCGCCCTGTTCGTTCAGTACGCGCCCATATTGGTCGCACTGCAACCCGCCTTTGGTATCCAGGTCTCCGGGATTACAGCGCAGGGCGTAATAGGGCGCCCGTTCCAGTGGGCCAAGGGATGGATTAGGCGTGACGGTTTTGTCCGCGTAATAGCGATCGTGTTCATTGGCGCCGCGGTTGAAGTGAGGGTCCTCTCCCTGGCGCGCGTGATGGTTGAAATCATCCACAGTGGCGAGTAGCTGCTGTTGTTCCATACCCAGTTTGCCAGCCAATTCTTCCAGCGTTTGCGCCCGCGTGAGCAGGCCGCTGTCAAAATAATCGGGCGGGATTTTGGCGTCGCTTTCCACTTTGCCCGGTTTGATGTGGCCCAGGGCGTATTTCGCACGAAAACCGGCATCGAACAACATATAGCAGGGTATCGCACCTTCTCCGCGCGCTTCGCTGGCGTATTGTTCCTTGACCAGATCTTCATAAGGCTGTGCTTCGTTGGCGAAACGTTTGCCCTGGCTATTGACCATAATAGATCCCGGATTGGACTTGCCTGCAATCAGCGCCAGCACTCGCCCATCGGGTATGGTGTAGGTGGGTGACCACCAGGCACAATCCATAAAGGCCAGGCCGGCGCCGATGTCACGCCCCATGATTATCGCGTCACCTGTGGCTCCCGGCGCTGCGGCGGTCCAGGCATTGCCTGTGGGAGCTTGCTGGTACTGGCGCCGCAACGCAGTATTGTGGGAAAAACCGCCGCTAGCCAGCAGAACCCCGCGGCGTGCCCCTATAAGTAGTCGCTTTCCCTGCTTTTCCACCACAGCGCCACAGACCCTGCCTTCATCTACCAGCAGTTCACACATCGGCGAGTCAAGCCACAGAGGTATATTTCTGTCCATCAGTGAGCGGCGTAGCCGGGCAACCAGAGAGGGTCCCAGGGTTACCCGGTTGTCCCGTTGCCGTTTCAATCGCGCGGGAATGTCCAGCAGGAAGCGCGCGAGCAAGCGTATCCCCAGCAGGTAGGCTGCAGCGTTCATCGCCTGTAATTTACGACCCTCAACTACTGTGACGTTAAACGGCAGTAACAGGCCATCGTAATGACCGATGCGAATATGCGCGGCCTCTTTGTCCAGCTTGCGCAGGTCAAACGCTGCTGAGTCCATAGAGCGTCCACCGGTCTTGTAGCCGGGCACGGTTTCATAATAGTCCATGTAGTCGGGGAGCGGTGAGTAGTCGACATGACTGTGCTGCATCATGAATGCCAGCATTTCACTGGAACGCTCCGCGTACGCTCGAAGGCGCGTGTCGCACACGCTATCCCCCACCAGCCCCTTGATATAGGCGAAACCCTCCTCTGCGCTGTCGCTCACGCCAGCGGCGCACTGCCGGTGGTTGCCCGGTATCCAGGCGACGCCGCCTGATTTGGCAGTGGTGCCGCCGTAGACGGCTTCCTTCTCAACCAGCAGTACCGAGCCGCCCAGTTGTTGGGCTACCACAGCTCCGGTCATGCCGGCGGCCCCGGCACCTGCTACCAGCCAATCCACCTCCTGGTCAAACATGCGTGCTGTGCTCGTTGGTGTATACGAGGCTATCCATTGGGCCGGTCTCTGCTAATGAGTACTGGCTGCAGTGTGGCAGTCTGTAACAGCGCTAACCACTTTCTGCTAGAAATGTCCGCCACCGGTTCAATAATCCGGCCGCAGACGGTCCGTGCCAAGCGGGTGCTTAATCTTCTGCGCTTGCGCCGAGAAGGCCTTCGATGGTCAGCACAATCTGTTGGAACAACGCGGCACTATTGTGCAGATTGCTACCGGTAGTGGTGCTCTGGCTAGCGCGGCAGGTATCGGCGATGCAATGAAAGGTAATGCTCACAGCCAGGAATATGCGGCGTTGTGCCTCGGCGGCTTTAAGATGAGCGACGGCCTTGCGTATAGTGGCGTCAAAAGCCTCGTCATTCTGGAAGGTGAGGCCCGAGCTGGTCGACGGGTTGAGGATGTCATTGTTTAACGCTGCCAGTTGCGACAATATTTTAACGTAGTGTATGGCACCCGGGTTCTCCTCCAGGTAATCGACAACCGGCAGCACCAGGGCCCTGGCAGCTATAGAGGCAGGCTGCTGCCCGGAGTCGGTCTCGCGCGCTAAATACCCCCTGCGTAATTCCGCCACCCGCCCCGCATGTTGGTCAATAATCGATTGCAATAGGCCGTCGCGGTTGCCGAAGTGATACTGCAGGGCGTTGCGGTTCTTCTGGCCGGCCGCCACGGTAATTTCATTGAGAGAAACAGAGTCGATACTGCGTTCGGCATACAGGCGTTGCGCGGCCTCGATAAAGCGCTCACGCGTTTGCGCGGAACGATTAGCGTGTTTGTTTTCTGTTGGTGCGCTCATGGCATCCTTTTTTCACAGTCAGTTCACCCGACAAAATAATACATTAGTCTTAAATACTCGACCAGCAGTCTGTGCAGCTCGTGGTCAGTCTGGATTCAGCGCCTGCTGTGCGAAGGACAGGGCCGCCGCCGCATCTACCCTGGAACTGTATGCCTGCAGAAACAGCTTACCTACGACAATCCCCTGGGGGTCAATAACAATCATGCCCGGGTGAGGGATGCCGTAGCGGGCGTCTCCGGGTGGATATTTTTCATTGAGGATGCCCAGGGTCTTGAAACTCAGCGCATCGATATCTGACAGCACGGGTATGCTAATGCCGTGTTGATCGATAAAACGCTGCTGCAACCGCGGGGCATCATAGGTGATGGCTACCATCCCGATGCCGGCTTCGTCGTAGGATTGCTTGTGCTGTTGCAGCTGTATCATCTGCTGCATGCAGTAGGGGCACCAGTCCAGTGAGCGACTGGCAACCAGAACCGTGCCTTTGTCACCGGACAATTGATCCAGTAGCGTGAGTTCCATTCCCTGGTAGCTCGCCCGTAAGCCTGGAAAGTGCGATCCTATGGCCGGTCCTGGATCGAAATTGTCTGTGTCTTGTGTTACGAACATATCAGCAGTGAGTCTGGCATAGGCAGCTTGCTTCAAGGGTTCTCGAAATAGGTAAACAGCCGCAGCGCCGATCAACAAGACACACACTGCTATGCTTAAAACTCTCTTCATCTGACAACACTCCGTTGAGCTTGATATTTAGCGGTTCCGGTAAGGGTGCGTGCAGTGTAATTCAAACGACTGGCAATTGTGATGCGCAGGCGTAGCGCGTATCCTTGGCTGTTTCGACAATAAGAATCTGGAATTGCTCAATGATTGACCAGTTGCTGGTCGCTGGAATCTTCACCCTGCTCGTAGTGAGCCTGATATTTACCCGCTGGCGTGCCGCCTGGGTGTTTGTCGGCGCCATGCTGATGGCGTATTTCGGTGGCCTGGTGAGTACCACGGAAGTACTGGCGAAGGCATCCAATAGCGGGGTCATCACCCTGGTGCTGTTGCTGCTGGTGTCTATTGGGCTGGAGAAATTGTCCTGGCTGACGCGTATTTCCGGAACACTGATTACACCCAGCTATGTGGGGAGTCTGCTGCGACTGAGCTCGGCTACTGCATTCTTTTCCGCGTTCGTTAATAACACCGCCGTGGTTGCCACCCTGGCCCATACTGTGCGCAGCAATCGACATCATCCTGCTTCAAGGCTGCTTATACCGCTGTCTTATGCCTCTATCCTGGGCGGTACCATGACGCTTATTGGCACATCAACAAACTTGATTGTCAGCAGTTTTCTTGAAGATGCCACGGGGCAGGGCCTGGCTTTCTTCGACTTCTTTATTGTCGGCGCCTCTGTCACGGTGCTGGGCATGTTTGCCATATTGTTGGGGTCACGCTTTTTGCCGCAAGTGCAGAGCGAAACCCTGGATATCAATGAGTACGTGATTGAAGCTGAAGTCAGCGCCGATTCCAGCCTCATTGGCAAAACCATTCTTAAAAATAAGCTGCGTGACCTGGAAGATCTGTTCCTGGTGGAAATAGTGCGCGGTGCTTACCTGATATCCCCGGTGGCGCCGAATGAACATATCGAAGCAGGAGACAAACTTATCTTCTCGGGGGATATCAAGCAGCTCGGAGTGCTGGATGCTTTCGATGGTCTCAGTCTGTTTGCCGTGGAAGAGGGCTTGCTGCGCGAGAACATG
>JAIBDN010000031.1 GCA_024686215.1 Gammaproteobacteria bacterium | reverse complement strand
GCTTTGGCTTCAGCGATGTTGCCGCGCAGCTTGAATGACTTGTTCCCCGGCGCCAGCCCCCCTACCCGATCCAGGCGCAGCAAAGCGACGTGCGCCATCGATACACCCATCACCGGCTCGGTGGATAGCCGGGTAAGTAAACCTTCAGCATCCGCTATCGTCTGCGGGATTAATTCAATCATGGAAAGCAAGTCTCAGTGCATTGTTGGTTAAAGCGTGGGTTAACGCCGCTTGTGTTTTGGCACCTGCCACAAGCAATGCAACCGGAACTTGAGTATGCAATCTCAAACCCGAATATGGAAATATCAGATGCCAGTCGACAGACACTGGCACCGGGTTTCGCCCGTGCTATGGTGAACGATGGATGTATAAGCGCACACGGCTAACAAGAGAACATTTACATGGATATACGACTGAATGAGTCACCAGAAGGTCCACTGCAAGGTATTCGCGTGATCGATATCACCAGTATGATTACCGGGCCAATGTGCAGTCAGCAACTGGGAGACCTGGGCGCCGATGTTATCAAAATCGAGCCGCTGCACGGTGAGGTTGCTCGCTGGGTGGCGCCGCCGCAAAAAGCGGGCCTCACGGGATTCTACAGCCAGCTCAACCGCAATAAACGCAGTTTGGCAGTAGATTTAAAAACAGCGGAAGGTCTGGCTGTCGTCAAGAAACTGGCGGAGAGCGCCGACATACTGGTAGAGAACTTTCGCGGCGGTGTGCCCGACCGGCTGGGCATCGGGTACGATGACCTGAAAGCGCTGAATCCGCGCCTGGTATATGTGTCCATTACCGGTTTCGGACCCAGCGGCCCCTACTCGGATCGTCCCGCCTATGACCCTATCGCACAGGGCCTGGTGGGTATGATGCATATCCAGGGCCAGGGAGTTGGCGCCCCGCCACAGCTGATTCAAACCGCCATCGTTGATAAAACCACCGCCACCACCGCTGCAGGCGCGGCGCTGGCGGCGCTGTACGCCCGCGACGGGCTCAATGGTACTGGCCGAGGCCAGCGGGTGGACGTGCCCATGATTGACGCCTACGCCGCCAACTCACTACCCGACTGTCTTGCCGTGGACAGCTTCGTACCCAACAACATGCCGGACCCGATGCCCCTGGCCGTATTACGGACTTTCGCAACAACCGACGGCTTTGTGGTGGGCATGGCGCTGCAGGACAACCATTTCAAGGGAATTTGCGCGGCCCTGGAATGCCCAGAATTATTGCAGCGCGAGGGCATGCGCAACATGGGTGAACGCATAGCCGACTTTGCCCCCTGGCTGGACGCCCTGGAAGCGGAAATCAAAAAGTGGCCTACAGAGGAACTGCTGACGCGTTTTGACGCCAACGGTGTGCCCTTTGGCAGGGTTAAAACGATGCGCGAATTTGTCGAGGACCCTCAAGCCCAGCATAACCGCACGGTTTTCGATGCCGAACACCCCGAGGCGGGGACCATGCGTTATGTGCGCTATCCAGGCCACCTGTCAGAGACACCCGCTTGTCTACACCGACACCCGCCCACACTGGGGCAGCACAATGCGGAAATTCTTAACGAAGCGGGCTACAGCGAAGCGGAGATAGAAGCGCTGCGCGGCGCCGGTGTCATCAGCTGAACAGGGCTCAATTCAGTCCGACGTTATTTTTCAGCAACACCTGCTCGGCGCGGTAACTGGAGCGCACCAGGACACCGGAGACCACTTCTAAAAAGCCCTTTTCCAGGCCCCAGGTTCGGTATTGCTCGAATTCCTGGGGGGTAACATAGCGATCAATCGGGTAGTGATTGGCCGTGGGCTGCAGGTACTGGCCGAAAGTCAGTATATCCACACGTGCCTCGCGCAGCTCATCCATACACTGCAGGACTTCTTCCTCGGTTTCACCCAAACCCAACATCAGGCTGGTCTTGGTCAGGACTTCAGGGCGATGCGCCTTGGCATGCGCCAGTACATCGAGAGTCTGCCGGTAACTGGCCCTGGGGTCACGCACAGGGTGGGTAAGGCGCTCCACAGTTTCCACATTCTGGGCAAAAACCTCTATGCCGGAATCCACTACGGTTTCCACATCGCGCAGGTTACCGAGAAAATCAGGCGTGAGAGCCTCTACAGCGGTCTCCGGGTTGTGTTCCTTGGTGCGCTGGACGCAGGCGGCGTAATGCCCTGCCCCACCGTCTGGCAGGTCATCGCGGTTGACCGAGGTCAGCACCACGTATTTAAGGCCCATAAGCGCGACTGAACGCGCGGTATTATCGGGTTCCTGAGCGTCCAGCCAACCTTTCGGGTTGCCGGTATTCACCGCACAAAAGCGGCAGGCCCGGGTGCAGACGTCGCCCATCAGCATGATGGTCGCAGTACCAGAACTCCAGCACTCGCTCATATTCGGGCACTTTGCCTCCTCGCAGACGGTCGCCAGCTTGTGCTCGTGCACAATGCTCTGCACCTTTTCGTAGGTGGCCCCGCCCCTGATACGAATACGTAACCAGTCAGGTTTACGCAAACGCCCTGAGTCAGCATTACTGGCTTTAATACCGTCCTTGATCGCGGTGATCCCCCGGTCGTTGACGAACTTCTCGCCACTGGGAATTTGCACGCTGGGTATGAGTTTATCCTCGGACATGTAAGAACCTGGCTTAAGTATTAGCGGTGTGCGAAGCGCCATTGTAACCAATTATCCACGGCGGTGCGTGCAGAAGGGAATTCGGGCCTAAGCGGCTAAAAGCCAAAGTATTGAGCCATGACAACTCCCAACGCTCAAATCATCGTCTATTATCATAGGGTGGACATGCAGGCAGCAGCGTTGTTCGCATTTAACCTGATAACATTACGCTATTCGGAAATAACTTGTCGATGTCAAAACAGCTGAATCTATGGCCCGCTCGCATGGACCTGCTAGAGAGTCTCACAGGCTTGTTACTGGTCCTGTTCATCTGGGGGCATATGTTTTTCGAGTCCAGTATTCTTCTGGGCAAAGATGCCATGCTGTGGGTGACGCGCATGTTCGAAGGGGCCCACATCTTCGACAAGCCCTACCCGCTGCTGGTGTCCGGCGCTGTCGCTGCGATCTTCGTGCTGATCGCTGTACATGCCATCCTGGCGTTACGTAAGTTTCCCGGCAGTTACCGCCAATACCACAGCTTCCACCGCCATATGGGAGCCATGCGACACGCCGACACCACCCTTTGGTACGTTCAGGTTATCACCGGTTTTGCCATGTTCTTCCTGGCTTCCAGTCACCTGTATGTGGTGTTTGTGCAGCCAGACAATATAGGCCCCTACGCTTCTTCCGACAGGGTGTGGACCGGCCGTTTCTGGATACTGTATGTTCTGCTACTGATTTCAGTGCACCTGCACGCGGGCATTGGCATGTATCGCCTGGCAATGAAATGGTGGCCGTTCAAGGCAGCCAGTGCCGCCTTAGCGCGCAAGCGTCTCAAACTCGCCATGTGGTGTGTGATTGCCTTTTTCCTGTGCCTGGGTAGCGCCTCACTGGTCACCTATATGAAGATTGGCTACGAGCACGCCGACCGCGCGGGCGAACGTTATGTCCCCGCGACAGAGTCCAATCACCCGGTGAGTAACTAGCCCATGCAGATAATTTATACCGATGTTCTGGTAATTGGCGGAGGTTTGGCGGGGCAACGTGCGGCCATAGGCGCCAAGCGGCGCGGCCAAGAGGTCATTGTTCTGAGTCTGGTGCCAGCCAAGCGCTCGCACTCCTCCGCCGCACAGGGGGGCATGCAGGCAAGCCTGGGTAACTGCCTGGGCGGCAGTGGCGACAATGAGGATATTCACTTTACCGATACCGTGCGCGGCAGTGACTGGGGCGCAGACCAGGACGTCGTGCGCATGTTTACCCATACCGCCCCCAAAGCCATACGTGAACTGGCCGCCTGGGGTGTCCCCTGGAATCGCGTACAGCGCGGCGACCGCCAGATCACTGTCAATGGCGAGAAGCAAACCATCACCGAGAAAGATGAGGCCCATGGCCTGATTACCAGCCGCAATTTCGGAGGCACGCAAAAGTGGCGCGCCTGTTATGTCGCAGACGGCACCGGCCACGCCATGCTCTATACCATGAGCAACCAGGCCATTGCCGCCAATATCCCAGTGCACGAGCGCATGGAAGCGATAGCACTGATTCACCAAGACGGGCGCTGCTGTGGTGCCATCGTGCGCAACCTGATGACCGGTGAATTACTGGCGTATGTCGCGAAAGCCACTTGCATTGCCACTGGCGGTTTTGGTCGTATTTACCGCGTCTCAACCAATGCCATTATCAACGAGGGAATGGGTGCCGCCATCGCCCTGGAAACCGGTATCGCCACCCTGGGCAATATGGAAGCCATACAGTTTCATCCCACCGGTATCTTTCCCGCTGGCATCCTGGTCACGGAGGGTTGTCGCGGAGATGGAGGCTTGTTGCTCGACGGTAGCCAACACCGTTTCATGCCGGACTACGAACCGGAAAAGGCGGAGCTGGCTTCCCGCGATGTGGTATCGCGCCGTATGGAAGAACATATTACAGCCGGCCATGCCGCGCAAAGTCGTTTTGGTGAACACCTGTGGCTGGATATTCGCCTACTGGGTGCACAACACATCAATACCAAGCTGCGTGAGGTTAAGGAAATCTGTCAATATTTCCTTGGCGTAGACCCGGCACATGACCTGATTCCCGTGCGTCCGGCTCAGCACTACTCCATGGGCGGGGTGCGCACCAATCATCGCGGCGAAAGCCCGCAGCTACGCGGCCTGTTTTCCGCCGGCGAGTCAGCCTGCTGGGATATGCATGGTTTCAACCGCCTGGGCGGCAATTCCGTGGCGGAAACCGTGGTCGCTGGCATGATCGTGGGCGAGAGCATGGCGGATTTTTGCGACTCCGCTGACGGCGCTTTGAATATTTCCACATCACTGGTGGAGCATTTTGGCAAACAACAACAGCAACAGCTTGGCATCATCGCCGACCCCGCTGGTAACGAGAGTGCCTTTGCATTGATGAAGCAAATGCAGGAGACCATGACCGCCAACGTAGGGATTTTTCGCGACGAGCCGCGCCTGCAGGAGGCAGTGACGACATTGCAGGATTTACAGCGGCGCAGTCGCAATATACGCCTGCGCAGCAGTGCCGCGGGCGCTAATCCCGAACTGGTCGCTGCCTACCGTGTGCAGCGCATGTTAAAGCTCGCTCAATGTGTAGCCTACGGCGCCTTGCAACGCAATGAAAGCCGGGGCGCGCATTTTCGCGCGGATTACCCCCAGCGCAATGACCTCGACTGGATGCGTCGCACACTGGCCAGCTGGCCCGATGCAGAGGCTGACCTGCCCACATTGAATTACGAAGACCTGGATATTATGCGTATGGAAATTCCACCGGGCTGGCGCGGCTACGGCGCCAGAGACTATATAGACCACCCGGATACAGCGCGTCGGCAACAACAGATTGATACATTGCTGGGCGAGTTAGGGCCTGCAGACCGCTACCAGCAACAGGAGGCGGTGATGCCGTTCAAGCAACTGCTGCCCGAGCATCTGCGAGGCACTAACCAGCGCCTGGGTGATGAGGAATGAGTGCAATACCGGTACAGCAGGTAGGCCGCACCCTGTACATTCACATCCTGCGCCACAACCCCTGCGACCCTTTGAGCGAGGCACACCTGCAAACCTTCGAACTGGAAGAAGCCGATGCCATGACCCTGTTCATAGCGCTGAACGAAATCAGGGAAAACCACGACCCTTCGCTGCAATTTGACTTTGTCTGCCGCGCGGGAATCTGCGGCAGTTGCGGGATGATTATCAATGGCCGACCGGGGCTCGCCTGTCGCACCCTGACCAAGGATCTTCCCGACAACATTACCCTGGCACCCCTGCCTGCCTTCGAGCTCATAGGCGACTTGTCGGTGAATACCGGCAAGTGGATGCGCGGAATGTCAGAGCAACTGGAAACCTGGGTACACAGCCAGGGACTCGAAAATGCTGATATTGACTCGCTGGAACAGACCATGGAGCCGGAACTGGCCGAGCAACTGTACGAACTGGAACGCTGTATAGAGTGCGGTTGCTGCATAGCCGCCTGCGGCACGGCGCTGATGAGGGAGGACTTTATAGGTGCCGTGGGCCTCAACCAGATAACCCGTTTTCAACTGGACCCACGCGATCAACGCAGCGACGCCCAGTTCTACCAACTGGTAGGTGACGACTCTGGTGTTTTCGGCTGCATGACGCTACTGGGATGTGAAGATATGTGCCCCAAGCAACTTCCCCTGGCCACCCAGATCGCTTTCCTGCGCCGCCGTATGGCAATGGTGTAGGCAGCCCCACCGGGGCACTGAACCTTAGTCCAGCAACCGCTTTACGATACGCGAGGCGGAAATCACCCCCTCGTCGAAATAGGTCTCGTGGTATTCCTCGATTTTATCCAGGTCATACAGGTAGTTGACCATAATACCCGCTGACTGTTTGCGCCCCTTGTCAGACAGATCTGCAGCCCCATGTATGCGGTGCAGGCGCGCACCGTTGCCCAGGTGGAAGCGAGCGACCGGGTCTTTGGGCAAGTCACCGGATTTCACCTCTAACAGGTAATAGGCACACAGACGTACCAGAGCGTCATAGACCTCGGTTGCTACCACCTTCCCCATCGGTTCCTTCACCCTGGCCTCTAATTCCGGCGATACCAGCTGCTGTAAATCGGTGGCCAAGAGCCACTTGCGAAAGCCCGGCACGGGAGACAGGGTGACAAAGGTTTTTAAGTTAGGCATTTCAGTCTTGAGTTCCTGGACCACATTCTTGATCAGGAAATTACCGAAAGAAATACCTGCCAGCCCGGGATGGCAATTGCTGATGGAGTAAAACACCACCGTATTCGCTTTCGGGTCTAGCGTGGTATCGCGTTCCTGTTGCAATAGCGGCGCCAGCGCCCCGGGCACCTCTTCAGTAAAGGCGATCTCTACGAACACCAGAGGATCGTTCGCCAACGCCGGATGGAAAAAAGCAAAACAGCGACGATCTTCACGCAAGCGACTGCGCAGGTCATTCCAGCCATTGATTTCGTGTACCGCCTCGTAATCAATGATTTTCTCCAATACATTTGCCGGTGACGACCAGTCAATGCGTCGCATTTCCAGAAAACCCTTGTTAAACCAAGAGATAAACAGGTGTTTGAGATCCAGATCGACGCCCTTTAAAAGCGGGTTGGCACGCAAGGTCTGCAGCAGATGGCCGCGCATGGCGACTAGCGTAGCCGTGCCCTCTGGGCCCATATTGATGCGGCGGAACAACTTCTGCCGCGGGGCCTCCACCGCGCGACTGATCGCGGCGAGATGCTCCTGGTTAGGCTCCACCCGGTAGAGCTCAGCTGCGTTTTGCACAAGCTGCGGGTCGACTTCAAAGTCCGTGGCCAGACTATGGAAAAAAGCGTGCCTCTCGGTGTCAGGCAATTGCCAGTAAGCCTGCGCAATGTCACTGGCTAACGCCAGGCCAGAGGCCTCACCACGGTGATCCAGCAGCTCCCGGCACAGCTCCACCAGACGTGTAGCCGGACTGGCTTTTACTGGCATTGGTAGGCGCCGCCGGGCCAAAATCTCCCGTCCCGCGTCCATCACCGAACTCAAGGTACGCCCAAGCGAGGTTATCGTGCCCGCTGGAACCTCTGCAGGCGCCTGGGCATTAGGTATTTCTTCAGTCATAACTCGACGCTCTCAGTTTAATATCAGGCTCCTGGTGAGCCCCGCTGGATGCTCAGCAGTATAACAAAGATAACGGCAACTCCACCTTCCCCCAAAAGGGATAGACGGGACGCTTTTGAGTATAAAAACCGAGAGAAAATCAACCTTTATCCCCTGCTGCTTTAGGGATACTATCGGCACTTACCTCAGACTTAATACCATCGCCAAAGCGCCAGGCCCAGAGATTGGCGCCGGCAACGGAGAACAAGCGGCCCCATGCAAAGCTGGCAAACTGACCTACTCAACCTGCAACTGAGCCTCAGCGTCAAGCCGATGTTTAAATATGTGGGTTCAATCGATCGTATTCGCCAGATGGTAAGCCTCGGTGATGGACTGATGGGCAAAGTGGCCATCCCCAAGGGCACCGAACGCGAGTCAGTAACTTTACCCGGAGCCGAGTTTGAAGCAGAGTGGATTGGTGTCGAAGGCACTGATCCTGAACGCGTAGTACTGTATCTGCCTGGCGGTGCCTTTATTGTCCGCATGCCCAATGTACACTCGGCCATGGTGAGCAAACTGTGCCGCAACGCCAACGCCAAGGCACTCATGGTGTACTACCGACTGGCCCCGGAGCACCCCTTCCCCGCCTGCCTGGATGACGCGATACTGGCGTATCAATGGCTACTGGATCAAGGTATCCCAGCGGAAAAAATAGCCATTGCAGGCGACTCGGCCGGTGGCGGGTTGACCCTGTCGACCCTGCTGGCAATTAAACAGCGCAGCCTACCCATGCCGGGTTGTGCGTATATGCTGTCGCCCCTGCTGGATGTCAGCGATCACGCGCCCTCGCGCTGGAAGAATGCTGCCAGTGACGCCGCGCTGCCCGCCCCCCAGAATCGCGCCATCAATCCACGGCCCATGTACCTGGGGGAAAATGCCCCGGAGGACCCCATGGTATCGCCTATTAATGGCGATTTCACCGGATTGCCTCCGCTGTACATACAGGTCAGCGACAGTGAGATGCTGCTGGACGACAGCCTGCGCCTGGCCCGACGCGGCCACAGTTATGACGTGGAAGTCACCGTGGACCTGTGGCACAAAGTGCCCCATGTATGGCAGATTTTTGGATTCCTGCCGGAAAGCCGCGAGGCTCTGGAAAAATCTGCCAAATTTCTACGTGACAATACCCTGTAGCGCCAACCATATGATGACTGCGGAAGCGAATACATGTACCAGGTAGACAGCGAAGACGCCAATTTCCTTTTTCTCGAAAAAGCCGAAAGCCCCACCCATATCAGCCTGATTTATCTCTACGACCAGTCTTCCCTGGGAGAGGAACCGGTACGCTTTACCCATATTCGTGAGCATATTCGCAATCGTATTAATTCCGCCCCGGTATTTTGCCAGAAGGTGAAGCGCACGCCGGCCGACATCGATTACCCCTACTGGGTGGATGACGACAAGTTTGACCTGGACTTTCACGTGCGCCACCTCGCCCTGCCCAAACCGGGCGACTGGCGACAATTCTGTATTCAGGTATCGCGACTACACTCCAGACCGCTGGATATGAGTCGCCCCCTGTGGGAACTCTACGTTATTGAAGGCCTGGATAATGTCGAAGGCTTTCCGCAAGACAGTTTCGCCATTTATTTCAAAGTGCACCACTGTGCGATGGATGAGTTTACCGCTCAGGAATTACTGCAATCGCTGCACGCCTATACACCTAACACCCGCCAGCACGAGAACGCTTCTCAGCATATTGCCCACCTGCCCTCTCACGCACCAGCGCCCTCTGAAATGGTACTGCGCGGCCTGCTGAACAATTCTATTAGAAGCCTGCGCTTGCTACTGCAATCCGCCAGCAACATGCGAACGCTGTCCAAAATCGCCACGCGTATGTCTATCCGCATGGCGCAGGAAGCGGTGGAAGGTGAACCTGCGGGCCTGGTGAATCGTTTTTCTGAACCCTTGAGTTCCGCGCGTGTTTTCGAAGGCAGTTTCTATCCCCGACAACTGATCGAAGACTATATGCGTCTGGTTCCTGGCGCCAGCAGCAGCCACGCGGTGTTATCTATCTGCGGAGAGGCCATGCGCCTTTACCTGGAAAAACACGGTGAAATGCCAGAGGCATCGCTGCGTGCACTGCTGGAAGTGAATGTGCGCAATGCCGGGGCCCACGCACTGGTCGGCAATCGCATCGCGATAAACCAGGTAGAGTTACACAGTGCAATCATTTATCCAGAAGGAAGGCTGCAAGCGATCTATAGCGCCAACCGGGAATTACATTCTGTGGAAAATGAAGAGCTGACCAGCTTCAAATTACGCTCCCTCTATGAAAACCTGCCCGCACCGTTACTGGCCTGGCTGGGTAAGAATGCCAACCGTCAGGGCAGCCTCAATCAACGCATTCTGGAGGGCGCCAACATGGGGCTGGCAGAACTGCAAGGTGGCGAAAAACCGCTGTATTTACTTGGCGCGGAGTTGCGTGGCTTTACCAGCATTACGCCACTGTATAGCGGTTGCGGACTAATGTTCAGCGCCAGTAGCTACGCCGATAGCATTGGCCTCACCTTCACCTCCGACCGCAATATGATGCCCGATCCGGAGTTGATGCGCGCCTGCCTGGATGAAGCGGTCAACACGCTGGACAGTTATTTACAGGGCAAAAAGCGCTCAACAAACGTCAGCAAAAAGAACCCCCGAAAACCGGTTAAACGCCGCGGCAATAAAAACCTGGCGGCCTGACCTGGTAGCGCAAGTGTTAACGGTTTCGTGACTTGAGATAGGCATCGCGCGCTTGCGCACACTCCGGGTCCATCAAGGCCGTTACCAGGCCATCGGCGTCAGCCCAGGAACGCTGTATACCTACCATTTGAGCAGTTACCGCGTTGATATGGCGTTTGGTAGAGGCAGCCGGCGTTGATGCTTTGGCTGCCAGTTGCTGCGCCAGTGCGTCCACCTGAATGTCCAGTTCCTCTTCGGCTACGACCCGATTGAGCAAACCGGCACGCTGCGCCTCCGGGGCATCAAACTCGCGGCAAGTGAGCACCAGATCGCGGGTTAGCGCGGGGCCAATCTCCCGTACCAGGCGCGGAATTCCACCCCAGGCCAAGGGAATGCCCAGGTCTATTTCCGGTATCGAAAAGCGCGCACTGCCGGTCGCCACACGAAAATCGCAAGCGGCCGCCAACACCAGACCGCCGCCGACACACCAGCCCTGAATTCTCGCCACGCTCAGCGCGCGCATGCCCTCCAGAGCATCCGCCATAATGCGTCCGGCATCGGCAGCATCACGCACCCTGGCGTCGGCCAGATCCGGAAAGCCGTCGAGATCGGCCCCGGCGCAGAATGCCCGCCCCTTGCCGCCCACGATAACCACCCGCACCTCGTTTTGCTGATCGAACCAGTGCGCAGCGGCCGCGAGCTCCCGCAGCACCGTGACTGACAGCGCATTGAGCCTCTCGGGACGGTTCAACCACAGCTGGCCGACAGGCCCATTAACGCTTACTTCCAGTGTACTAAACATCCGATTACTCCGTTGCAGACACTTCTTTGATGGCTATAAAAAATCGGTTAAAAGCAAGCGTGGCAGAGACGCCACAATTATTCCACTGCCCGGTACTCGCAACCGGCAGGAGCGACCAGTATCTTGATACAAAACAAGCTAAGGAAAATATTTTGAACCGAATTAGCCTATCGCTGCGTATCTTCGCTACTTATATTCACCTATGCTATACAGCACTTTTGCCTACGGAGAAACCACCGATGAACCGATTACGCCCCATTTTGATGGCAGCGCTGTGCGCTGTGCTACTGAGTGCTTGCGTACAGTACCAGAGCAAGCGCGGGGTGGAAGTGAAATGGCAATCGGACATTACCGAACAATTGCACAAAGGTACCTCTACCCGCGGCGAGGTCCTGGCCCTGCTGGGACCGCCCTCCCAGTTAATTTCTCTGGAAGACGAGACCGTACTTTACTACCTGTTCGAACGCACCAAAGGTAATGGCTACATCCTCATTCTCTACAACCGGTTTACCGTGGACGCGCGCTACGACAGGGCCGTATTCTTCTTCGATGAGAACGATATCCTCAGCGATTACTCTACGCACATCCATGCGCCTGAAGACGATTAACCGCTTGCGCACTGGCTGTATCGCCCTGGTCGCGCTATGCCTGGCGGGCTGCACCCAGTGGCGTTATGACATGGGCGACCATATCAGCCATGCCGACCTCGAGAAGTTGCAGCAAGGTATGTCGCTGACACAGGTGATTGCGATTTTCGGCCCGCCCCAGCGTATTTCCTCCAACGTCAGCGGTTATGTCATGGCCTGGGAGCACTGGCAGGTCGATGAAGACAGCCTGGGTATTCGCCTGGGCGCAATGGGCGCCGACATTTTGTCACTCGACTGGGGCAAGGCGCGTATTCGCGGCGAGTTCTTACTGGCTACATTCGATCGAGAGCATCGGCTGAGCGGCAGCACAGTGTCAGAGTGGGATAACGAAGCCGGTGGCGGCAGGGGCATACAGCCGTTTATCGGTGTGGTGTCTATGGTGGATATCGACGATCTGGTGTCCCAAATGCCGCAGCACCGTTGGGGCGCGAACTCACTGCGCGAGCTGCCGCGAGCGCTCAACACCCAATCCAGCCCAATCAGCGGCGCGGCAGGAGTGGAGCAACGCGGAACACCGCCTACTATCGGACAAAAGAGCCTGGAACTGCGCTGACTCGATCCACCTGATCTGGCATTATCCCTGCTGCACTCGTACATCAAATAATGGGAGAAACACATGTCCATCATCGACCAATTTCGTCTGGGTAATAAAGTAGCGGTGATTACCGGCGCCGGAAAAGGCATCGGCGCGGGTATCGCCAGGGCCTTTGCCGAGGCCGGGGCGGACGTAGTACTGGCTGCGCGCACGGAGTCAGACTTGCACCAGGTAGCCAAGGACATTATCGCCCTGGGAAGGCGTGCACTGGTGGTACCTACCGACGTGCTGGATTTTGCTCAACTGCAGCAACTGGTCGATGCCAGCATGGCTGAATTCGGGCGTATCGACATCGTGGTCAATAATGCCGGGGGATTCCCCCCAAAACCGGTGGCCCGTACCACCGCTAAAGATTTCGAAAGCGCGTTTCGCTTTAATGTCAGCACCGCATTTGAGATGTCGCGCATCTGTGCGCCACTCATGGTTGAGCACAGTGGCAGCGGCGCTATCCTCAACATCTCGTCCATTGCGGGCCACAAACCGACCCCCTGCTTCGCCGCTTACGGAACCGCCAAAGGCGCCCTGTCAATGCTGACCCAGGAACTGGCCCAGGAATTCGCACCAAAAGTTCGGGTCAATGCCATTGCCGTAGGCTCGACGCGAACCGACGCGCTGAATACTGTGCTGACCGAGGAAATAGAACACACCATGGTTGATCTCACGCCCATGGCGCGCCTGGGAGAAGTAGAAGACATTGCCCTGGGTGCACTGTACCTATGCTCACCGGCAGCCAGTTATGTCACCGGAGAAATTCTCGGCGTTAACGGCGGTATGGAGCGACTGAATATGCAAATGCCCAGAGCCTGGGGCGGCATGGGTTGATGGCCAGCGCAGTTAAACAGCTATGCGCCAGTGTTAGCAGCTAGTTGTTGCTGCAGCCTGGCCTTCATTGGCAACACCCACTGGGCTTTGAGCTGCGGCGATAACAAGCCGGCCTCCTCCAGGTCATCACACAGACGCATCTGATGGGCCAGGTCAAACATGTCGTGTTGGCGACAAATCATGGCGTCGCTGTCCAGAGTAATAAACGACACCCCGGGTGTCTCGTAGTAAGAACCATCTACGCGCTGACCAGGGCCGCGATTCATCCAGTGCGTAATCAAGCGATTATCCTCTCCTGTGTAGACACCCCTATAGGGAAAGGTCCACCCTTCCCAGCCTACCAGCATATCCCGCCCATAGTGGGTGGCTTTGATCTCGTCGATGCCATTCGCCGTGACTTGCATGACACCGGCGTATTCACAGGTATAGACACAATCGCCTGCATAGAGCTCTTCGACAAAGGAGGTCCACTCGTTGCTTAACGACGCTGCGTGGTGGGCGGCGATCAACTTGTCGGCGCTGGCGCGCAACTGTGTATCACTGAGTTTACTCATCTTCGACTCACCTCTTCAGCCGCCCAGTTCAGGAATCACCGCGGCGTAACGGTCAATCATCGGCATCACCTGCTCCGGTTTATCCCAGCTGTCCATGGATACCCCGATGGTGGCGCGCTGCACGCCCATGTCGCGGTACTCTTTGAGCTTGTCGAGATTACTGGTGTCCATAATCTGGATATTAATTTCCACATCCTCTGCATCGCGCCCGGCCTGACGCACTTCTTCGCGAAATGCGGCCAGCGTAGCCGCCACGTCACCCATGGCAACATCGACCGGGTACCAGCCGTCTGCCCAACTTGCGGCGTGCCTGCGCCCCAGTGGCCCCATGGCACCCAGGAACACTGGAGGCCCACCCACCTGCAGTGGCTTGGGGTAGGCCCACACCGGATCAAAATCGATATATTGCCCGTGGTACTCGGCCTCATCATCACGCCACAAGGCACGGGTTGCCGCTACGGTCTCGCGCAACACTGCATAGCGTTTATTGAATGGATGCGCATTGATGTTTTCATACTCTTCCTGGTTCCAACCCACGCCGGTACCAATCATCACCCGCCCGCCAGATAGATGATCAAGAGTGACAATGGTCTTGGCCTGGGAAAAAATATCCCGCTCCATCAGCAACGCAATACCGGTACCCAGTCGCAAAGTGCTGGTGGCATTAGCCGCGGTCATCAACGACAGGTAGGGGTCGAGCATCAACTTATAGGGATCGGGCATCTCACCGCCCGGAGGATAGGGCGTACTGCGCGACGCGGGTATATGGCTATGCTCGCCATACCACAGTGATTCAAATCCGCGCTGCTCCAATGCCACGGCCAGTTCCGCCGGGTGGGGATCGTTCAGAGTATTCATGGAGCTGAAAGCTAGATGCATCGGTGGATCTCCTGATCGTGTACGCCTAGTCTACGTGCTGATCAACTGGAGAACAAAAGGCACTGGTTTACGAGGAAATACTGCTGCCATATTTAGACGCAAGCCCCGACAACACACTATCGGCCCGGTTTTAGAAGCACCCCATGCTGTTTCTATCAAATTGACATTGCCAGTACCCTTCCGTAAGGTGGCGCCCCGTCTCAGGTGCCTGCCGTGTGTTAAAGCATGCCGCGCAGGTTAAATGGGAAGTGTGGTGAGGCCCCTGGCCAATTCCACCGCTGCCCCCGCAACGGTAAACAGCTTTGCTGTAAGCCCGACACCTGCCTGATACACGCGTAATCAATGAAGCGGAGGGCTTCATGTGAGCATACAAGACACCCTGGGTGTCCTGTCCTGCTGCCCCCTCCCTCATTGCCCACTATTGGACAATCGAGGATCCATCATGAACAAATTTTTCCCCATCACTGCACTGGCCCTGGCCTGTGCGCAAGCCATTCCGGCAACCGCGGAAAACAGCCGACTGGAAGAAATCATAGTAACCTCCTCAAGAGTAGCGATGCCCCTGCGCCAGATTGGCACCTCTGTGTCGGTGGTGACTGAACAGACCATACAGGAGCGCGGATTTCTCAATCTGGCAGATGTACTGCGCTACGAACCCGCTATCTCGGTCAGCAACACCGGCGGAGCAGGCAAGGCGACATCATTGCGTATACGCGGCGAGAATGGCTTTCGCACCAAACTGTTAATCGACGGCATCGATGTCACCGATTCTTCAGGCACACAAGGCGCACCGCATTTTGAGCAACTCGCCAGCGCCGGCATAGAACGGGTCGAAATCCTGCGCGGCCCCCAGGGCCTGATGTACGGCGCCGACGCCGGTGGTGTGGTGGCAGTTAGCACCCGGCGCGGTGAACCCGGGTTGAGTGGTGGCGTCAGCGGAGAATATGGCCGCTATGGCACGCAGCAATATGCCGGCCATCTGGGCGGTGGCAGCGAGAAGCTTGATTTTTCCCTGTCCGGCTCCAACTTTGAAACAGACGGTTTTAACAGCAAGACCACCGACGCGGATTTGCGCGATGATGATGGCTATGAAAACACCACAGTACACGGCCGTGGTGGCTGGAACATCAACGATAGCCTGAGGGCTGAGCTGGTGGGGCACTATATTGATGGTGAAAACGACTACGACGACTGCTTCACTGCGGATTTCTCACGCTCCGATCGTTGCCGCGATGACTACACACAAGAAGCATGGCGCGGCGTGCTGTCGCACGAGGGAGAGTATTTTTCCAACCAACTGGCCTACAGCAACAACAACATAGAGCGTAAGTTTTACTCCGATGGCGAACAGGTTTTGAAGTTCGAAAGCGAAGAAGAAAAAGCCGAGTACCTGGGCAGTTGGCGCAATTCGGATGCCCTTGCATTAGTCTATGGTCTGGAGTGGAAAAATGAATCCATGGACGACGACGACATCGATCCGGACAGGGACCAGACGGGTTATTACCTGGAATACCAGGGCAACTTTCTGGACAATTTCTATGTCACCGCAGGTGCGCGGTATGATGACAATGACGACTTTGGCTCCGAAACCACCTACCGGACCAGTGCCGCCTATTTGCTGGGCCTTGGTGACGGTGAATTGAAGTTTAAAGGCGCTTACGGTACCGGCTTCCGCGCCCCCAGCCTGTATGAAATATCCTACAACACTGGACCCTTTGCCTCCCCGCCGGCTTCTGGCACAACACTCGATGCAGAAACCAGTGAAGGCTATGACCTGGGTGTTGGCTACTATGCAAACAGTGGTTGGTTTGCTGAAGCGACTTATTTTGACCAGAGTGTTGACGATGAGATCTATTTCGACAACCTGAATTTCTCCGGCTATCTGCAAGGCAATGGCGATTCCACTTCGCAGGGCGTTGAACTAGTCGGCGAGCTTCCGTTACCCATGGCGCTGGCTGTGAGTGGCAACTACACCTATACAGACACAGAAGATGCTGATGGCGAGGCGCGTCTGCGGGTACCCGAGCATATGGCCAATCTGGGACTGAGTTTCCGCCCATGGAATGGTCGCCTCACGGTTAACCTGAATTTACGCGTATCCCGCGACGTGCCCGATGAGTTCAATGGTGAAGTTGATGACTATGAGGTCCTCGACCTCAATGCCAGCTACCGTATACTGGACAGTCTGGAGATATACGGACGGGTAGAAAATCTTACCGACGAAGATTACGTCGAGGTTCCTACCTATAACACATCAGGCGCAGCCGGTTATGCCGGCGTGAGATATTCCTTCTAGGAAATGGCTATGAGCGAAGACAACCACGAGGACAAAAAAGGCGCTAAACACAAGGCCGCCATGCAGAAACAAAAGTCCAATGTAGATGCTCAGATCGAGGCCGCAGATACCGAGCGTGGTGTCGCCATTCTGATCACCGGCAATGGCAAAGGCAAGACCAGTTCAGCCTTCGGCATGGTGATGCGCGCATTGGGCTACGACATGAAAGTAGGCGTAGTGCAGTTCATCAAGGGCCAGCAATTGTCCGGTGAAGAAATCTATCTGCGCGATCACTGCCCACAGGTAGATTTCTACCAGATGGGTACCGGGTTCACCTGGGACACCCAGGATCGCAGTGGCGACATTGCCGCGGCAAAAAAAACCTGGGCGATAGTCATCCCCATGCTGCAGGATCCCAGCTATGATCTGGTGATACTGGATGAACTCACCTACATGATCGCCTTTGACTATTTGCCTGAGTCGGAGATTATCACTGCCATTAAACAGCGTCCGCGCGAGCAGAGCGTGGTGGTTACCGGTCGCGGTGGCGGCACGGCCTTGCAGGACGTGATGGACACGGTCTCTGAGGTGAAGGAAATCAGGCACGCCTATAACAACGGCATCAAGGCGCGCCGCGGTGTTGACTATTAGCGGGAGCCCAACTCCCTGTTCACGCAGCCTGCGCGCCCGTCGCGTACTTCTGGCATTCGCACTTTTATTGCCCCTTTGTCTGCTGCTGGCGATCTGTAATGGCACCGTCAGCATTGGCATCGCCGAAACCCTATCCGCCATTATCACGTTTGCCAGCGGCGGCGAGCCCAGCCAGGCCACGGTCATCATCGGGCAGATTCGCTTACCGCGCGCGCTACTGGCAGCCCTGGTGGGCGCGGTGCTGGCGAGCACTGGCGCTGCTACCCAGGGCCTGTTTCGCAACCCTTTGGCAGACCCTTCATTGATCGGTGTGACTGCCGGTGCTTCACTGGGTGCCAGCCTCGCTATCGTTACCGCCGGTGGCAGCGTCGGTGGCTATCTAGGGTTCAGCCTGGTCTCAGTGGGGGCCTTCCTCGGCGGACTACTGACAGTGGTCCTGGTGTATCGCATGGCGCAATCCGCTAATGGCACCTCAGTGGCTACCATGTTGCTGGCAGGTATCGCGGTGACCGCTCTGGCAGGCAGCATCGGCAGCCTGCTGGAGTACCATGCCAGCAACGACATGCTACGGCGCATCAGCCTGTGGCGCATGGGTGGGCTCGATGGGGCCAACTACCCACGACTGCTTATCGCCGGGATTATCTGTACAGCAGTACTGCTTGCCCTGCCCCGCTTTGCGCCCGCCCTTAACGCACTGTTACTCGGCGAATCTGAAGCGCGCCACCTGGGCATTGACGTCGATCGCGTGAAATGGGGCTTAATTACCTGGGTAGCGGTTGGTGTGGGTGCCAGCGTGGCGCTCGCCGGCACCATCGCGTTTGTGGGGCTGGTGGTACCGCACATTGTGCGCCTGCTGACCGGCCCCGATCATCGCACCCTGATCCCCGCCTGCGCCCTGGCCGGCGCCAGCCTGTTGTTGGTGGCCGATACCCTGGCACGTACCGTCATGGCGCCTTCCGAGCTTCCGGTGGGCGTGGTAACGGCGCTAATCGGCGTGCCTTTCTTTATCTCCCTGCTGCGCAGGCGCTATCAGTACGGGATGCAATAAACATGCTGTTATCCCTGAACTCGGCATACGCCGCCCCCTGGGGCCAAGACCTGCTGCATGACATCAACCTGCAGCTCGAGCCTGGCCAGATCCTGGGCGTTCTCGGCCCTAACGGAGCCGGAAAGACGTCCTTGCTGAATCTGCTGTGTGGCTCGACCAGCCTGAGTCGAGGTGCATACCTGTTCGGCGACCGGCCCATGTATGAATGGCCTATTTTACAGCGCGCCAGAGCCCAGGCCGTACTTCCCCAACACTCATCGCTGAACTTTCCCTATACGGTCGAGGAAGTGGTGTTACTGGGACGCACCCCACATGACTCCGGAAGCGCAATAGACGCGCAGGTAGTAAATGCCGTACTGGATGCGACAGATACCCAGAGCCTGCGCGAGCGTCTTTACACGCAGCTCTCCGGTGGCGAAAAACAGAGAGTGCAACTGGCCCGGGTATTCGCGCAGGTCTGGCGAACGCAGGACGCAGCGCAGCGGCTGCTGTTGCTGGATGAGCCCACCTCGGCCCTGGATTTATCGCACCAGAAGCTGATCATGCACAGCGTGAGAACATTGGCCGATCAGGGCTGTGCCGTGGTGATCATTGTGCATGACTTCAACCTGGCCGCGCGCTACACGGACCTGTGCCTGGTGCTGCAGGATGGACGACAGCGTGCAATGGGCACACCGACAAAAATTTTTACGCCCGACATGTTTCGCGAGGTGTTTGCCGTAGATGTCACCGTAAGCAAACACCCCAAACTCGACATTCCGTTGGTAATCCAGTGACAGCCAAAGCGCTACAATACACCTGGCTGCTGACCGCCCTGATTTGCCTTGCAGCCGGCGGCAACAGTTCGGCTCTGGCGGAGATCAGTGTACTGGATTTCAATAATCGCGAAGTACACCTGACATCACCGGCGCAGCGTATCGTGGCATTGGCGCCACACATAGCAGAGAATGTCTTCAGTGCCGGCGCCGGTGACAAGTTGGTGGGCACGGTCAGCTACAGCGACTACCCGGAGCAGGCAAAGAGCATAAGCCGAATAGGCAACTTCCAATCCTGGAGCCTGGAATCACTGGTCGCCCTGCAACCCGATCTGGTGCTGCTGTGGGGGTCCGGTAATGGCATGGATACCCTCGCGACCTTTGAACGACTGGGCATTCCAGTGTTCGTCAGCGAGCCGCGTAAATTGCGCGACATCCCCTACACCATCCGCGCGATTGGTAAACTGGCGGGAACTGAAAACATCAGCGAGGTGGAGGCGCAACGCATAGAGCGTGCTTTACATACGCTGCAGCAACAATACTCGCGCGATAACCCGGTTTCTGTTTTCTACCAGATATGGAACGAGCCCCTGCAGACGGTCAACGGCGAACACCTGATCAGCCAGCTACTGCAACTGTGCGGCGGCACCAATGCCTTTGCCGACGCCACCACCCTGGCGCCCAAAATCAATATCGAATCGGTGTTGGCCAGGGACCCGGATGCCATTGTCGCCAGTGGCATGGATACCGCCAGGCCTGAATGGCTGGATAACTGGCGCAGCTACCCATCACTGACTGCGGTGCGTAACCAGCACCTGTTCTTTATTCCCCCGGATTATGTGCAACGGCCCACTGCGCGGGTGCTGCTGGGAGCCAGACAGCTGTGCGAGAAATTAGCCACTGTGCAATAACTCGACTGGCATTGCGCCATCTCTATAGACAAAGAGCTTGCCCTGGGCTTGGAGACGCAGACCATCCGCGCACCGCTACTTCGCTTATATTCAACCTGCATAATAAAAATGATCAACTCAAAAGAGCAGAATGGTCCTGCCCGACTCGACCTCAAATCGGCATAGTCGCCCTCATTGCAACCGGATAAGGAGTTTCAAGCGATGACCGATACCATGAGATTTGACGGCAAGGTAGTAGTAATCACCGGAGCAGGCGCAGGACTGGGCAGATCGCACGCGCTGGAGTTCGCACGGCGCGGCGCCCAGGTAGTGGTAAACGACCTGGGCGGCGGCGGCCATGGCGAGGGCAAAAGTAGCGAAGCTGCCGATAGTGTCGTTGCTGAAATCGTTGCTGCCGGTGGCGAAGCTGTCGCCAACTACGACTCGGTAGAAGACGGTGAGGCGATTATTCGCACCGCTATGGACAACTATGACCGCGTAGATGTGGTGGTTAACAATGCCGGCATCCTGCGCGATGCCAGCTTTGCCAAGATGACTGATGAAGACTGGGACCTGATTTACCGTGTGCACGCACTGGGCGCCTACAAGGTAACCAAAGCTGCCTGGCCTATCATGTTGGAGCAGGGTTACGGGCGTATCGTAAATACTGCATCCGCGGCCGGCATCTATGGCAATTTCGGCCAGGCCAACTATTCTTTTGCCAAGCGTGGCTTGATTGGCTTCACCAACACCCTGGCGATCGAAGGTGCCAGGAAAGGCATCAAGGCGAATGTTGTAGCTCCTGTAGCAGGTTCGCGCCTGACCGAGACGATTCTACCCGAAGAGGTCGTTGCAGCCCTTAAACCTGAATTCGTAACGCCTCTGGTGGTCAAGCTATGCGCCGAGGAAAGCGAAGAGAACGGTTCTCTGTTTGAAGTCGGTGCCGGTTGGGTTTCCAAACTGCGCTGGGAGCGCAGCCAGGGCGCATGTTTCGACCCTAAAGCGGAGTTGAGTGCAGAGGCTATCGACGCGGCCTGGGAGCAAATCGGGGATTTCTCCGATGCCCAGCACCCCATCTCTATACAGGATACATTCGGACCCGTATTCGGCAACCTGGGCATTAAGCTCTAGTACAGATAGGAGAACAGTCATGACTAAAGTAATGGTAGCCGGCGTGGACATGGTGAAATTCGCCAAACCCGGCCAACAACGCCCCTATCGGGAGATGGCATCAACTGCGATCAAGGCCGCGGTAGCGGAAGCCGGAATTGGTCCGCAACTGATAGAACAAGCCTATGGCAGCTACATCTACGGTGACTCCACCTGCGCTCAGCATGCGCTTTATGATGCGTTTATGACCGGCATTCCGGTGGTCAACGTCAACAACAACTGCTCGTCGGGTTCCACTGCCATATTCCTGGCGCGACAAGCAGTCGCCAGTGGTGCCGTTGAGTGTGCCTTGGCATTTGGCTTCGAAGAGATGCAACCCGGTGCGCTGGGTTCCGCCTGGGAAGATCGCGAGTCGCCTTTCGAGAACTTTCTCAAGGTGCTCGATGATAAGGAATACCCAGAAGCCCCCCTGGCCCTGCGCTGCTTTGGCGCCGCCGGTCACGACTATATGCAGAAATACGATGCCTCAGCCGATTTATTCGCCAAGGTAGCCGTAAAGACCCGTAATCACGCCGCAGCCAATCCGTTTGCCCTGTTTACCAGTGAATTGACCGTAGAAGAGGTGATGGCCGCGCCGGTTATGTACATGGATTACCTGACGCGTCTAATGTGCTGCCCGCCCACCTGTGGTGCAGGTGCCGCCGTTATCTGCAGCGAGGATTTTGCCAGGCGTCACGGCATCGACGGCACTGTGGAGATCATTGGCCAGGCCATGGCCACGGACACACCCGCCACCTGGGACAATCCAATCAACCTGGTGGGCGCCGACATGACTGCACGGGCAGCCCAGGCAGTCTATGAGCAGTCCGGTATCGGCCCGGAAGGCGTCGATGTAGTCGAGCTACACGACTGCTTCACCGTTAATGAAGTGATTACCTATGAGGGGCTTGGTCTTTGTGCCGAGGGCGGCGCAAGCGCATTTGTTGACGCCGGTGATAATACCCACGGCGGAAAATTTGTGGTCAACCCTTCCGGCGGCCTAATGTCCAAGGGGCACCCTATAGGTGCAACGGGCCTGGCCCAATGCTATGAACTGGTAAACCAACTACGCGGTAGTGCAGGTCAGCGCCAGGTAGCCGGGGCGAATGTCGCCCTGCAGCACAACCTGGGTCTGGGCGGCGCCGTCGTAGTCACTATGTACAGGAGTTTATGATGTTGGACAAAAGCAAAATTGGACACGAATTCACCCCGTTCACTGTGGATGTGGAAAAAGGACGCCTGAAGTTCTTTGCCCAGGCGATCGGTGAAACCAACCCCATCTATACGGACGAGAAAGCCGCACAGGCAGCTGGATACAAAGCACTGCCAGCGCCCCCCACTTTTATGTTTTCTATAGATCTGGACGGTCCCGAGTTTCTGCCCATGCTCGATATGTTGCAGATGGACATTGGGAAAGTTTTACACGGCTCCCAGGAATTTGAATACCTGGGGCAGGTCTATGCGGGAGACCGGATTACGCAAACCAGCAAGATACTCAACATGTTTGACAAGAAAGGTGGTGCCCTGGAGTTCATCGAACAGGAAAGTGCTTACACCAATCAGGACGGTGAACTGGTTGGCAAGGCCAAACAAACCATCGTCTATAGAAACTAACCCAGCAACGGAGAATTTATCATGTCAGAAATAATCGTAGGCAGCGTGATTCCCAGCCTGGCCTTGCCACCCATTAGCCGCACTACCCTGGCGCTATATGCAGGGGCTTCGGGCGACCACAATCCGATACACATCGATATCGATTTTGCCAAGAAAGCGGGAATGCCCGATGTATTCGCCCATGGCATGCTGTCCATGGCTTACCTGGGCCGAATGCTAACCAATTGGCAGCCGCAATCTCAATTGCGCAAGTTCGGTAATCGTTTTGCCACGATCACCCAGCTACGGGATGTCATCACCTGCTCAGGCACTGTCGTTGAGTTGATCGAGCACAATGGAGAGACCCTGGCCCGCTGTGAAATACAGGCTGCCAAGGCCGATGGTGAACAAACCCTCGTTGGTGAGGCACTGGTCGCCTTGTAAGTTTTTGCAAACAGATTGTTAGGGGCGCCTATTACAGCTACCACCCTGCGCCCTACCCCAGCTGGTTTTTAGGAGATTTTACTATGAATGAAGAAATGGAACTGTTCCGGGAAAACGTGAAGCGCTTTATTGAAGCAGAAGTCATCCCGAACTACGAACAGTGGGAGCACGATGAGATTTTTCCCCGAGAACTATGGAACAAGCTCGGTGAACAGGGGCTACTGGCGGTCGATATCCCGGAAACCTATGGCGGCTTTGGTACCGACTTTCTGTTTTCCATGGTGATACAGGAAGAGTTTTCCAAGGCTAACTGTGGCGCAGTGGGTGGTCCGATGGCTGTGCACTCCGACATCGTTGCTCACTACATTCTCAACTGTGGGTCGGAAGAACAAAAATCACGCTATCTCCCGCAAATGGTGAGCGGAGAATGCGTCGGAGCAGTCGCTATGACGGAGCCAGGTGCGGGAAGCGACTTGCAGGGCGTACGTACTAGTGCCAAGCGAGACGGCGACGACTACGTGATCAACGGGTCAAAGACATTCATTACCAACGGACAGCACTGCGACATGGTCATCGTCGTGGCGCGCACCAATCTGGAGGTGTCCGGTGCCAAGGGGACAACCCTGTTCATGGTGGATACGAATACGCCCGGATTTCAACGCGGCCGCAATCTGGAGAAAATCGGACTGCATGCCAGCGACACATCTGAATTATTTTTTGAGGATGTTCGTGTACCCGCCAGTGCCATCCTGGGTGAACTGGACAAAGGTTTTGCGGTATTAATGGGCGAGCTACAGAGAGAGCGCCTGGCATTGGCGATTGGCGCAGTCGCTGCCGCCGAGGGTGTCCTGGCCGACACCGTGGAATATGTGAAAGAACGCCAAGTCTTCGGCGGCCCTCTCGCGGATTTACAGAATACCAAATTCAAAATGGCCGAGGCCGCGACAGATGCGCGCATTCACCGCTCGTTCGTCGAGGAGTGTAAACGCCTGTTCATGGACGGAGAACTGGACGTCGCGACAGTCAGCATGGCCAAATTCTCAGCAACGGAAATGCAGGGCCGCGTTGCAGACATCTGCCTGCAACTGCACGGCGGCTATGGCTACATGCGCGAATACGGGGTATCCCGCGCCTTTGTGGATGCGCGTGTGCAACGCATTTATGGCGGTAGCAGTGAAATCATGAAAGAGCTCATCAGTCGCAGTGTGCTAGCTTGATAACGAAGAGACCGCGCGTATAAGGAAACGCTGACCCGTATTCGCGATATAGGATTTGCGTAAAGATGAGAGGGAAAAGGCTGCATCTCGAGATCCATCAGGTAGGCTATACTGAAAATCTATTTTTGAACTTACGATTAGAGGGAGTAACCTAGCCCACTAACACGTGCGCATAATAGATAACTAACGAGATGGTACAGACACCACATCCAACGCGGAGAAGCGAAAATGCTTAGCAAGATCGGTAGATTTTCAGTGGCAGCACTGTTGTTGATATGCAACAGCCTGGCACTGGGGCAGGACAAACCCAATATACTGATTATCTGGGGTGACGACATTGGACCCTACAATATCAGCGCCTACAACATGGGCCGCATGGGTTACCGCACACCAAATATCGACCGTATAGCGGCTGAGGGCATCATTTTTACTGACGCCTATGGCGAACAAAGCTGCACGGCGGGTCGCGCAGGCTTCATCACCGGGCAACACCCGATGCGCACCGGCCTTACCAAGGTTGGGTTGCCGGGGGCCGAAGAAGGATTACAGAAAGAAGATCCGACTATCGCCACACTACTGAAAGACCAGGGCTATGTGACCGGACAGTTCGGTAAAAACCACCTGGGGGATCGTGACGAACACCTGCCGACCAACCATGGCTTCGATGAATTCTTCGGCAACCTCTACCACCTGAATGCCGAGGACGAGCCCGAACACCCCAATTACCCGAAAGATCCCGCGTTCAAAAAACGTTTTGGCCCACGCGGAGTTATCAAATCTTTTGCCGATGGCAAGATCGAGGACACAGGCCCACTTAACAAGAAACGCATGGAGACGGTGGATGAGGAATTCCTGGCCGCATCGCTCAAGTTTATCGACAAAGCCCACGCCAAGAAGAAACCGTTCTTCGTCTGGTTCAACGCCACGCGCATGCACGTATGGACACGACTCAAGCCGGAGTCGGTAGGCGTGACCGGCCAGGGACTGTACGCTGACGGCATGGCTGAGCACGATGGCCATGTCGGTCAACTACTGGCCAAGCTGGATGACCTGGGCATCACCGAAAACACCCTGGTAATGTACGCCACGGACAACGGAGCTGAATTGGCGCTATGGCCTGACGGCGGATACACCCCGTACCGCGGGGAGAAAAACTCTAACTGGGAAGGCGGCTACCGTGTTCCCATGATGGTGCGCTGGCCGGACCAGATAAAGGCCGGACAGGTATCCAATGAAATAATTGCCATGATGGACTGGATGCCCACATTGGCGGCTGCAGCCGGCGATGATCAGGTCAAGGCAAAGCTTAAGAAAGGCGCACGAATCAACGGCCAAAGCTATAAAGTGCACCTGGATGGCTATAATTTCCTGCCCTACTTTACCGGTAAGACGGATAAAGGCCCGCGACAAGAGTTTATCTACGCCTCGGACACAGGTGATATCGTGGCCCTGCGTGATGGCGACTGGAAAATGGTGTTTCGCGAGCAGCGCGCCCACGGCCTGGACGTATGGCAAGACCCCTATGTAGAGCTGCGACTGCCCAAGCTGTTCAACCTGCGCATGGACCCTTTCGAGCGCATGGATCACGAGGGTGCTGGCTATGACCAGTGGCGCGCAGAGCACCTGTTCCTGCTGGTTCCGGCTATGGTGGAGATTTCCGAGTTCAAGGCAACCTTTAAAGAGTTCCCGCAACGACAGAAACCCGGCTCGTTTGTGCCTTAGCTAGAAGTTCGTACTCCAGGGGCCTATACCGAAATTTCGAGGCCCTGGCTTGCGCGAGCAATAACACAGCTGTGGAGCCCAAGAATGCTCTACTGTAGAAAATGTTGTTGTCGGGTAGTGTGAACCCCTACCTGAAACCTGCATTGAGGCACACAGGAGTACAGGGGCCCAGCCTGTATAGATGAACAATGGCCGACGCAGGATTAGGCTAAACAGGGTTTCTAAAGCAAACACAGCGCTGAGATGTGCTGGGAGCACATTCCAGAACGCCATATACGCAAAAGGCCACCCTATAAGGGTGGCCTTTTGCGTATATGGCGGACCGGACGAGACTCGAACTCGCGACCTCCGGCGTGACAGGCCGTTTTTTGGGGTTTGGCCACCTAATTGATTTTTTTCAGCCTTCTCCGTATATTTCATTTTTCTGTATATATTTCAATAGATTATATTGTCTCTGTTTGTCCGATCAAGTTCT
>JAIBDN010000121.1 GCA_024686215.1 Gammaproteobacteria bacterium | reverse complement strand
CAGCTAATGGTCAATCGCCGCGGGAATTACGGGCTGGTGGATAAGATGAATCTGCTGCACTGCCGCGTGCAGGGGCATCGGGACGGTTATGGTTTCGCGATACCGCTGGCCGAGGGTGACGACGTCTATCTCAGTGCCCGGCAGATGAACTTTGTGTTCGATGGCGATGAGGTACTGGTAACCATCACCGGTCTGGATCGTCGCGGTCGACCCGAAGGTAAGGTCGTGGAGGTGCTGCAACGGGCCAATACCAGCATTGTCGGGCGCTATCAGGAGGAGAGCGGCATCGGCTTCGTGATCCCGGACAATGGCCGTATCAACCACCAGATTCTGATTCCGCCCAACGAAAAGGGCAAGGCGATCTCCGGCCAGATCGTCACCGCAGAGATTACCGACTATCCTACCCGGCACCTGGGCGCGAAGGGGCGTATCAGCGAAATTTTGGGTGATCACCTGGACCCGGGACTGGAGATCGATGTGGCTATTCGCTCCCACGATATCCCCTGGGAGTGGCCAGAGGCGGTCGTAGACGAGGCAGGTCAACTTGAAGCGGAACCGCTGGAGGCCGACAAGGAAAACCGACACGATTTGCGCAAGTTGCCCTTTGTCACTATCGATGGCGAAGATGCCCGGGATTTTGACGATGCCGTGTACTGTGAAAAGCGCACCCTGGGTGGCTGGCGTCTGTGGGTGGCGATTGCCGATGTATCGCATTACGTGCGGCCCGGTTCTGCCCTGGACACCGAAGCCTCCAAGCGTGCTACGTCGGTGTACTTTCCAGAGCGTGTGGTACCTATGTTGCCCGAAGCGCTGTCCAACGGTCTTTGCTCCCTCAAGCCAGCAGTGGATCGGCTGGCGATGGTGTGCGAGATGGAGCTGGATCGGGCGGGCAAACGTACCAAATTCGCTTTCTATGAGGCGGTGATTCATTCCCATGCGCGGCTCACCTATACCCAGGTTGGGGAAGTGCTGGAAAAAGGCTCCCACCCGGATGTGGATAAAAAGCGCGTGCCCGATTTGAAGCGGCTGCACAGCCTGTACAAGGTGTTGCGCCTGGCCCGGGATAAACGCGGCGCCATTGATTTTGAAACCGTGGAAACGCGTATCATTTTTGATGAGCAGCGCAAAATCGAATCTATAGTACCGGTAGTACGCAACGATGCGCACAAACTGATCGAGGAATGCATGCTGTGCGCCAATGTGGCAGCCGCGGCCTTTTTTGATGCCAACTCCATACCTATTTTGTATCGGGTACACGAGGGTCCCACTGAGGAAAAACTGGAGAAGCTGCGGGAGTTCCTGGGGGAGCTGGGCCTGGACCTGGCGGGTGGTGTCAAGCCAACCCCCGTGCATTACCAGCAATTGCTGCAGCAAATCAGCGAGCGCGAAGACGCCAATGTCATACAGACCATGCTGTTGCGCTCGCTGCGCCAGGCGGTATACCAGCCGGAAAATGAAGGCCATTTTGGACTGCATTACGATGCCTATGCGCACTTTACCTCTCCGATTCGCCGTTACCCGGACCTGTTGGTGCACCGCGGTATTCGCCATGTAGTGCGTTCCGGGCAGAAAGCGATCGGAGTGAAGCGGGTCAGGGGCGCCAAGGCCATTCCGCCGGCCAGTATCTTCCCCTATGACATTGCCGCGATGTTGGTATTTGGCGAGCATTGCTCCATGGCCGAACGCCGCGCCGACGACGCCACGCGCGAAGTACAGGCCTGGCTCAAGTGCGAGTACCTGCAAGAGCATGTGGGCGACGAATTCAATGGGGTGATCAGTGCGGTAACCAGTTTCGGCCTGTTTGTGGAGCTGGAAGACCTCTACATAGAAGGTTTGGTGCACATCACGGCCCTGCCAGGGGATTACTACAACTTTGATGCGTCGCACCAGCGTCTCACCGGTGAGCGCAGCGGGAGGAGCTTCCAGTTGGGCGGTAAGGTCCGGGTGCAGGTCGCCCGGGTTGACCTGGACGATAAAAAGATCGACCTGGAGATGGTGGGCAGCGAGCCTCCGCGCAAGTCCAAAGGCAAAAAATCCGCTGGTGGTGCTGGCAAGAAAGGCGGTGGTGATAAGGGTTCGCGCGGCAACGGACCGGGTGGCAAAAGTCCTGCAGGGAAAAAGCCGGCGCGCAAGAGCTCGTCCAGAAGAGGGAGTGGCAAAGGAGGTGGCAAGGGAGCTGCGGCGGGGAAGCAGCCGGCAAAGCCAGGCTCCAAAGCCGCACGTAAGCCGAAGGAAAAATCCAAACCCAAAAGTAAAACAGGGCTGCGCCGACACCACTAAACGATGAGCGCAGAAGTAGCCATGCAGTACATTTACGGGATACACGCGGTCGACAGTCTGCTGCGCCAGAACCCCAGGTCGGTGCAGCGCCTGTGGGTGCAGCAGGGGCGTGAAGACAAGCGTATCGCCTCAGTGGTCGAATTGGCCAACAACCAGGGCGTGCCCGTGGCCAGGCAGTCGCGGCAGGATCTGGACAGTATGGTCAACGCTCGCCACCAGGGCGTGGTGGCCGAGACCGTTAACACTCCACCGGTGCACGGCGAGGCAGCACAGCCCAACCTGTGGAGCGAGGCAGACCTGCTGCGGGCGGTGGACAACAAAGACGGACCGCTGCTGATCCTGGTGCTGGACGGTGTGACCGATCCGCACAACCTGGGCGCCTGCCTGCGCAGTGCCGATGCGGCGGGGGTGGACGCGGTGGTGGTGCCCAAAGACAAATCGGCTGATCTTACCCCGACTGCGCGCAAGGTGGCCTGTGGCGCGGCGGAAGTGGTGCCCTTTGTGCGCGTCACCAATATCAGCCGTACCCTGCAGGCGTTGCAGGAGCGCGGTGTGTGGCTCTACGGTACTGCTGGAGATTCAGGAAAGTCGATATATGACAGTGACTTAAGTGGATCCATGGCGCTGGTGATGGGGGCCGAGGGCAGTGGTTTGCGGCGCCTCACCCGGGAGCAGTGTGATTTCCTGGTGCACCTGCCTATGGGCGGTT
>JAIBDN010000114.1 GCA_024686215.1 Gammaproteobacteria bacterium | reverse complement strand
CGCCGGGCTAGCCCGCCGGCTGCCAACCATGGCTATTTGTGGTTCTCGCAGCAATGACAGATCGCCCCGCACGTACAACAGGGGAGGCGGGTCAGGTATCAGGCGCAGTAACGGCGGATAGCGCTCATCATCCAGGGAAAGGGTTTGCACGCCCAGCGCGGCAAGGGCTGGATCCAGCCCGGTATTTGCAACATGCATACATCATCCTTGACGTCATGTCTGTTGGTGCTTGAAGTCGAGCCCTACAGGCTCATGGTGTGGGCGTCACATCCTGTGATGCCCACGTATTTGCATCAGGGGTTCTTGACCTTGTCCAGCACCTGGAGTGGCCGGCTGGATTTCAGCACGATGGCATAGCTGGCTTTTTCAAAGACTTCGAAAATCATGGCCAGACCCGCCCGGGAATCCGGCAGTTGCACATTCTGCTCAGCGACCTTGTCAAACACCAGCTCGCCCGCCTTGTAGACGGCCAGCACCTGGCCAATTTCCAGACCATCGCGCTTGCCCTTGTTCAGTACCACGATATCGGTGCTACCAATCTGCGTAACGCCGCCATCTACCGCAATCATCAAACCGCCTTCTATATCGACCTCCGGAGCACGCGGGTGGAAGCTGGCGTCCAGGATGCGCTCTTCCATGGGCAGCAAGCGGTCGCCGTGACGCACTTCTTCGTTGATGCGCGTAATCTCCAGCTCGGTGACCTCCTCATCGTTAGCGCTCAGCAGCTTGGCATTACCAATAGCCTGGGCCTGATAGCCGAGCAATTCTTCAGTAACCGGGTCTATATAGGTTTGACCGGCGCGGAAGATGCCGTAAGCGCGCTCACCTTCAGGAAAATACCCGCGTCCATATACTCTGTCGCCCGACGCACTAAGCAGATTACTGCGATCACCAGCCACGATATAGGCAGAATTGTTCAGGTCTTCTGCATCCATGATGCGGTGGCGCAACAGAAATGCCTGGATCTGGTCCAGGGGGATAATAGGTATCGCCAGATCCAGCGGGTTCACCCGCATGGTGGGCGTCAGCTTCACGTCGCGACCGCGGCGCATACGCAAGCGAGGCTGCCCATCCACCCAGGTCAAATACAGCTCATCGCCGGGGAAAATCAGGTGGGGGTTGTCGATCTGGGGGTTTACTTCCCACAGTTCGGGCCACAGCCAGGGCTGCTTGAGGTACATACCGGAGATACCCCATAAGGTATCGCCCTTTTTGACGATATAGGTTTCCGGTACATCTTTATTGAGTTCAACTGCAGCCTGTAGCCACCCACTGAAAAGTAGTGAGCACAGCAATAGGCAAACCGCGATTGGCCTTTTATTCATTTTTTCCGTCCCTGCCTGGTCTTGTTATTGTCTGCCATTTTTATACCAATATAGCAGATCCGCCGCCAACGCCCATAAAGCACACCTCAGCAGCACCCCCTGACCCTTGCCCGCCCGGCACCGACACAGCTCCCGCAAACCCCACGGTTGACGCCACGTCTACCACCAAACTGGGCACCCCATTGTTACTGGTAGTATAATAGCTACAGTTTGCTGCCGCGAATTATTGCTGGCAAGCCCTAATGTTATTAATTCACGCAGGCGGCACTACCCCGTTCTGACGACCCACTGAGCACTCTTTACCATGGCTGTACTCGAAATCCTCGAATTTCCCGACCCTCGTTTGCGTAAGCAGGCAGCACCTGTCAGGGAGGTCACCGAGGCCACCCGGACGCTGATCGACGATATGTTTGAAACCATGTACGCCGCGCCAGGTATTGGCCTGGCGGCCACGCAGGTTAACGTGCACCAGAGAATTTTGGTGATTGATGTGTCCGAGGAGAATGACCAACCGCAGATATTCATCAACCCTGAGGTCACCATTCTGGATCCTGAGTTGGGCGAATACGATGAGGGCTGCCTTTCAGTCCCCGGCTTTTATGAGACCGTCAATCGACCGCAGGAAGTGGAAGTCAGCGCGCTGGACCGCGAGGGCCAGCCCTTTACGCGCAAACTGGAAGGTCTGCTAGCGATCTGCTTGCAGCACGAAATTGACCACCTGGACGGCAAGCTATTCGTTGATTACCTGTCTCCCCTGAAGCGCATGCGCATCCGTAAAAAGCTCGAAAAACTCCATCGTCAACAGGCGTAGCGCACAGTGGCTGAGACCTCCCTGCGTATCCTGTTTGCCGGCACCCCTGAATTTTCCGCGCTACATTTAAAGGCGCTTATCGATAGTAAGCACCAACTAATTGGTGTTTACACACAGCCTGACAGACCCGCCGGGCGCGGCAAAAAACTGCAGACCAGCCCGGTAAAAAACCTCGCTCTGGAAGCTGGGCTAGCGGTATATCAACCCGCCTCTCTCAAAGGGCAGGCCGAGCAGCAACAACTGGCAGATTTGCAGGCGGATGTGATGATTGTCGTTGCCTATGGCCTGATCCTCCCGCAAGCCATACTGGATGCTCCACGGCTGGGCTGCCTGAATGTACACGCTTCGCTGCTACCGCGTTGGCGCGGTGCCGCACCCATACAGCGCGCTATCGAGGCTGGCGATCCGGTCTCGGGAATCACCATCATGCAAATGGATGCCGGCCTGGATACGGGGGCCATGCTGGCCACTGCGAACTGCCCCATACAAGCCGCTACCACCGCCGCCAGCCTGCATGACCAGTTGGCCATGATGGGGGCCCCACTGCTACTGCAAGTACTGTCCCGCCTCAATGACTACCAACTTCAGGCTACAACCCAGGATGATGCGCTTAGCACCTACGCCAGGAAAATACTCAAAAGTGAAGCACAATTGGATTGGCGGCACAGCGCCACACAACTGGATCAGACCGTCCGCGCCTTTAATCCCTTTCCCGTCTGCTTCAGCACCCTCGCCGGAGAGCGGGTTAAAATCTGGCAGGCAAGCCCCGCTGCCGCAACGTCTGCAGAACCTGGCACTATTATCAGTGCCGACAAGAGTGGGATTATGGTGGCTTGCGGCGTCGGTTGCCTGAACATTGAACGCCTGCAATTACCGGGAGGTAAGCCTTTGACTGCCGAGCAGCTGCTCAATGCCCGCAAACAACTCTTTGCCCCGGGGCAGCAATTTCAGGTCTCCAGCCAGGACAACAACTGATGGCACTGGACGCGCGTTCTGCCGCTGCGCTGGTACTGGCGGACGTCCTGGCAGGGCAGTCGCTGAATCAGGCCTTGCCGGCGACGCTGGACAAGGTCAGTGAACGGGATCGCGGCTTGTTGCAGCAACTGTGTTACGGCACGCTGCGCCACGCACCAAAGCTGCAGGCCATTCTGGATATCATGCTGGATAAGCCCCTGCGCGAGCGCGACCGGGATGTACAGGGCCTGCTACTGTGCGGCCTGTATCAGCTGGACGGTATGCGCATCCCCGACCACGCCGCGGTGTCCGCCACGGTCGCCGCCACCCGAACGCTGAAAAAACCCTGGGCCAAGGGCATGACCAACGCCGTACTGCGCCGTTACCAGCGCGAGGCGCAACAGCTCAACGCGGCGCTGGACCCGGCTGCCGCAGCCTGTCACCCGCCCTGGCTGCATCGCAAGCTATTGCGGCAATGGCCGG
>JAIBDN010000060.1 GCA_024686215.1 Gammaproteobacteria bacterium | reverse complement strand
GCATAATATCATCAAATTTTACCTGGGTCGCTTGTGTCGCCAGCGCCCCGGTGGATCTAACAAGCCACTTGCACAGGGCCAAGTCGGCGCACTGACGATAGAATGTGTGGTGAGCGCTACATTCACGCCGCGAGGCTACGGAGTGAGCCGCCACTTTTTGGCAAGCAGAGCCAATCAGGCAATAAAAAAGGGCGGGGATTAACCCGCCCTTTTTGCCCGGGCAGCAAAGCTACCCGCACCTACGTCTGAACTCAGCCAAACTGGTTCATGGTGTTGTCGCCACCACCGGCCTTCAGAGCAGCATCACCAGCAAAGTATTCTTTGTGGTCATCGCCTATATCGGAACCGGCCATGTTCTGGTGCTTGACGCAGGCGATACCCTGACGGATTTCCTTGCGCTGTACACCTTTGACATAACCCAACATGCCCTGCTCACCGAAGTACTCTTTCGCCAGGTTGTCAGTAGACAAGGCGGCGGTGTGGTAAGTCGGCAGGGTGATCAGGTGGTGGAAGATGCCCGCTTCGCGCGCAGAATCCGCCTGGAAAGTGCGGATACGCTCGTCGGCTTCAGCAGCCAGATCCGTGGTGTCGTAATCAACGCTCATCAGCGCGTCTCGATCGTAAGCAGAAACGTCCTTGCCGGCTTCGCTCCAGGCATCAAATACCTGCTGACGGAAGTTCAGTGTCCAGTTGAAAGACGGGCTGTTGTTGTAGACCAGCTTGGCATTGGGAATCACCTCACGGATGCGATTTACCATGCCGCCGATCTGACCGATGTGCGGCTTCTCGGTTTCAATCCACAGCAGGTCAGCGCCATTTTGCAGGGAAGTAATGCTATCCAGTACGCAGCGATCTTCACCAGTACCCTTGCGGAATTGGTACAGGTTGGAGGGCAGACGCTTGGGACGCACCAGTTTACCGTGATAATTGATTATTACGTCACCGTGCTCCATTTCGCCCGGCTCCAGCTCCTCTACATCCAGGAAGCTGTTGTACTGGTCACCCAGATCGCCAACCTCGTGAGTTACCGCTATCTGCTTGGTCAAGCCAGCACCCAGTGAATCAGTACGCGCGACGATGACACCGTCATCCACACCCAGTTCCAGGAAGGCATAACGCACGGCGCGGATCTTGGCCAGGAAGTCTTCATGGGGAACGGTTACTTTACCGTCCTGGTGGCCACACTGCTTCTCATCAGAGACCTGATTTTCCAGCTGAATGGCACAGGCACCCGCTTCAATCATCTGTTTGGCCAGCAGATACGTCGCTTCGGCGTTACCAAAACCGGCATCGATATCGGCAATAATGGGTACAACGTGCGTCTGGAAATTGTCGATGCTGTTCTGCGCAGCTTGCGCGGCGACATCGTCCCCAGCTTCACGGGCAGTATCGAGGTCGCGGAACAGGCCGCCCAACTCGCGTGCATCTGCCTGGCGCAGGAAGGTATAGAGCTCTTCGATCAGCCCGGATACAGAGGTTTTCTCGTGCATGGACTGGTCAGGCAGCGGACCAAACTCGGAACGCAGGGCAGCAATCATCCAACCGGACAGGTACAGGTAGCGCTTGTCGGTGCTATTGAAGTGCTTCTTGATGGAGATCAGCTTCTGCTGGCCAATAAAACCGTGCCAGCAGCCCAGAGACTGTGTGTACTGGGCGCTGTCGGCATCGTAGTCCGCCATGTCCTTACGCATAATGGCCGCCGTATACTTGGCGATCTCAATGCCGGTCTTGAAACGGTTCTGCGCTTTCATGCGCGCGGCATACTCTGGATTGATCGCATCCCAGGCGCTGCCGTGCTCGGCACGCAGCTTGGCTACGGAGTCAATGTCTTGCTGGAAGTCTGACATGGTGGTACCTCGCAATACTCAATGGTGAAGTAAGAATGACGACTGGCTACACCACCTTGTGGCGCGGTCATTTCATCAACTGGGAGTATAGTAGTTACCGAGAGCCCATAATTGAAATAAATAGAAAGGATTTTTGCTATTCATGGCATGAATCAAGAATCAGGACCATTACCACGCTTGCACCTCGATTCACAGCACCTGGCGGCAGGATCAACCGTTCTGCAAGAAGTCCACGCAGGCGCGGTTGAACATGCCCTCATGCTCCACCATCACCCAATGACCACATTGCGTGACCAGTATCAGGCGCAGCTGGCGAATATTTTTGGCCATGGCCATGATGCCATCTTCCGGCATCATCTTTTCGTCTACGCCCCAAAAGCCCAGGGTCGGGCAGTCCAGCTCCGACAGGCGGTCCACCAGTACCGGAACCTGCATGGTGGCCATTACATGGCCATTCATGATCTGCATGATCTGCATGCGCTCCGCGACAAGTTCATCGGTCGCGTGACTGGGGTCGTACATCAGACCAGTGGCAAACAGGTCCTTCATCACTGCGGGCGTCACCGCTTCTCCGGAACCAAACACCTGGAACACCTTCTGCATACCCGGCATTTTCTGGTATTCAGCCAACTCACTGAGCCCACCGGGCGCCATCAGGATCAATTTATCCACCAGTTGCGGATATTCCAGAGCCAGACCCAGGGCGATGGCTCCACCCAGGGAGTTACCGATCAACGTGCAGCTATCTACACCGGCGACATCCAGAGTCTGCTTGATACATTCCACGAAGAAGGACAGCGGATGATCCACGTCGTCGGGCTTGTCGGAAAACCCGTAGCCGATTAGATCAGGAACAATACAGCGATAACCCGCCTCCACCAGAAAGGGGTAATTGCCCTTGAAGTTACTGTAGCCGCTGGCACCAGGGCCGGAGCCGTGCAAAAACACAACGACTTCACCCTCCCCCTCATCCAGGTAATGAATACGGTACCCGTTAGCGCAGTTGGCGTAGTTGCCTTCCAGCAGATGTCCCTTCATCGCCATCTTTTATTCCCCTGTATACGGTGAGCTAGACAGCGAAATCTACGCTTTCCTCACCGAACAGGACACCGCCCATATTGCTGGCGAAAGGTATGGAGTTGTTGGCCACATGCGCCTGACTGGCCAGTATATCCAGGTGAAAGCCCAATAAATCACTGCCCTGGCGGATACCGCCACTGCCAGATGCCTTGAGCATCTTACCGGACAGTGCCAGGCAGCGATCGGCGACTACCGCGGAATCGTAGCGATAGCGCACCCGGTCTTCCACGGCAATGGGTTCCCCTGCACGGCAGCAATCCATCATCGCATCGAAATTGCGGATCATGGTCAGTTTCATTTCTTCTACGGAGGCTTTTACCTCAGCTGCCAGAACCCGGGCAAACGGGTCGTTCTTCATTTTGTTGGGACCCACCTGCCGTGTCTTGGCCACCTCGACGAAGGCCTCCAGAGCGCCTTCGCAAGCGCCCAGCGTAGCGGTACAAACTGCGCGCACAAATACTTGCATAAAGGGCATACGGTACAGCGGTGCATCATTTACTGCATTGCCAGGATTGTCACACAGGAAACCGTCCATCGACTTGTGCGTACGGTGCTCGGGAACAAATACATCATCCACCACGATGTCGTGACTACCCGTGCCCTGCAGCCCTACCACGTCCCAGTTATGGACAATCTCATAGTCGCTTATCGGTACCAGGAAAGTCCGGTAATTGGCCATATCGAATGGCGCATCCGGAGTCGGTACCACAGCACCCAGGAAGGCCCACTTGCAATGCTCGGAGCCACTGGAAAAACTCCAGCGACCGCTGAGCCGAAAACCGCCCTCAACCACTTTCACTTTGCCCACCGGGGCATAGGACGAGGAAATAAGCACCGACGGGTCAACAGCCCACACATCCTGGGCCGCCTGGTCGTCAAACACCGCCAACTGCCAGTTGTGCACAGCGATCACACCCAGGATCCAGGCACTGGAGGGGCAGTTTTTAGCCACCTCAATGCCCACCGCATAAAATACCTGGGGGTCCATGGCATACCCACCCCATTGTTCCGGCTGCAAAATCTTAAAGAAACCCGCCTCGTGGAATTCGGCCACAGTCTCGTCTGACACCCGCGAATCCGCTTTACACTGGTCGGCACGCATGCGCAATGCAGGTCCCATGTCCCTTGCGGCCGCTATCATCTGCTGCGCCCTGGGGCTTTCCAATCCGTATTCGTTCATAGCTTCACCTGTGGGTAAATTTTGATACTGGGTCATATGCTTATCCTCACTGCCGCCATTGAATGTGTACTTACCCCCAGTATAGGGGCGCCAATCGTGCGCGCATCATCCATTTGGGGTATCCGTGTCATTCCACCACGGCATCGCCAAAGGTTGTGGTTTCACCAAAAAAAGCCCGGTGGGATGGCGGCTGCCGGCCATCGGTATCACTGACGCCGTATTCCAGCGCCAATTCGGCGCCAATTAGCACCTTGCCACTCTTGTTCATTAACCCCGGGTCCAGGGCCAGCGCGTCAATCACCTGACCGGTAAATTCCGGTGATTCGGTGGTCGCTGCAAGTTGCGCGTATTTCTCCGGCTCCGCATCGAACACCCGGCGGGTGCGCTCGGTCATCAGCAGACCCATCCAGATAGAGACCACTGCGACATTATGCGCTTTAAAGTCTACCGCCATGTCATGCGCCATTTTGTCTACCGCGGCCTTACCGGCGCCGTAGGCGGGACCATGCATGTAAATTCGACCACCGAAGGACGAGGTATTGACGATCAGGCCCTCACCGTTGGCGAGTAACAGGGGGGCGGCATACCAGGCAGCGCTATAGTGGGAGCGCATACCAACATCCCATATCTCGGTAAGATCCAGCGGTTTTTCCCAGAATGGCCCGGTTACAGTGAGTGCATCGTGCAGGCAAGTGGCGTTATTGACCAGAATATCCAGCCGCCCCTGCTCCTCACGTACCCGCTGAAATAGTTGTCGCACTTGTTCGTCATCAGCGTGATCGCAGAATACGGCAATCCCCTTGCCACCCGCAGCGGTGACGGCCTCAGCGGTAGCGCCCACCGTGCCCGGCAAGGGCGCATCACCCTCATGCCGCGTGCGGCCGGTAACATAGACAGTGGCACCGCTGGCACCTAAAGCCAGGGCGATACCCTTGCCGGCTCCCCGACTGGCGCCAGTGACTACTACTACCCGATCCTGTGCCAGACCCATACCTTAATCCTTTACCCACCGCTGTGACTTAACTAGTATCGACGCAATATCTTAAATGTGCGAGCACCATGCGCCAAGTGACAATGGGGAAACGCTGGACAGATTGTTATGCCAGGAGCCGGGAAAAAACACACCGGTCACTGTTTCTGGCAATCCTGTTGGCCTATACGGGAGTAACGGGTGGCCCAGCGCATGCAGCGGACACCCGCCAGGCCTTTAACCTCAACTCCCCACTGTGGCTAATGGCTGTGGGCCAGCTGCAGGTTCCAGGTAGTCGTTATGAGAATGGCAAGCGCAGTCAGCACCGCGAAGACTGCAGCGCCACGCTGGTGGCAAAAGCGGGTGCGCACCGGGCCAATACTATTATTACTGCCTGGCACTGCCTGGAGTTCTACCTGGACCTGAGTAAAACAATCAGTTTTACCTTACTCGAGCCATCGGGGCAGACCCTTACCAGGGAGGCCTACCGCCTGGCGGATGGCGGGGGCATGCACAACGACTGGGCCATTCTACGCCTGTACCAGCCCATTCAGCGCAGCCAGGTTGCAGGAATCGCATTGCATCCGGCCAGGGCTGACCCGCAACAACCGATCACCATGGCCGGTTATTCGCGCGACGCCGGAATGGGGCAAAGTGGCGAGCAATTGAGCTACGATGCCAATTGCAGCATTATCGCGCAAACCGGGGACAGCACCGACAGCAACTGCCTGGCCCACAAAGGCGCATCGGGAGGCGCGGTGGTGCAATTGTCGTTACAGGGGCAAGCCCTGTATGCCGGGGTTATTTCACGCGGCGACAGTGAGGGCCTGAGTATCTATGTGCCGGTATCACGTTTTCGCAGTGCGCTCACTCAGCATATGAACTAGGGTCGGACGTTTCCTGCGCTGCCGCGCGCTGCCGTTCGGGCGGTGCTGAACCCACGTGCACTTCGCCGCGCTGGGCAGCCAGTTCGATCTGCTTTTGTCGCTCGCCAAAGCGCGCCCTCTGATCATCGGTAAGGCGGTCGTAACAGAGATGACAGCAAATACCTTTCTGGTATTTCTCCGATTGTTTATCTTCCTCGGTGATCGGGTGGCGGCAGCCATAGCACTGGTCGTATTGGCCTTTTTGCAATTCGTGGTCCACCGCAACACGGTTATCGAATACAAAACACTCACCTTCCCAGGTACTCTCCTCCTGGGGAACCTCCTCCAGGTATTTAAGAATGCCCCCCTGCAGGTGGTAGACCTCCTCGAAGCCCTCTTTGAGCATAAACGCGGAGGCTTTCTCACAGCGAATTCCTCCGGTACAGAACATGGCGATTTTTTTGTCCTTGTCAGGATTCAGGTGCTTGCGCACATACCCGGGGAAATCTCTGAAGTTTTCTGTTTGTGGGTCCAGCGCGCCATGAAAAGTACCTATCCCGTATTCATAGTCATTGCGGGTATCAATAAGCACCACATCGGGATCGTTAACCAGTTCATTCCAGTCGCGCGGCGCTACATACGTACCCACTCGCTGATTGGGATCGATGCCGGCGATACCCATGGTCACAATTTCACGCTTCAGTTTCACCTTCATACGGTAAAAGGGCATTTGCTGGTCAAAGGACTCTTTATGCTGCAGATTGCCCATACGTGGATCGCTGCGCAAGTAGGCCAGCACCTGGTCAATAGCCTCACGCGTACCGGCGATAGTGCCGTTAATTCCCTCCTGCGCCAGCAGCAGGGTACCCCGGGTACCTGCAGCTAAACACGCGTCCAGCAGTGGCTCACGCAGCTCATGGTAATCCTCAAGGGTAACGAACTGGTACAGTGCGGCAACGACAATATCACTCATGATTTATCCTCAAGGCTGATCACTTTTACTGCCACCCAGGCACTCGGGCGACTGCGGAGCATCTGCCTGACGCTGCCGCCACTCTTCCGGTGTATAGGTGTGCAGGGCCAACGCGTGCACCGGCCCCTCCAGCTGCGCCGCTAAGGTGCCGTAGATCTGTTGGTGCCGCGCCACCTTGCGCTTGCCGTCAAAAGCGGCTGTGACCAATACCACCTTAAAGTGGGTCTCGGAGTTCGGCGGCACACTGTGCTGGTGGCTCTCGTTGGCCACCTCCAGGAAATCCGGGTGGTACTGCTGCTGCAGCAGTTGCTCTATCTGTTGCTGAACGATCATGGGTATCTCCGTCACAATGCGCCGCCAAAAAAACCCTGGCGGTAGCCCTTGCTGCACAGAAGCAGACAGCGGCGGGCAAATTTCGCGGGAATTATAACTGAGCGTGGCACTCGACAACAGCCAAGCGCCGGCTCAACTCGACTTGCGCTGGCGGGTCACACGAAACTGACCTGGCGTTAATCCGGTCCATTTCTTGAATGACCGGTGAAAAGCGCTGGGATCGGTAAAACCCATCTGTAACGCCACCTCATTAATCGATAGCTCAGGGCGATCAAGGCACAGTTTAGCGGCCTCACAGCGCGCGTCATCCTTTAGCTGTTGGAAGGTGGTACCTTCACGCTTGAGTCGGCGGCGCAGGGTCGGTGCCGACATATTCAGAGCACTGCTAATGGTCTCGAATCCGGGAAAGCCTTCACTAAAATCGTGCCCGATCATTGCCTTCACCTGTGCCGACAGGTTGTCACCGTCGGGCCGGTTTTCCATCATTAATAATTGATAGGGTGCGGTGCGCAAAAACTCCCGCAGAGAATGTTCTGTGTGCACCACGGGCCAGGCCAGGCAGGCGCTATCGAAATACAGCAAGTCGTTGGTCTGGTTAAAATTCAGTGGGCAGCCAAACAGTGCTTCATATTTCTCCACCCGCTCGGGTGTGTCGCCGGTAAAATCCACGCGCTTGAGCTGCAGCGGCCGGCCACACAACCAGCCAAAAAAGCGGTGCCACATGGACAGTCCGTAGGCATCGACCGCCGCCACTTGCGGCCGACCCTCGCGCAACACAGTGCGATAACCCACCCGCGCAAACTGGTCGCTGAAATTTGCATAGAGCTGGCTACGTTCATCGAAGAAAGTGCGATAGAACTCGGAGGCGCGCTGAATCGCCTGCCCAAGATTGTCACAGGAAATAATGCAGTAGCACATCATGCGAAAAGCCCCAGGAGCCACCAGTTCACTTCCCGTGGTACCGAAAGTCTCATCCTGTAGCAGGCTTAAAACACTCTGGTATACACGCGAGTACTGCATCGCGCTGATTTCACTGCGATAGGCCGGGTGCGCTTCATCCATGGGATCGAAATCTACCCCCGCCTCCAGCAGCAGGGCGCCAAACTGATACCCCCTGTCACCCACCATACGCAGCAGGGTTCGTACAAAGCGTGTTGGTACGCGGTCACTCATTAGCTTTGACTACCAGGCTTGAATCAGCCGGTTATGTTAGCAGATGCTGGGCCTGCAAGTGTAAATAAGCCAACGAGACCAACAGCCATTCACAGCGTATACTCAGTTCAGATTATCGACGGGAATCAGCCCATGGAAGCGCGCTACAACGTTTATTTTGCCGGCCAGCTGCTGGAAGGACAGGACCCCGGTTCAGTTCGCATCAGCCTGGCCAAGCTGTTCAATGCCGACGAAGCTACGCTGGAGAAACTGTTTAGCGGTAATGCCCAGCTGATCAAGCGCAACTGTGACAAGGCAACAGCACTGAAATACAAGCAGGCCATGGAACGGGCGGGCGCACAAGCGCTGATCAAGGCCGTGGCGGAACCGGCCGCACAAACACCACCGAAGGTGCAAAAAAACGTGAGCGCGGCGGAGAGAATTGCGGCTCTGGCCGCTGCTCCGGATGCACAGAGCTATAGCGCCAAGCCCGCAGCTCCGGAAGCACAAAACCCTGTCACCGCTGGTGACACGGTGGGGCTGGCACCACCCGGTGCGGATGTATTGCGACCGGAAGAGCGGCCACAACCCGTGGTCACTGAAATTGACACTTCCGAGCTGGCAGTGGATGCGCCCGCGCAGCGCCTGTCCCAGGAAGCTCCTCCACCGCCACCACCCCCGGATACCAGCCATCTGGCCATGGGAGAAGTCGGCGAGACCATACCCCATCTACCCTCAGATCAGACACCCCTGTCGCCCAATACGGACGACATCGGCCTGTCGCCGGCAGGTACCGATTTCTCCGATTGCGCCGCAGACGACGCTGTAGCACCGGAGCTGGATTTGTCCGCTATCGACCTGGCCCCTGCGGGTAGCGCGGTGCTGGAGGAACAATACCGTAAGCATGAAAAAGCCGCGGCACCTGATACCGATCATATTAGCCTGGAAGAATGAAGCTCACGGCACGGCTTGAAAGCACGTGTGAGGCGAGCTAGGGCAGCCTTACCCGCACCTGCAGGCCGGGATGGTTCCCCGCCAACTCCAACGAACCCTGATGGTACTGGGCAATGGCATGGGCCAGGCTCAGACCCAGCCCATGACCGGGCTGTTCGCTGCGACTGGATTCCACTCGATAGAAGCGGCGGAAGACATTCTCGTGTTCCTGGGGGGGGATACCCGGGCCTGAGTCAGCGATCACTACAGTGTGTCCGGCAAGACTATCACCGCGCAAACTCACGCGGATCTCGCCCTTCTCGGGGGTATACTTAACGGCATTATCCAGTAAATTAGTGAACATCTGGAATAACAAATCCGCTTCTCCGCGACAGTGCTGCCCCAATGGAGCATCCAGGCGCAAGTCGATGCCCCGCTCATGTGCCAAGGGCTCATACAGCTCCACCACATCGCGTAACAATGCCTGCAAGTCCAGTTCGGCGCTGCCTGCCATACGGCTGCCGGACTCGAGTGTGGAAATACGCAACAGTGCGTTGAACGAAGACAGCAACTCGTCACAGTCTGCAATAATACGGTCGACTTCCTCGCCCTGTTCAGACGCCAGGCCATCGCGCAATTGGCTGAGCTTGTTACGCATACGCGTCAACGGCGTGCGCAGGTCATGTGCGATATTGTCAGATACGCTGCGCACACCCTGCATCAAGGACTCCATCTGCTCCAACATCTGATTCATCACCACAGCCAGCTGCCGCACATAGCCTTTCTCGCCTTCTACCGCCAGCCGCTGCTGCGGATTTTCGCGGACTATCAGCGACAACTGTCGATTCAGCCGCTCCACTCGGCGCAAAGTACTGGCGGCGCTGAAAAAACCGCTGATAATACCCAGTAACAGGGTGGCAATCATGGCGCGAAACAGGGTGCGAAATACCAGCTCCGCCCGGGCCACGATGTTTGCGTAATCGCGTGCCACAATGGCGCGATAGCCATCGCCAAGGTTTACTGGCCGCGCCAAAAAATCAGCATCGACATCTTGCCCCCAGCTTTGCAGTGACATCTCAAAACCCAGCCAACCGTCGTCGAATTCGCGATAACTGGCAGCTGGCGGCAAATCTCCGGCCACTTTTTCACCCTGCGCATCACTCACCAGATAGGAAAAACGGCGCACTGAAGGCGATGCCAGTTGATCGTCAATATACTGGTTCACACCATCAAGTCCCTGCCCCGCATAGACCAATTCCAGGCTATCGAGCTCTTCGACTATGGTCTCGCTGAGCTGTTCAAACGAGGTATAACTGAAATAGCCATAGATCGCCACGAGAAACAGGAACACTGCGGCGCTGAGCACGGTCACGTATTTGGCTATGAAGCGAAAGGTCAGGCTACCCAACACCGCGCGTACCGGCATTAGCGGGATTTTTTCAGCCATCGTTAACCGGTCCAAGGCGATATCCCGCGCCGCGCACCGTGGCCAGCAGCGGCGTATCGAATTCGCGATCGATCTTCTGCCGCAGTCGCGATACGTGCACATCGATGACATTGGTTTGCGGGTCGAAGTGATAGCCCCAGACATGCTCCAGCAACATCGCCCGGGTAACTACCTGCCCCGCATGACGCATCAGGAATTCCAGCAGTTTGTATTCGCGCGGCTGCAGGGTGATGGTGGTACCACTGCGTTGCACCTGCTGCTGCAGCAAATCCATACTCAAGTCCAGCACCAGTAAAGTGGTACGGGCATCCGCCGGTCTCATGCTGGCGCGACGCTGCAGTACCTCAATGCGCGCGAGCAATTCGTCCATGGAGAACGGCTTGACCAGATAATCATCGGCGCCACTGTGCAGCCCCTTGATCCGATCATCCACCTCACCCAGGGCGCTGAGGATCAGTACCGGTGTGTTGTTACCCTGCTCGCGTAGCTTTTGCACCAGCGAAAGCCCATCCAGACGTGGCAACATACGGTCAAGTACCAGCACATCATAGGCCTGGTCGCGAGCGGCATTAAGTCCCTCCTCGCCATCGAGTTTGTGCACACAATGGTGCCCCGCGGCCTGCAGTTGCGCGGCGACAAATTCACCCACCGAACTATCGTCTTCTACCAGCAGCACATTCATGGCTAAAAACCTGAGGTATTTCTGGCAATGTAGCACGTGCCGGAAGTCCCTCTCAATTTACAATTCGTTAATGCTCACTAGTCATTGGTGGTAGAATGCGGCCCATGACTGAACAGCTTCCCCCCCCTTTCCTGCTGCGGCGACTGGCTGCGATGATTTATGACACTCTGCTGGTGTTGCCCATTATTATGGCCAGTGTCGCGGTATTCATGGGTGTACGCACGCTACTGGTCGGCTCTCCCGCTGCAGATACCGTTGTGCAACTGGATGCCAACCTGGTGCGCCTGGTCGCCCTGTCGACCCTTATCGGCTTTTTCTGCTGGTTCTGGATAAAGAATGGCCAGACCCTGGGCATGCAGGCCTGGCGCATCAAACTGGTTAACTTCAAGGGAGAGCAACCCACGGCGAGGCAGTCGTTGCTGCGCTGTCTGGGCGCCCTGCTCTCCGCGGCGTGCCTGGGTCTTGGCTACCTGTGGTGCCTGGTAGACAGAAACGGACGCTACTGGCACGACTATATTTCAGGTACCGAACTGATGCTGCTGCCCAAACGCGAGAAGACGAAAAAAACCAGCGACTAAACCGCAGGCCGGTTGCGCGAGATAAACGTTAGTGCGATAAAAGCTTTTGAGTTTCAGTTTAGGGCCACAACGTCATACACTAGGCAGCATTCCCCCAGCAAGGAAAGACCATGACCTCTATCAGCTTCTCCGCGCGCGGCATCGACGATGCCGCCAGCACCAACACTCAATGTGCCGTAGTGCCGATATTCAACGGCAGCAAGCTCGTCCCGGCGGCCAATCAACTGGACAAAGCGGCTGGCGGGGCTATCAAGAGGGCGCTTGAACTGGGGGATTTTTCGGGAAAAGCCGGCCAATCGCTCATGCTGCCCGGTGCCGGCGGTGCCAAACGCCTGCTCTTGATCGGTTGTGGTGATGCGAAGAAATTCGATCGCAGCGCGGCGCGTGAATTCAGCCAGCGCGTTTATATTGCCCTTAACGGCACTAGTGCCAAAGACGCCATACTGCACATCGGTGACCTGCCACTTAAAGATGGCGACAGTGTCTGGCTGTTGAGTTACCTGGCGCGCCACCTGGTAGCAGCGTCCTATCGCTACACCGAAACCGTGAGCAAGCCCAAAAGCCCATTAAAGCTGCGCCGCGTGGTAGTCAACATTTCAGGAAAAACAAACATACGCATCGCCAACGCGGCACTGAAACAGGGTTGCAGCATAGGTCTTGGTGTCAACCAGGCCTGCAATCTGGCTAACCTGCCAGGCAACATCTGCACACCCAGCTACCTGGCCCAGCAGGCGCGCAAGCTGGGCAGAGGCAACAGTAAACTCAGCGTCAGCGTGCTGGAAGAAAAGAAAATGAAAGAGCTGGGTATGCATTCACTGCTGTCGGTTTCCGCCGGCAGTGTGCAGCCCGCCAAACTTATTGTGATGCATTACAAGGGCGGCAAAGCCAGCGACAAGCCGTATGTCCTGGTAGGCAAAGGCATTACCTTCGACAGCGGCGGCATCTCGCTGAAACCTGGCGCCAAAATGGACGAGATGAAGTTCGACATGGGTGGCGCTGCCAGCGTACTCGGTACCATGCATGCGCTGACTGACCTGGAACTGCCACTGAACGTGGTAGCCATTGTCGCCGCCGCGGAGAACATGCCCAGTAGCCGGGCTACCAAACCCGGTGACGTAATCACCAGCATGTCCGGAAAAACCATCGAGGTACTCAACACGGATGCCGAGGGGCGCCTGGTACTGTGCGATGCTCTGACTTACGCGGAGCGCTTCAAACCCCGCGCGGTGATTGATATCGCAACCCTTACCGGGGCTTGCGTGGTCGCCCTGGGGGCTCATGCCAGTGCATTATATGCTAACCAGGATGAACTGGCGGAGCAGTTACTGGCAGCAGGAAACGAAAGTCACGATCGCGCCTGGCGCATGCCTTTATGGGATGATTACCAGAAGCAGCTGAACAGCAATTTTGCCGATATGGGTAATATCGGCGGTCCAGGCGGTGGCAGCATCACCGCAGCCTGTTTCTTGTCGCGCTATGCAGAAAAGTACCACTGGGCCCACCTGGATATTGCCGGATCGGCGTGGAACAGCGCCCCCAAAGGCGCCACCGGACGCCCGGTGGCGCTGCTCACCCGCTACCTGATGGACCGGGCGGGCAAATAAGCCGATGACCCGTGTTGGCTTCTATGTGGTGCAGGCGGCCCAGCAAGATCAACGTCTACAGGTAGCTGCACGCCTGGCAGACAAGGCTTTCGCCCGCGGCCACCGCATTTTTATCAACGCTGCCGACAAGAGCCAGGCGGGCGCGCTGAATGAGCTTTTGTGGAGTTTCCGCCCTGCCAGTTTCCTGCCCCATGGCTTGTGTGGCGAGGAGCATGCTGAAACGATCGCCATTGGCTGGGGACAGGGCCCGGACACCCATAACGATCTGCTGATCAACCTGCAACTGGAAATACCTGCATTCTTCAGTCGTTTCCAGCGGGTAGCAGAAGTCGTCACCCAGGACCCCGAAAGCCTGGCGGCCCTGAGGCGCTCGTGGACCTTCTATAAAGAGCGTGGCTACCAATTGGAGAAGCACGACCTGTAACAGGCCACGGACTATCCGGCGCAAAGCAATAGCCGCAGGTCGTTCCCGCCAAGGTGCGAGTGACGTATAATCGCGCCCCTCGTTAAACAGTGTTAACTCGCCGGACACCAAGACTGATGGACAAGACCTTCCAACCCGCCAATATCGAAACCCGCTGGTACGAGGAGTGGGAAGCCAAAGGCTACTTCGCTCCCCAGGGCGGAGAACAAGCCTACAGCATCATGATCCCACCGCCGAATGTCACCGGCAGCCTGCATATGGGCCACGGTTTCCAGGAAGCCATCATGGACGCGCTGATTCGCTACCACCGCATGAGCGGCTACAACACACTGTGGCAGGTGGGCACCGATCACGCCGGCATCGCCACCCAGATGGTGG
>JAIBDN010000107.1 GCA_024686215.1 Gammaproteobacteria bacterium | reverse complement strand
CGGGGCATAGTCACGCAGGTCCGGGCAAGAAATACCGGAACCTTTCAGGGCGCGTTCCGCATCGCGGTTGTCGTAGCGGGTAGGGTAGTTCATGAACATGGTGACCGAGTCGGGCAGGCCCATGTCATCCAGCAGAGTGTTGATAATGCGCTTGATTGGGGGCAGTCCAGCCAGCGTGGTGCGCACAAAACTGGGAATGAAGCCAAACATACGTGTGTCCAGGCGCATGTTGAAGCGCGGCGCATGGCCCGCTTCGGCGAAGATATTCATCATGTTGCCCATGCTGTGGTGTTCTGGATCGGACAAGTGGAAGCAGCGTCCGTCCAGATCGTCCAGGTGCGCAATGTGATCCATCGCATCTACCACATAGTCCACTGGCACGATATTGAACTTGCCACCCTCAATACCAATCAGGGGGAACCACGGCGGCAGCACATTGCGGATTTTCTGCAGGCTCTTGAAGAAGTAATAGGCGCCATCGATCTTATCGATCTCGCCAGTTTTGGAGTTGCCGACCACCATGGCTGGACGGTATACGCGCCAGGGCACCTGGCACTCATTGCGCACGATGCCTTCGGAATCGTGCTTGGTGGAGAAGTAGGGGTGGTCCAGGTTCTCCGCTTCCTCGAACATGTCCTCGCGGAAGGTGCCCTGGTACAGGCCGCCGGCGGCAATAGAGCTGACGTGCTCGAAGCAGGCCGCATCCACAGCCTCGGCCAGGCGGACGGCGTTACGTGTGCCGTCGATGTTGGTGGCCGTCTGTGCTTCAGCAGAAGCGCCGATATCGTAGATGGCAGCGAAATGGCAGAAGTGCTTGATCTTGCCCTTGAGGTCGCTAATGGTCGCCGCGTCTACGCCCAGTAAGGCTTCCTTCAGGTCGCCCTGTACGGGGATCAGTCTGTCGCTGTGCTCGCCCATGCGCTCCTGCAATTCTTCGAACTTATGCATGGACGCGGCGCGGGTCAGCACGTAGATGTCGCCCTCGCGCTCTTTGAGTTTGTCGATGAAGTTGCGACCGATGAAACCTGTACCGCCGGTGATGAAATAAGCCATGTCTGTTTTCCCACTTAGGTGATTGGTATGGGAATGAGTCTAGTTCAGTCTGGGATTCTCACCATTGCGTGAAGTTTCAAAGTGTAGGGGCAAGAATTTTCAGCAGTGCTTATGCTTGTAGTCCTGGGGAGTGAGACCTGTCCACTTCTTGAAAGCGCGGTGGAAAGTGCTGCTGTCGGAAAAGCCCATCAGTTCCGACAATTGCTGGGTGGTGTACCCGGCGCTACTCAAATAGCTGATGGCGGCGTTTTTGCGACACTGGTCTTTCAGTTGCTGAAAGGAGGTGCCTTCCTCACGCAGGCGGCGGTGCAGGGTGGGGGTGGTCATGTGCAGGCGTTCGGCGACATCCTGCAGGCTGGGTAATGGACGCTGAAAATCGCTGCCAATCAGGTGTTTCACCTTGTTACCCACCCCGTGGCTATCGGGGTCGATACGAAACAGCTCTGCCGGGTAGGTTTCCAGCATGCTGTTAAGGGAGGCTTCACTCTGCACAATGGGAAATTGCAGGTAGCGGCGTTGGAAATAGAAGGCATCGTGTTCGGCACCAAAGTGCACGGGGACACCAAATACCTGGCTGTAGTCTTTTCCCTGCTTGCCAGGTTGCTTCATCTGCACCGAGTCCAGCTCGATAAAGGTGCCAATAAACCAACCACAGACCCGGTGCCACATGGACATGGACAGGATGTGGCCGGTGAGGCCGGGCAGCCAGTTCAGCTGCTCCATGCTGAAATGCTCCGGCGATTGCAGGTCGACACCCTCGTCATTGGGGAAATCGAAGCGACAGCGTACCAGGTCTCCTTCCTCTTCCAGGTGAAAGGTCTCGCCATGGGCCTGTAGCCGCTGGAAGTACACCGAGGCCCGTTGCATGGCTTGTTCCAGCGTACTGGCATGTAACATGGCCTGGAACATCATGCGGTAAGCGCTGAACAGTAGCGTTGACTCAATATCGGCGCTTTTGGAGGGCAGGCTCTCCTGCAGCTTGCGCACAATATGAATAAACAGGCGGCCGTAATCTTCCACAGGAATGCGCGCATCAGCCACGGCTTTTGGCTGTAAAAGCACCAAAGGCAGGTTCAGCGCCACCAGTTCGGCACGCAGCTCTGCTGCTCCCATGGGCGCCAGGCGCAGCAGGGATTGGGCATATTGCAGTGGGATGGTGTCGGCCATTGGATAAACTCCTGTACCAGGCCTATTGTACTTGTTGCCTGCGGGTGGGCAAACAGCGGAGGCTGGTGCAAAATCTGGACAACTGAATATGCAAAGTCCCGCCGTTGGCGCGCTGCAGCTGGCTGGTTACTATTTCGCTGCAGATAACGCACACATGGCAAACAATACACTGGAGCAGCTAGATGTCAGAGATACAGCAGGAATTCGCCAGCGCAATGGCACAGTTGACCGTCCCGGGCGCGCCCTATGAATTGGCAGGTGACGCTGACAGCGGCCTTTACTACGCCCAGGCCCCGGCTAACCTGGTGGAGGCCTTGTCAGTGGCGCGCCAGCACGGCGACCGGGAATTCCTGATTTACCTGAATGAGCGGCGCAGTTTCAATGACCTGATGAACGAGGCGGACGCGTTAGCGGCGGCGCTGCAGGCCCACGGTATCGTAAAAGGTGACCGGGTCGCCCTGGCAATGCGCAACTACCCCGAGTGGATGGCGGCTTTTATCGCGGTTACCACTATCGGCGCGGTGATCGTGCCAGTTAACAGTTGGGGTCAGCCTGCCGATATCGCCTACACCGTAGAAGATGCCGGCGCGCGCGTTGCCATTTGCGATCAGCAGCGCTACAACGGTGTGGCGCAGCTGTTTCAGGAAAAGGGCATAGAAACATTGATCGCGCGCCCTGAGAATAAGGATGACCCCAGGGGATTGGCCGCTTTTGTCGCCAATTTCCACGGAAAAACCCCGCAGCCAGTGGCTATCGACGGCGATGATCTGGCTCTGATCATGTACACCTCCGGTACCAGTGGCAAGCCCAAGGGTGCCGCTTCAACCCATGGTGCGATCTGCCAGGCGCTCTACAACATGGAGTGTGCAGCCATTGCCGCGGCCATGACCAATGGTGAGTTGATTGGCGCCATGCTGGAGCGCGGCTTCGAGCCCACGTCACTGCTGGCAGTACCCCTGTTTCATGTCAGCGGCTGCCATGCCCAGTTCCTGGCCAACCTGCGCGGTGGTCGTCGCATTGTGATGATGTACAAGTGGGATGTGGACCAGGCCCTGCACTACATTGAGCAGGAGCGCGTGACCACTATTGCCGCAGCCCCAGCCATGCTGCTGGACCTGCTGGAAGCGCCCGGCTTTGATCAGGTCGACACCAGCAGCCTGTTCTCGCTGGGCATAGGCGGTGCCGCCACGCCTCCCCGGGTGAAAAAACTGCTGGGAGATAAACTGCCGCAAAATTTTAGTGGCACTGGCTGGGGAATGACCGAAACCAATGCCCAGGGTGCCTCGCTCACCGGTCGGGCGTTCTTCGCCAAGGCCGGCTGCTCGGGTTTCCCGCATCCTATTGTCGATATCCGTATCTGTGACGAAGAAGGAGAGGCAATTCCCGAGGGCGCGAGCGGAGAGATCTGGGTGCGCAGCTGCGCCAACATTCGCGAGTACTGGAATCGCCCGGAAGCCAATGCCGAGGAGTTTCGCGATGGCTGGCTCAAAACCGGCGACATCGGCTACCTGGATGATGAAGGTTTTCTGTTCCTTGCTGATCGTGCCAAGGATATGATCATTCGCGGTGGCGAAAACATCTATCCTATTGAGATCGAGAATGAGCTGTTGGAACACGAGGCAGTGAAGGAAGTCGCCGCTATTGGCCTGCCTCATGAGCGCTTAGGGGAAGAAGTGGCGGTGGTAGTCCATCTTCATCCCGGGGCCTCTCTGGACGAACAGGGGCTGGTAGATTTCTGTCGTAGCCGGCTGGCGAGCTATAAGGTTCCCAGCCATGTATTTTTCAGCGAGAGCGCGTTGCCGCGCAACGCCACCAACAAAATTCTCAAACGTGAGCTGAAGGCAGGCTTATTAGCCACTTAATAGCAACCGTATAGCAGTCGAACAAATTATTGTACT
>JAIBDN010000020.1 GCA_024686215.1 Gammaproteobacteria bacterium | reverse complement strand
GTATTACCGTAAGACATCGCGGTGGCGGACACAAGCGTCACTACCGTGTGATTGATTTCAAACGCAACAAGGATGGTATACCTGCCAAAATTGAGCGTATTGAATATGATCCTAACCGCAGTTCTCATATTGCTCTGGTTCTATATGCAGATGGCGAGCGCCGCTACATTATTGCCGCTAAGGGTTTGAAAGCTGGAGATACTGTTATGTCCGGGAATGAAGCGCCTATATCAGCTGGCAATACACTGGCACTGCGCGACATTCCAGTGGGCACAACTATCCATTGTGTTGAATTGAAGCCTAAAAAAGGTGCACAGATTGGCCGTGCTGCTGGTAGTGTCATTCAGTTTGTCGGTCGTGATGCAGATTACGCGCAGTTACGATTGAGGTCAGGCGAAATGCGTAAGGTTCATCTGGACTGCCGTGCCACTATTGGTGAAGTGGGTAATTCAGAGCATTCACTGCGTAAGCTTGGTAAGGCTGGTGCAAAGCGCTGGCGTGGTATTCGTCCAACGGTTCGTGGTGTTGCCATGAACCCGGTTGATCACCCGCATGGTGGTGGTGAAGGTCGTACTTCCGGTGGTCGTCATCCGGTCAGCCCATGGGGTACGCCAACCAAGGGTTACAAGACACGTAAGAATAAGCGTACCGATAAGTTAATCGTACGCCGCCGTGGTAAGAAGTAACTTCGGTCGTTAGAAACGAGATATAGAGGAAGAAATTGTGCCGCGTTCACTGAAGAAAGGTCCGTTTATAGACCTTCACCTGATGAAGAAAGTTGAAGCAGCGATCGAGAGCAACGACCGTCGCCCGATCAAAACCTGGTCACGCCGCTCCATGGTGTCACCGGATATGGTGGGTCTGACTATCGCTGTTCACAACGGTCGTCAGCACGTGCCGGTCCTGGTCAACGAAGATATGGTTGGCCATAAGCTGGGTGAATTTGCGGTAACCCGCACGTTCAGAGGCCATATCGTGGACAAGAAGGTCAAGCGCTAAGCGCTGATCCGCACTTGTTTCGAAGACAAGAGGTTTAGGAAATGGAAGTTGCAGCAAAATTGAAGGGCGCACAGATCTCCGCGCAGAAAGTTCGTCTGGTCGCTGACCAGGTGCGCGGCATGCCCGTTGAGGAGGCCCTGAGCCTGCTGGATTTCAGCACCAAGAAAGCGGCACACATTGTTAAGAAGATTCTTGACTCTGCGATTGCCAATGCTGAGAACAATGAGGGTGCGGATGTGGATGAATTGAAGATATCCACCATCTTTGTAGATGAAGGGACGACAATGAAGCGGATACGCCCACGTGCTAAAGGCCGTGCGGATCGTATATTGAAGCGAAGCTGTCATATCACAGTAAAAGTCGCAGACGGCGAAGGCTAAGTTTAGGAGACGACCACATGGGTCAGAAAGTACATCCCATCGGCATTCGGTTAGGTATTGTCAAAGACCACACCTCGATCTGGTATGCGGATAGTAAAAATTACGCCAAGCAGTTGATAACTGACCTGGCGGTACGTGCCTATATAGAGAAGGCTCTTGATCACGCTTCTGTGAGTCGTGTGGTTATCGAGCGTCCGGCGCAAACTGCACGTATCACTATCCACACCGCTCGTCCCGGTATCGTTATCGGTAAGAAGGGTGAGGATGTGGACAAGCTACGCAAGGTGCTTACCGAGAAAATGGGTGTGCCGGTGCATATCAACATCGAAGAGATCCGCAAGCCGGATCTGGACGCCAAACTGGTTGCGCAGAACGTTGCACAACAGTTGGAGCGTCGCGTAATGTTCCGTCGCGCTATGAAGCGCGTGGTACAGAACGCTATGCGCCAGGGTGCCGAGGGCATCAAGGTGCAGGTTGGTGGACGTCTGGGCGGAGCGGAAATCGCACGTACAGAGTGGTATCGCGAAGGTCGTGTGCCTTTGCACACACTGCGCGCCGACATCGATTACGCCACTTATGAGGCGGCCACAACTTACGGCATCCTGGGTGTGAAGGTGTGGATATTTAAAGGCGAAGTCATTGGTGCTGATGAGCAGACCGACGGCGCCAAGAAGACAGCAACTAATTAAGGGTTACGCAGATGCTTCAACCAAAGCGTACAAAATTTCGCAAGGCACAAAAGGGTCGTAACCGCGGCCTGGCCCATCGTGGCAGCAAAGTGAGCTTCGGCGAATATGGTTTGAAAGCGACAGGTCGCGGCCGCATTACTGCGCGCCAGATTGAAGCGGCTCGTCGCGCCATGACTCGTCACATTAAACGTGGCGGGAAAATTTGGATTCGTGTCTTTCCTGACAAGCCTATCACCGGCAAGCCGTTGGAAGTGCGTCAGGGTAAGGGTAAAGGTAACGTTGAATACTGGGTAGCCCAGATTCAGCCCGGTAAGGTGCTTTACGAAGTACAGGGTGTTTCTGAAGAGCTGGCGCGCGAAGCGTTTGCTTTGGCTTCCGCCAAGATTCCCGTTGCGACAACATTTGTTAGACGGTCGGTGATGTGATGAAAGCAAGCGAATTGCGTGATAAGTCCGGTGAGGACCTGAACAAGCAGCTGCTCACTCTGCGCGAGGAGCAGTTCAAGCTGCGCATGCAGAAGTCCACTGGTCAGCTGGGGCAAACACACCTGCTCAAGCAGAACCAGCGCGCTATTGCACGCGTCAAGACTGTACTCAATGAGAAGGCAGGTAATTAAGAATGTCAGCTGCAGAAAAGCGTACACGTGTGGCAACCGGTAAGGTTGTTAGCAACAAGATGGACAAGACGATCACTGTGTTGGTCGAGCGCAGGGTGAAGCACCCCGTATACGGTAAGTATATTACTCGCTCATCCAAGATCCATGCCCACGACGAAAGTAATCAGTGTGGCATTGGCGACACTGTTACCGTTGCGGAATCGCGCCCGATTTCCAAGAGTAAGACCTGGAAGTTGCTGGAAGTTGTAGAGGCCGCTGCCCCGGTTTAAACCCGGTAGTAGTCAGCGCAGAGTTAACTAGCGGCATTAACCGCAGTTGGGAGTAAAAGATGATTCAGACACAGTCGTATTTGGAAGTCGCCGATAACAGCGGTGCCCGTCGTGTGATGTGCATCAAGGTGCTGGGCGGATCCAAGCGTCGCTATGCGCGAGTTGGTGACCTTATTAAGGTAAGTGTTAAGGAAGCGATTCCTCGCGGCAAGGTCAAAAAAGGCCAGGTGATGACTGCGGTCGTTGTGCGTACCAGAAAGGGTGTGCGTCGTCCCGATGGTTCCCTGATCAAGTTCGATGACAATGCTGCAGTTTTGCTGAATGCGCAGGACGCACCTATCGGTACACGTATTTTTGGCCCGGTTACCCGTGAGCTGCGTGGCGAGAAGTTCATGAAGATTATTTCTCTGGCCCCTGAAGTTATCTAGATTCGGCCAGCGCAGGGAGAGGAAGGAAGATGTTAAAGATCAAGAGCGATGACGAAGTGATTATCCTGGCCGGTAAGGACAAGGGTAAGCGCGGCAAGGTTCGCAAAGTGCTGGACAATGGCAAGATGATTGTGTCCGGCGTGAACATGGTTAAGAAGCACACCAAGGCCAACCCGCAAGCGGGTGTGGCTGGCGGAATTGTTGAGAAAGAAGCGCCCATTCAGATTTCCAACGTGGCGATTTTCAATCCCAGCACTAGCAAGGCCGATCGTGTGGGCTTCAAGGTGGACGGAGATAGCAAAGTACGTATCTTCAAATCCAGTGGTGAGGTTATCGGCTCTTAAGCCCTTAGGCTGACTGAGTAAACAGGTAAAAGACATGGCAACGCTGAAAGAAAAATACAAGAGCGAACTCGCTCCCCAACTGCAAAAAGAGTTGGGTCTGAATAATGTGATGGAAGTACCTCGCATCACCAAGATCACCCTGAACATGGGTGTAGGTGAAGCGCTGGGCGACAAGAAGGTTATGGAACACGCGGTTTCTGACATGGAGAAGATCTCCGGGCAGAAAGTTGTGGTCACCAAGGCCCGCAAATCTATCGCCGGCTTCAAGGTGCGTGATGGTTGGCCCATCGGTTGCAAGGTTACCCTGCGCTCCGAGCGCATGTATGAATTCCTGGAGCGCTTGATTAGCATCGCGATCCCACGTATTCGTGACTTCCGTGGCATCAACCCGAAGTCATTCGATGGTCGTGGCAATTTCGCCATGGGCGTTACCGAGCAGATTATTTTCCCTGAAATCGATTACGATAAAGTGGACGCCCTGCGCGGTATGGACATTACCATTACTACCACAGCTCGTACGGATGATGAAGGTCGCGCACTGTTGCGTGCTTTCAACTTCCCACTGAAAGTTTAAGAGGCTTTATACATGGCTAAAAAATCTATGATAGCGCGTGAGAACAAGCGTACGCGTATGGTAGCTAAGTACGCTGAGAAGCGTGCGGCTCTGAAGGCTGTTCTGGGTGACCTGAACGCGTCTGATGAGGAAAAGTGGGAAGCACAGATTGCCCTGCAGAAGCTGCCTCGTGATGCCAGCCCGGTTCGTCAGCAGCGTCGCTGTCAGATAACCGGTCGTCCTCATGGGGTTTATCGTAAGTTTGGCCTGTGCCGTAACAAGCTGCGCGAAGCAGCCATGCGCGGTGATGTCCCCGGTCTGGTTAAGGCCAGCTGGTAATTAGCCAGTAGGTTGACGGAGAGAATTAGATTATGAGTATGCAAGATCCGCTGTCAGATATGCTGACCCGTATTCGCAACGCACAGATGGCTGGTAAAACTGGTGTAGAAATGCCTGGTTCCAAGCTAAAAGCCGCGGTTGCCAACGTGCTGAAGGAAGAGGGTTATATCGCCAGCTTCGCAGCATCCAATGAAGATGGTAAGCCGCGCCTGGCTATCGAGTTAAAGTACCACGATGGCAAGCCGGTAATCGCTGAGATTGACCGTATCAGTCGTCCAGGACTGCGTCGTTACAAAGGTAAAGACGCCATGCCCTCCGTACGCGGTGGACTGGGTGTCGCTATAGTCTCCACCTCCCAGGGTGTGATGACCGAGCGTGCAGCCCGTGCTGCTGGTGTCGGTGGCGAAGTGCTTTGCACCGTTTTCTAAATAGTTATTGATTTAAAGAGCATTCAAAATGTCTAGAGTCGCAAATAATCCGGTACAACTGCCTGGTGGTGTAGAGGTCAAGCTGAATGGCAAAGACCTTACCGTCAAAGGCAGTAAAGGTACGCTGGCGCTTTCAGTAGTTGAAGGCGTGCAGGTAAGCCAGGATGACAACGTTCTGACCTTTGCTTTCGAGAGCGACAAGTCCAAGGCTATGGCCGGAACGACTCGCGCGCTGGTAAACAATATGGTGTTGGGCGTCAGCGAAGGCTGGGAAAAGAAGCTGGTACTTAATGGTGTTGGTTATCGCGCCAAGGCTTCCGGCAAGTCCGTCAACCTGACCTTGGGTCTTTCACACCCGGTAGATTATCAACTGCCAGAGGGTGTGACTGCAGAAACACCGAGTCAGACCGAGATCGTGGTCAAGGGTATCGACAAGCAGGCTGTGGGTCAGGCCGCTGCGGAGATCCGCAGCTTCCGTCCGCCGGAGCCTTATAAGGGTAAAGGGGTTCGTTACGCTGACGAGCATGTTCGTCGTAAAGAAGCCAAGAAGAAGTAAGCAGGTACTAAGATGAGTGCAAAGAATGATTCAAGGTTGCGTCGCGCACGTCGCGGTCGCGCCCGTATGCGTGATCTCGGTGTTAATCGCCTTAGCGTGCACCGCACACCCCGGCATATCTATGCCCAGGTAATTGCTCCCGCGGGAGACAAGGTGCTGGCCAGTGCTTCTACTCTGGACAGCGATCTGCGCAGCAGTAAAACCGGCAATGTCGATGCTGCAGCTGCAGTGGGCAAACTGGTTGCTGAGCGTGCCAAGGCAGCAGGCATTGATGCCGTTGCCTTTGATCGCGGCGGATACAAGTATCACGGACGTGTTAAGGCGTTGGCCGACGCTGCCCGTGAAAGTGGACTGGAATTCTAGGGTATAGATATGGCTTATAACGATCAGAAAAAGCAGCAGCAGGACGGCGACCTCCAGGAAAAACTGGTTCAGGTCAACCGTGTAGCCAAAGTGGTCAAGGGTGGCCGTATTTTTGGTTTCACCGCACTGACTGTTGTGGGCGATGGTAAAGGTAAAGTTGGCTTCGGCCGCGGCAAGGCCCGTGAAGTGCCTGTCGCTATTCAGAAGGCCATGGAGGCGGCGCGCCGCAATATGATCCAGGTGGATCTGAACAACGGAACCATTCAGTATCCAGTTAAAGCTGCCCACGGTGCTTCCAAGGTCTATATGCAGCCTGCCTCTGAAGGTACTGGGGTTATTGCTGGTGGCGCAATGCGTGCCGTACTGGAAATCGCCGGTGTACATAACGTACTTGCCAAGTGCTATGGCTCGACTAATCCCGTCAACGTGGTGCGTGCGACCTTCAATGGTTTACGCGACATGGTTGCCCCGGAAGATGTTGCAGCCAAGCGTGGCAAGACTGTCGAAGAAATTTTGAACTAATTATCAGGTTGACTAGTCATGGCTAAAGCAACTATCAAAGTGACCCAGGTTAAAAGTGCCTACGGTCGTTTAAAAAATCACAGGGCGTGCGTATCCGGCTTAGGCCTGCGGCGTATTGGTCACACGGTTGAGGTAGAAGATACCCCCTCAGTCCGTGGCATGATCAACAAGGTACATTACCTGGTACGGGTTGAGGATTAAATCATGTCAGATGTTATGCGACTGAACACCCTGAGCCCTGCTCCGGGCGCAAAAAAAGATGCCAAGCGCGTTGGCCGTGGCATTGGTAGCGGTTACGGCAAAACTGCCGGCCGTGGCCATAAGGGTCAGAAGGCTCGCTCCGGCGGCTCAATCCGGCCCGGTTTCGAGGGTGGCCAGATGCCACTGCAGAAGCGTCTGCCAAAGTACGGTTTCAGCTCACGCATCGCGCGTACCACTGCGCAGATCCGTCTTGGCGAGCTCAATACAGTTGACGCCGAAGTGGTTGACCTGGCTGCACTGATAGCTGCTGACCTGGTGAACGACAATGTCACCCGCGCGCGGGTGTTCCTGTCCGGCGAGCTGACCAAGGCAGTGACTGTCAAGGGCCTCGCGGTTACCAAAGGTGCCCGCGAAGCTATCGAGAAAGCAGGCGGGAAAGTAGAGGAATAGATGGCGACACCTCAGCTTCCCAACGTAAACAAGGCTGGTATGGGCGAGCTTTTTGCTCGCCTTCGTTTTGTTTTACTGGCAATTTTCGTCTATCGCGTCGGGACACATATACCGGTTCCGGGGATAGACCCCAACCAGCTATCGGCGCTGTTTAACCAAAACCAGGGGACTATTCTTGGTTTGGCCAATATGTTCTCCGGCGGTGCGCTGGAGCGCATGAGCATACTGGCTCTGGGTATCATGCCCTACATCTCTGCATCGATCATTATGCAGCTGATGTCGGCAGTGACGCCGCAGCTGGAGCAGTTGAAGAAAGAAGGTGAGTCTGGCCGGCGTAAAATCAGCCAGTACACGCGCTACCTGACGGTAGTGCTGGCCATTATTCAGGCCACGGGTATGACCGTGGGTATGGCCAACCAGGGTATGTCTTACGACACATCGATAGTGTTCTATGTGATCGCGATTACCTCCCTGGTGACCGGCGCCGTCTTTATGATGTGGCTGGGAGAGCAGATCACTGAAAAGGGCGTAGGCAACGGGATTTCACTGTTGATCTTCGCCGGTATTGTAGCGGGTTTACCCGCGGCCATAGGCCAATCGCTGGAGCAGGCGCGGCAGGGCGAGCTGAATATCCTGGTGCTGCTGTTTATCCTGACGCTGGCGATAGCAGTGATTTACATGATCGTATTCATCGAGCGCGGCCAGCGTCGCATCACGGTGAATTACGCCAAGCGGCAGCAGGGTCGTAAGATGTACCAGGCGCAGAGTTCGCATCTGCCCCTGAAGGTGAACATGGCGGGTGTTATCCCGGCTATTTTTGCCAGCAGTATCCTGCTGTTCCCTGCGTCGATAGCGCAGTGGTTCGGGTCCAGCGGCTCGGCCGACTGGCTACAGGATCTGGCCGTGGCTATTGGTCCTGGCCAACCGCTGAACATTTTAATGTTCACGGTATTTGTAGTGTTTTTCTGCTTCTTCTACACGGCGTTGATGTTCAATCCGGTCGAAGTGGCTGACAACCTGAAGCGTTCTGGTGCCTTTGTGCCCGGTATACGCCCGGGGCAACAGACCGCCAATTATATAGATGGCGTGCTGACCCGGCTGACGGTATTTGGCGCCGCTTATATAGCACTGGTGTGCCTGATGCCACAGTTCCTGGTGGTGATGTGGAACGTGCCCTTTTACCTGGGTGGTACCTCGTTGCTGATCGTGGTTGTCGTGGTAATGGATTTTATGGCCCAGGTGCAGAGCCACCTGATGTCACACCAATATGATTCGGTGATGAAGAAGGCCAATTTGAAGAACTATGGCGGTACCGGGCGAGCTCGCTAGGGCCGCCCGCGGTAAACGGAGAAGTAGTAATGAAAGTACGTGCATCAGTTAAGAAGATTTGCAGGAACTGCAAGGTAGTTCGCCGCAACGGTGTGGTACGTGTGATCTGTAATACGGATCCGCGCCACAAACAGCGTCAGGGTTAATACTGACCACAGGTGACCCTCGCGGTTGATTTTTAGTAACTATATCGCTAGAATGCTGCGCCTTTTGCGCTCTGTTCAGCCAAATCTGAGTGAGATCAGTGGCTTGAATAGCAAAAGCAGCTTAGAGCGAAGACCAATGATTGGAGAAAGTTGAATGGCTCGTATTGCCGGCGTCAACATACCAGATAACAAGCATACCGTTATCTCTTTGACATACATCTACGGTGTAGGCCGCAGCCAGGCCCAGCGTCTTTGCGCGGACACTGGTGTCGCGGAAAGCACCAAAATCGGTGAACTGTCCGAGGGAGAGATGGATTCCCTGCGCACACGTGTGAGCGACATGATGGTCGAAGGTGATCTGCGTCGTGAAGTTTCCATGAACATCAAGCGTTTGATGGATCTGGGCTGTAACCGCGGTCTGCGCCACCGCCGTGGACTGCCGTTGCGCGGTCAACGTACCAAGACCAATGCCCGTACCCGCAAGGGGCCGCGCAAGCCGATTCGCAAGTAGGGAAAACTCCCCCGCGAATCCTTTTTAGTGTAGCTGCACCCTAGTGCAGTGTTGATATTAAAGCAGGAAGAATAGTATGGCTAAGCCAGGTGCTAAAAGCACTCGTAAGAAAATTACCAAGACGGTTGTAGACGGTATCGCGCATATTCACGCGTCCTTCAACAACACCATCATTACCATTACCGATCGCCAGGGCAACACCCTGAGCTGGGCTACAGCCGGTGGCTCTGGTTTCCGCGGTTCGCGTAAGAGCACACCATTTGCCGCGCAGGTCGCAGCTGAGCGTGCCGGTGAAGCAGCCAAGGAATACGGCCTGAAGAACCTGGACGTACAGGTAAAAGGTCCCGGTCCTGGTCGCGAATCAGCAGTACGCGCGCTGAATTCCTGCGGCTACACCATCAGTAACATCAATGACGTTACACCGATTCCCCATAACGGTTGTCGTCCGCCCAAGAAACGTCGCGTATAACGCTCACAGGAAGAATTGACATGGCTCGATATATTGGACCGAAGTGCAAGCTCTCCCGTCGTGAAGGAACAGACCTGTTCCTGAAAAGCGGAGTGCGCTCACTGGAAAGCAAGTGTAAAGCAGAGGCTATACCCGGCCAGCATGGCGCCCGTCGTGGCCGCCTGTCTGACTACGGTGTACAGCTGCGTGAGAAGCAGAAAGTTCGCCGTATTTATGGCGTGCTGGAAAAGCAATTCCGTAACTACTACAAAGAAGCAGCCCGTCTTAAGGGTGCAACTGGTGAAAACCTGCTGCAGCTTCTGGAAAGTCGTCTGGATAACGTGGTTTATCGCATGGGCTTTGGCTCTACCCGTTCAGAATCCCGCCAGTTGGTTGCCCACAAGGCGATCCTGGTAAACGGTGTTGTGGTGAACATTGCCTCATACCAGGTGCAAGCGGGGGATACTGTTTCCCTGCGTGAGAAGGCCAAGAAGCAACTGCGCGTGCAGTCTGCTCTGGCCCTGGCAGCCCAGCGTGGTGAGCCAGAGTGGATCGAAATGAACAGCGAGAAGCTGGAAGGAGTGTTCAAGTCAGTGCCAGATCGCCAGGAGCTGTCTTCGGAGATCAATGAAAACCTGATCGTCGAACTTTACTCCAAGTAATCCACTGAAGGACTAACCTAAAATACAGGTGCCCAAATGCAGAGTGCAGTGAACGAATTTTTGACCCCGCGTGTAATCAATGTTGATGAGAAGAACAACACGCGTGCCCAGGTAACCCTGGAACCCCTGGAGCGCGGCTTTGGCCACACTTTGGGCAACGCCTTGCGCCGTATCCTGCTGTCTTCAATGCCCGGTTGCGCTATCACCGAGGTGGAAATCGACGGTGTATTGCACGAATACAGCGCTATTGAAGGCGTCCAGGAAGACGTTATTGAGATCCTGCTGAACCTCAAGGGTATCGCCCTGGTGATGAGCGGCAAGGAAGAAGCAGAGCTGACCCTGACCAAGAAAGGCCCGGGCGCGGTAACGGCTGGCGACATTCAGGTAGATCACGATATCGAGATCCGTAATCCGGAGCACGTAATCTGTCACCTCAACGGTGATTCCGACATCAGCATGAAGCTGACCATAGCGCGCGGCCGCGGTTATTCTCCCGCTGACTCTCGTGAGAATCCGGAAGAGGAAACTCGCTCCATTGGCCGCCTGCAGTTGGACGCGACTTTTTCACCAGTACACCGTGTGTCCTATGTGGTTGAGGCGGCTCGTGTAGAGCAGCGTACCGATCTGGACAAGCTGGTTCTGGATCTGGAGACCAATGGCACCATCGATCCGGAAGAAGCGATCCGTCGCGCCGCGACCATCCTGCAGCAGCAGTTGGCCGTATTTGTTGACCTGGAGAGCGAGTCTGAGTCCGAGTCAGTCGAAGAAGAGGACGAAGTGGATCCGATTCTGCTGCGCCCCGTAGACGATCTGGAGCTGACTGTTCGCTCTGCGAACTGCCTCAAGGCTGAGAATATTTACTACATCGGTGACCTGGTACAGCGCACTGAAGTAGAGCTGCTGAAGACCCCTAACCTGGGTAAGAAGTCGCTGACCGAGATCAAGGACGTACTGGCGTCTCGTGGCTTGTCACTGGGCATGCGCCTGGACAACTGGCCGCCTGCCAGCCTGAAAAACGACGACCGGGTGCTGAGCGCATAAACACGCGCGTAAGTAGTAGCTTCCCGGCTTACTGATTGAAAGTGCTGACACAGCACAGAATATAGGATTGGAAAAATGCGTCATCGTCACAGTGGACGTCAGTTAAATCGCAACAGTTCTCACCGCAAGGCCATGTTCCGCAACATGACCGTGTCTCTGTTGGAGCACGAGCTGATCAAGACAACTCTGCCCAAGGCCAAGGAATTGCGCAGCTATGCTGAGCCCTTGATAACCCTGGCCAAGAAGGACAGCGTGGCTAATCGCCGCCTGGCCTTTGACCGCACGCGTAGCAAAGATGCGGTAGGCAAACTCTTTGCTGAGCTGGGTCCGCGTTACCAGGAGCGTCCTGGTGGCTACATTCGCATCATGAAGTGCGGCTACCGCGCTGGCGACAAGGCGCCTATGGCCTACGTCGAGCTGGTTGACCGTCCAGTATTTGAAGCTGCTGAGGACGACGAGGATTAATCGTCCCCTGTAGTTTTGAAGCACCTTTGAAGCCGGGCCCTGTCCCGGCTTTTTTGTGTCTGCGATTTATCCTTCCGGTTATTGCTTCTAAGGAACCACTGCGGGTTTAGTAGTTATGCACCTTGCCGGGTCGATTCGCGGCCCTGCTGTGTTGCCTCTCCGGGACCGCAAAAGCGCCATCCCTGGCAGCTCGGGCTCAGCCATCCCTGGCCTCACACGCCCCGGAGAGGCAACACAGCAGGCCCGCGACTCTCTTTAGGCGCTTCACCCATAGCCTGTTGGACGGCTAAAGGCGCGATGCCACCGGCACTTAGCGTTAGGGTCTAGTAACTTCGCTGTTTGTATCGGAGAGGGATAGAGAGGTGTGTACCTGAGGGTAACCCTTCCGTGGGCGTGTGAGGCCATGGACGGCCGAGCCCGAGCTGCCAGGGATGGCGCTGTTGCGGTCCACGGAAGGGTTACCCTCAGGTGCGCGCTGCGTCACCCAAAGGCAGTGACCCCTTGCATAGCACCTGACTGATACTAAGAAGTCGAGCTATGCAGCCTTCTTCCTGGTGGATTTCTTCTTCAGCATGGGCGCCAGGAACTGTCCGGTAAAAGAGCCCTTGGTTTTGGCCACATTTTCCGGGGTGCCGGTGGCGATAATCTGGCCGCCGCCTGAACCGCCCTCTGGTCCCAGATCTACAACCCAATCAGCGGTTTTGATCACATCCAGGTTGTGTTCGATGATCACCACCGTGTTGCCGTGGTCGCGCAAGCGGTGCAGAACCTCCAGCAGTTGCTTGATATCTTCAAAGTGCAGGCCAGTGGTCGGCTCATCGAGGATGTACAGCGTCTTGCCCGTATCGCGTTTGGACAGCTCACGCGACAGCTTCACCCGTTGCGCTTCACCACCCGACAGCGTGGTGGCCGCCTGGCCCAGGCGGATGTAGGAAAGGCCCACGTCCATCAGCGTCTGCAGCTTGCGGGCGATACCCGGAACCGGTTCGAAGAAGGTCAGGGCGTCTTCCACGGTCATATCCAGCACTTCGTGAATACTCTTGCCCTTGTAACGGATCTCCAGGGTTTCGCGGTTGTAACGCTTGCTCTTGCAGACGTCGCAGGGGACGTAGATATCTGGCAAAAAGTGCATCTCTACCTTGGTCACGCCGTCACCCTGGCAGGCTTCGCAGCGGCCGCCCTTGACGTTAAAACTGAATCGACCTGGCTTGTAGCCGCGCGAGCGCGCTTCCTGGGTGCCGGCGAACAGTTCGCGCACCGGGGTAAAAATACCGGTGTAGGTGGCCGGGTTGGAGCGCGGAGTGCGGCCGATGGGGCTTTGGTCGATGTCGATGCACTTATCGATTTGTTCCATCCCCGAAATTGCCTCAAAGGGCGCCGGGGTGAGTGTGGTGGCACCATTGAGCTCGGTGGCGGCAATGGGATACAGGGTGCTATTGATCAGTGTCGACTTTCCCGAACCGGAGACACCGGTAACACAGGTGAGTAAACCCAGCGGAATTTCCAGGTTAACCGACTGCAGGTTGTTGCCGGTGGCCCCTTCCAGTACCAGCTGGCGTTTGCTGTTGCCCTGGGTACGTTTTGTCGGGATTTCGATCTTCCGCTGCCCGCTCAGGTAGGCCCCGGTCAGCGACGCCTTGCTGTCTATGATGTCCTGGAAGGAGCCCTGGGCGACAATCTCGCCGCCATGGACACCGGCCCCCGGGCCTATGTCGATAATGTGGTCTGCGTTGCGTATGGCTTCCTCGTCGTGCTCTACCACTATCACTGTATTGCCCAGGTCACGCAGGTGTACCAGGGTGCTGAGCAAGCGCTCGTTGTCGCGCTGGTGCAGGCCAATGGAGGGCTCGTCCAGGATATACATCACGCCGACCAGGCCGGCGCCGATCTGGGACGCCAGGCGGATGCGCTGAGCCTCACCGCCTGACAGGGTTTCGGCGCTGCGATTCAAGGTCAGGTAATTCAGGCCCACATCCACCAGAAAGCGGTAGCGCGCCCGCAGTTCCTTGAGGATCTTGTCGGCGATCTCTCCTTTGCGGCCCCCCAGTTGCAGTTTCTCGAAATACAGCTCAGCCTCGCCCACTGCCATATCGGTAATGCTGGGCAGGGTGCGTTCATCCACAAACACGTGGCGCGCGTCACGTCGCAGACGCGTGCCCTCGCAATCAGGGCAGGACTGGGTGGCCAGGAACTTGGCCAGTTCTTCGCGCACTGACTGGGAATCCGTATCGCGGTAGCGCCGCTCCATATTGGGGATGATGCCCTCGAAAGCGTGGGTGCGCTTGAATACATCGCCCCGGTCATTGATGTAGGAGAAGGCGACTTCCTGTTTGCCACTGCCGTGGAGGATGATCTTCTGGTGCTCATCGCTCAGGCTTGCAAACGGCGTGTCGATATCGAAGCCATAATGCTCGGCCAACGAGGTTAGCATGTGAAAGTAGTAGACGTTGCGTCTGTCCCAGCCGCGAATGGCACCCTCAGCGAGGCTGGCCTCCGGGTGCAGCACAATGCGCTGGTCATCGAAATACTGTTTTACGCCCAGTCCGTCACAGCTGCCGCAGGCACCGGCGGGATTGTTGAAGGAAAATAGCCGCGGCTCCAACTCATCGATACTGTGGCCGCACTCAGGGCAGGCGAAGCGAGCGGAGAAGCTGATGTCCTCGCCGTCCTCTTCCTCGTCCATGGAGCTGATAGCCGCCAGTCCGTCGGTGAGGCCCAGGGCCGTTTCAAAAGACTCCGCCAGGCGCAAGTTGAGGTCATCGCGCACCTTGAAGCGGTCAACGACGACTTCAATACGGTGTTTCTTGTTCTTTTCCAGTTCCGGCACATCGTCCAGGTCGGTGACGATGCCGTTGATGCGGGCACGTACAAAACCGGAAGCGCGCAGCTCCTCGAATACATGCAGGTGCTCGCCTTTACGCTCACGTACCACCGGTGCCAGCAGCATCAGCTTACTGCCCTCGGGCAGTGCCAGCACGGTGTCCACCATCTGGCTGACTGTTTGCGCCTGCAGGTTTTTGCCGTGCTCCGGACAGCGCGGCTCACCTACCCGGGCATAGAGCAGACGCAGGTAATCATAGATTTCGGTGATGGTGCCCACGGTGGAGCGAGGGTTGTGGGAGGTCGATTTTTGTTCTATGGATATGGCCGGGGACAAGCCCTCGATATGGTCCATATCGGGCTTTTCCATCATCGACAGGAATTGCCGTGCATAGGTCGACAGGGACTCGACATAGCGCCGTTGGCCCTCGGCATACAACGTGTCAAAGGCCAGCGATGACTTGCCAGAGCCCGACAGGCCGGTAATGACCACCAGTTTATCCCTGGGAATGTCCAGGTCGATGTTCTTGAGGTTGTGGGTGCGCGCGCCGCGCACTTGTATGGTGTCCATAGGTGATCTGATACCGCTTGATAGAACCAAAACCCAACAGTATATGCTCGGCCCTGCCGGCTGGCAAAGAGATTGGACTTATTACGTCTGCCTGCGTCAAGTGGATGTTCCGTGGAGGACTAAGCTGCTAAGATATGCCCGCATTTTGAAAGACCAAATTCTGTGATTACTGAAAATCCCATGACAGCGCTGGAAAGGCGCACAGTAGGCTCCCTGGCCCTGCTTTATAGCTTCCGCATGCTCGGCCTGTTTATGGTCCTGCCGCTGTTGGCGCTGTATGCGGCTGATATGCCGGGGTCTTCACCTGCCCTGATTGGCCTGGCACTGGGTATTTACGGGCTCACTCAGGCGCTGTTGCAGATTCCTTTCGGGTGGCTCTCCGACCAGATCGGGCGCAAGCCGGTGATAGTGGGGGGGCTGCTACTGTTCGCACTGGGCAGTGTTGTCGCCGGTATGGCCGATAGCATTCAGGGTATTGTCCTGGGGCGCACCTTACAGGGTGCCGGTGCCATAGCCAGCACGGTGATGGCCCTGGTGGCGGACCTCACCCGCGAAGAACAGCGCACCAAGGCCATGGCTGTGGTGGGCATGAGTATTGGTCTGTCGTTTACTGTGGCGCTGATTCTGGGCCCGGTGGTGGCTGCAGCGGGCGGTTTATCAGCGGTATTCTGGTTTACTGCCGCTCTCGCCCTGGCAGGCATTGGGATTGTGCTGCTGCTGGTGCCGACTCCTGCGGCGCAGGGCATGGAGCACACCGACGTGGGTACCCGGGCCGGACTGATTGGTCAGAGCCTCCGGGATGGAGCCCTGCTGCGCCTCAATTTTGGCGTGTTTACCCTGCATTTCATCCTGATGGCGTGTTTTCTGGTGGTGCCCGGGTTTCTGGAGCAAACAGTGGGTATTCACCGCTCGCACCACTGGTATGTTTATCTGCCGGCACTGCTGCTGTCTATCGCCGGCATGGTGCCCCTGATGATTGTCGCTGAGCGCGGCGGACGCCCCCATCAGATGTTTCTGTTGGGCATAGTGCTATTGCTGGCTGCGGTGGCGATGCTCGGCTTTGCCAGCAACGCCCTCCTGTTCTATGCCGCCTTGTGGCTGTTCTTTGTAGGCTTCAATTATCTCGAGGCAACCCTGCCTTCGCTGGTCAGCAAGACGGTGTTTGCCGGGGGTAAGGGCACCGCTATGGGGGTTTACTCCACGTGCCAGTTCCTGGGCGCGTTTGCCGGTGGCGCAGGGGGCGGTTGGTTGTTGCAATATGCCGGTGTTGGCGCGCTTATCGGTACCTGTGTGGCACTGGCAGCGCTGTGGCTGATACTGGTGCTGCCTGCACGCGCTATGCCTGTGGCGGCACAGCAGTAGCACCACGTTTCCGGGTCATGATTTGATCGACAATGAGCGCCAATGCTGTCGCAATTGCGAGGTGAGATTGCTATAGTCGACGGTTCATCTACAGATTACTATTGAACGAATAAAGAGGAATTCCTATGGCTTCACGGGGTATTAATAAGGTCATCCTGGTAGGCAATCTGGGTAATGATCCAGAAACCCGTTACACCCAGGCTGGCGCTGCCATCACCAATGTTTCGGTGGCGACATCAGAAACCTGGAAAGACAAGCAGACAGGTCAGCCCCAGGAGCGCACAGAGTGGCACCGGGTAGTGTTTTTCAACCGTCTGGGGGAAATTGCCGGAGAGTATCTGCGCAAGGGTTCCAAAATCTACGTCGAGGGTTCCCTGCGCACACGTAAGTGGCAGGACAAGGAAGGCCAGGATCGTTACACCACCGAAATTGTCGGCAACGAAATGCAAATGCTGGACAGCCGTGGCGCAGGGCAGGGCGGCGGTGAATACCAACAAGGCAATGACTTCAATCAGGCACCGCAGCAGCGCTCTGCTCCTGCACAGAAAAGTGCCCCAGCGGCGGCACCTGCAGCCGCCCCTGCTCCCGCCCCCGGTGGTGATTTTGGTAGTTTCGACGACGATATACCGTTCTAGGCTAGCGGTTATCGCCAACAAGATCATCCAGGAAGCGGTGGAGTAGACACGGTGCACGTGCTCTTACTAGGAACGGATACGCCCCTGGGGCATGCGCTGGTCGATTTTCAGGAAAAGCTGGGGCGGCACCAGGGTACCTTTATGTCGCGCTCCGCCTGTCGCTGGAAAAGCGAGCGCCAGGCCAAGAAGGTCGTTTCCCGGGCCAAGTGCGATATTGTGGTGGATGTGCGTATCGAAGCCGCCGGTGATGGTGGCGATCCGATACAGGAGCTGGACCTCAAGCGCTGCCACTGGGTCGCCAAGGCCTGTCAGCGCAGCAACATACCCTATTTGTATATTTCCAGCTCGCGGGTGTTTTCCGGTCAGTTGGAACGCCCCTATGCCGAAGACGACTTCACTGATAATGAAGAAACGGTTGGCCAGTTACTGTCTAGCGCGGAACAATTGGTGCGCGATAGTTGCGAGCGGCACCTCATTCTGCGCTTTGGCCCGATATTTTCCTATGAAGGCACCAACCTGATCACCCAGATGCTGGGTCCGATGCTCGAGGGGGGCAGCCTGGTGTTGGATAACAATTTACGCGGTTGCCCGGTGGCGGCGCAGGATGGTGCCCGGGTGGTCTCTGCGCTGCTGGATCAGTTGAGCACCGGCGTGCAACCCTGGGGCATCTACCACTACGGTAGTTCGGATACCGCAACCTATTATGAATTTGCCGAGGCGATGCTGGCCGCCGCCTCGCAGTTCTCCGAATTCAGTGCGTCGGCAGTGCAGTTGGAGCGCGAACCCGATGGCCTGACGCCACTCAATCGTGCGCTGGAATGCGGCAAGATACGCAATACCTTTGCTATCAAACAGGTGCCCTGGCGCAGTTCCATCGCGGACATCATAAAACAGTACTATGCCCAGCAGTAGTTTTCAGCTGCTGCTGGCCAGTCTGATCTAAGGAGTATTTAGCATGGCGAAAGCCACTGACGACACACCGCAGGCACTGTCGATAGCGGTTCTTACCGTTTCCGATACCCGCAGCGAAGCCGACGACACTTCGGGGCACTACCTGGTTGAGGCCCTGCAGGAGGCTGGTCACCGCTGTGCGGCCAAGGCTATCGTTATCGATGACATATACCGTATTCGGGCGCAGCTGTCGGCCTGGATCGTTGATGAAGAGGTTAACGCGGTGCTGATAACCGGTGGCACCGGATTTTCCGGTCGTGATTCCACGCCAGAGGCTGTGCGTCCGCTGTTTGACAAAGATATTGATGGCTTTGGTGAGTTGTTTCGCGCTCTTTCCTACAAGGAGATTGGCTCTTCCACGGTGCAGTCGCGCGCTGTTGCGGGATTTGCCAATGATACGGTGATCTTTTGCATGCCAGGTTCTACTGGTGCCTGCCGTACCGCCTGGACTGGTCTGCTGCGCGAGCAACTGGACAGTAGCCACCGCCCCTGTAATTTTGTCGGCGTACTCAATGTCCGCGGGCGCGACGCTTGAGTGTACTGCTGCCGTTAGAAGACGCGCTGGCACAGATGCTGGCAGCGGCCGTTGCCAGCAGTGCGGTGGTGCAGCGCCCCTTGCTGGACGCGCTCGGTTTGGCACTAGCCGAAGATGTGGTGTCACTGATTGCTGTACCCGGAGACGATAACAGTGCCATGGACGGTTATGCCCTGCGCGCGGCGGAGGTCTCCGGTGCGCTGCCAGTCAGTCAACGTATTCCAGCCGGCCGTGTCGGTACTGCATTACAGCCGGGTACCGCAGCGCGTATTTTTACTGGCGCGGCGATTCCTCCCGGTGCCGATGCGGTTGTCATGCAGGAAAATTGTGAGCGCGATGGTGATCTGGTCACTGTTTCCGGTCCGGTGACTAAAGGACAAAATATTCGCCCCAGAGGTCAGGATATTGGCGTGGGTGAAACGGCGTTGGCCGCTGGTCGGGTGCTGCGTGCGCAGGACCTGGGGCTGTTGGCCTCTATCGGGCACGCTACAGTCTCGGTGCACCAGCCTTTGCGCGTTGCGGTGTTATCCACTGGCGATGAACTGCGCGAGCCCGGCAGTGGCGAATTGCAAAGCGGTCAATTATACAATTCCAACCGCTATACATTGGGTGGGCTGTTGCGCGCCTTGAATATGGAATTCATTGACTGCGGTATTATCGCTGACGACCCGGAAGCGACAGCCCGGGCATTGCAGAAAGCGGCCGCGAGCGCAGATGTGGTCATTACCTCCGGCGGAGTTTCGGTGGGCGAAGAGGATCACGTTAAAAACCAGGTGGAGCGCCTGGGTAAACTGGATTTGTGGAAACTGGCGATCAAGCCGGGTAAGCCCCTGGCCTATGGTCGCATCGGCGACACGCCTTTTATCGGTCTGCCGGGTAACCCTACCTCGGTATTCGTTACCTTCAATCTGGTAGCGCGGCCTTTTCTGCGCAAAATGCAGGGTATTACCGAACCTGAAGCGCCTGCACTGCAGGCGACAGCTGCGTTTACTGTTAACAAACCTGGCTGGCGGCAGGAGTATTTGCGGGTGTCTGTGCAACAGTCTGAGCAGGGTCTGGTGGCGTCGAAGTTCAGCAACCAGAGTTCTGGTGTGCTCAGCTCGGTCAGTCATTCCAACGGTCTGGCGGTGGTGCCTCCCGGTACTGTCGTTGCTGAAGGCGACAGTATTCAGGTGTTGTTGCTGGACCTTTTAACTTAGTTTAATTTTTGTTGGGTGCCGGGGTGCCGGGGTGCCGGGGTGCCGGTTACTGTTGGCTGGGCTTGCCGAAAAGGCCACAGCGGCGTCAGCGCATTTGGCTGCTGCGCAACTCGACCAAAATTGCTGCGCAATTTTTGGGACTCAGACAGTGCTCGCAGAACCCCCCAAATACGCTGACGCCGCTAAGCGTGGCCTGATTTTTCGGCAAGCCCAGCCAACAGTAACCTCGTATCGCATCAAAAAGGCACGGTTTGGTAGGGGGCGAAAGGGCGGGAAGGTAACACGGCACGGGACGCGGACAGTGCTCGCAGAATCCCCCAAATACGCTGACGCCGCTAAGCGTGGGCTGATTTTTTCGGCAAGCCCAGCCAACAGTAACCTCGTATCGCATCAATAATCATGATTGCGCAGAGCGAAGAGCTGGACGGGCGGTAGTGCGGCCTGAGGATCGGGCAGCCCTCTTATTGTTTACCAGGAAGCGTAAAGAGATAGTTGAAGTAGCTGGTGGGGGGAGAAGATTTCCTGACAATCGGGCCGCGGCTTAAGCTCACCGTCGTTTGCGGGAGCTTTCTGCGAGGACTGATCGAATCCCAATTTTTCGCGTAGCGAAAAATGGTTGAGTTCCGCAGCAGCCCGGAAACGGCGGTGAGCTTGCGGCCGTCAGGGGATCTTCTCCCCCCGCCAGCTGCTCGCTCGATCTAACCCGTGTACTTCTGAAACACCAATGAAGCGTTAGTGCCACCAAAGCCGAAGCTGTTGGACATTACGCGTTGCAGGTCGACATCGTCGTGGCGGGTAAGAGCGATGGGTAGACCCGCGGCTTCCGGGTCCAGGTTGTCGATGTTGGCAGAGGCAGCGATAAAGCCTTTCTGCTGCATCATCAGACTGTAGATGGCTTCCTGTACGCCAGCAGCACCCAGGGAGTGACCGGACAGTGACTTGGTAGAGCCAACTACCGGAATGTGATCGAGGCCTGCGTAGGCCTTGCGCACCGCTTTCAGCTCCTGGATATCACCCGCAGGGGTGCTGGTGCCGTGGGCGTTGATGTAATCTACCGGGCCGTCTACCGTGGCCAGCGCTTGCTGCATGCAGCGCACGGCGCCTTCGCCGGACGGGGAGACCATGTCGTAGCCGTCAGAGGTGGCGCCGTAGCCCACCAGTTCGGCGTAAATTTTCGCGCCCCTGGCCAGGGCGTGTTCCAGTTCTTCCACTACCAGCATGCCACCACCGCCGGCGATGACAAAACCGTCGCGATCGGCATCGTAGGCGCGCGAGGCGCGCTCGGGAGTGTCGTTGTACTTGGTAGACAGGGCGCCCATGGCGTCAAACAGACAGCTGAGCGTCCAGTGCAACTCTTCGCCACCACCGGCAAAGACAATATCCTGTTTGCCCAACTGGATTTGCTCCATGGCGTTGCCCACACAGTGGGCGCTGGTGGAACAAGCTGACGAAATTGAGTAGTTCACACCCTTGATTTTGAACGGTGTGGCCAGGCAGGCAGAGACAGTGCTGCCCATGGTCTGGGTCACGCGGTAGGGGCCAACGCGGCGCAGGCCGCGCTCGCGCAGAATGTCGGCGGCTTCGGTCTGGCTGGAGGAAGATGCCCCGCCGGAGCCGGCGATAATACCGGTGCGCACGTTGGAAATATCCGCTTCATCCAGGCCGGAGTCGTCGATGGCCTGTTGCATGGCAATATAGGCGTAAGCTGCCGCATCACCCATAAAACGCAGTTGCTTGCGGTCTATGCGCTCGGCGATGTCGATGTCAGGTGCGCCGGCCACGTGCGAGCGCATGCCAACGTCGATCTGCTCCTGGTGCAGGCTGATGCCCGAGCGCCCTTCGTACAGGGACTGGGTGACCGTTTCGGCATCATTGCCCAGGCAGGACACAATACCCAGTCCAGTGATAACTACTCGCTTGCTCATCTAAAAAGACTCCGTTGAGGTAAACACCCCGACACGCAGGTCCTTGGCGGTGTAGATCTCGCGGCCATCTACTGAGACGCTGCCGTCTGCGATGCCCATAATAAGTTTGCGCTCGATTACGCGCTTCATAGTGATTTTATAGGTAACCCTGGAAGCGCTGGGTAGAATTTGCCCGGTGAACTTGACCTCGCCGCAGCCCAGTGCGCGACCGCGTCCCGGATTGCCACGCCAGCCCAGGAAAAATCCCACCAGCTGCCACATGGCATCCAGGCCCAGACAGCCGGGCATAACCGGGTCGCCGGGGAAGTGGCACTGGAAAAACCATAGGTCAGGATGTATATCCAGTTCAGCGATAATCTCGCCCTTGCCGTTATCACCGCCTTCAGAACTGATATGGGCAATACGATCCACCATCAGCATATTGTCGATGGGAAGCTGGGCGTTACCCGGGCCGAACAGTTCCCCGTTGCCGCAGGCGATCAATTCTTCTTTGCTGTAAGCACTTTTTCCAATCATAAAAAATCCACAATTCCCTGTATGGCCACACTGTTATTTCCGCTTTCCACAGTCGCGTAATCACCGCACAAAACCTGACGTCAGTGAGCGTCTCACATTCTAAAGCCTGAGGCCCACAAGTCCAGTGCTTTGCATGTCCCTTGATAGCGTTCTATAGCCAATAAATCGACTATCCGTTACCATGCCAACTGCTGTATGCCTGGCAAACTGGGCATTATTCAATCAGCGCCCCGTAGGGTGCCAAACAAGGAATACAATGCTAACTCCCGTACTTCTTTCCGGCGGCGTCGGTAGCAGGCTGTGGCCAGTATCGCGCGAAGCTCACCCGAAACAGTTCCAGCCCCTGGCGGGTGAATTGTCCATGTTGCAGCAGACGTTGCAGCGTACCTCAGACCTGGAGGAGAGCCCGCCTCTGGTGGTGTGTAACGAAGAGCACCGCTTTATGGTGGCCGAGCAGTTGCGCCAGGTGAATCTGCAGGCTGGGGCGCTGATACTGGAGCCGCAGGGGCGCAATACCGCGCCGGCGGTAGCCCTGGCAGCCCTGCAGGCGGTTACCACAGATCCGCAGGCACTATTGCTGGTGTTGCCAGCTGATCATCTTATCCGTGATGTCGAGGCGTTCGTCGCAGCCGTGGGCAAGGCAATTCCCCTGGCCCAGGAGGGCCGCTTGGTCACCTTCGGTGTGGTGCCCAGCGCAGCGGAAACGGGCTATGGGTATATCAAGTGCGGAGCCGGGTTGGCCAGCGATCTATACGACCTCGAGCGTTTCGTGGAAAAGCCTGATGCAGCCACCGCCCAGGAGTACGTGGACAGCGGCAACTACCTGTGGAACAGCGGTATGTTCCTGCTGCGCGCCAACGCTTATCTGGAACAGTTGGGGGAGCATGCGCCAGAAATATTATCCAGCTGCCAGCAGGCCATGGCCGGCGCCAGTGTCGACCTGGACTTTGTGCGTCCCGATGCCTTGGCCTTTGATGAGTGCCCCAGTGACAGTATCGATTACGCGGTGATGGAGAAAACCGATGCCGGCGCCGTAGTATCACTGGACTGTGGTTGGAGTGATGTGGGTGCCTGGTCATCCCTGTGGGATGTTGCCCAACGCGATGCCGAGGGCAACGCCAGCAAGGGCGATGTTATGTTGGACAACTGCCACAACAGCTATTTTCGTAGTGAATCCCGTCTGGTGGCAGCCACCGGCGTCGAGGATCTGGTAGTGGTGGAAACTGCCGATGCGGTATTGATTGCCCATCGCGACAAGGTGCAGGACGTCAAGCGTATCGTCAACCGACTGAAGGCGGAAGAGCGCCCGGAAGTAGCACTGCATCGCCGTGTTTATCGCCCCTGGGGTTCCTATGAATCACTGGTAACGGCTGATCGCTTCCAGGTCAAACGTATCATAGTCAATCCGGGGCAGACCCTGTCCCTGCAGATGCACCACCACCGTGCCGAACACTGGATTGTGGTGCATGGCACAGCGGAGGTTACCTGCGAGGACAAGGTGTTTATGCTGGGCGAAGACGAGTCCACCTATATCCCGTTGGGCCATAAGCATCGCCTGGCCAACCCGGGGCGAATCCCTCTGGAATTAATCGAAGTGCAGTCCGGCGGTTACCTGGGTGAAGACGATATTGTACGATTCGAAGACGAGTATGGACGCAGTAATTAAATACGGAGATTTACAGCAATGATTACAAAATGCCTATTCCCGGTGGCTGGCTACGGTACGCGGTTTCTACCGGCTACCAAGAGCATGCCCAAGGAAATGTTGCCAGTGGTGAACAAACCACTGGTGCAATACGGTGTAGAGGAAGCTATTGAGGCGGGCATGACCACCTGTGCCATGGTGACCGGTCGCGGTAAGCGCGCTATCGCCGATCACTTTGATATCAGCTATGAACTGGAACACCAGATATCCGGCAGTGGTAAGGAAACTTACCTCGCAAGTATCCGCGATGTGCTGGATCAGGGGGTATTTACCATGGTGCGCCAGCGTGAGATGAAAGGCCTGGGCCATGCGATTCTCACCGGCAAGTCATTGATTGGCAACGAGCCGTTTGGCGTGCTGCTGTCCGACGACTTGTGTATCAATGATGGGCCGGGTGTATTGGCGCAGATGGCGGAGCTGTATAAACAGTTTCGTTGTTCTATTGTCGCCATTCAGGAAGTGCCTGCAGAGGAGACACATAAATACGGGATTATCGCCGGGGAAAGTTTGAAGGACGGCATTTACCGGGTAGATGAGATGGTTGAGAAGCCGGCCCCGGAAGACGCACCTTCCAATCTCGCCATCATCGGCCGCTATATTCTCACGCCGGATATCTTTGACATCATCAGCGAGGTTGAACCGGGAGCCAACGGTGAAATCCAGTTGACCGACGCCCTGCAGATTCAGGCCCAGCGCGGCTGTGTTATGGCCTATAAATTCCAGGGTCGTCGCTTTGACTGTGGCAGTGTGCCGGGATTCGTCGAGGCCACTAACTATGTCTATGAAAATATTTACAGTGCGAGCTGAACGAGGTCCCAGTGGAAAAAATTACCTGTTTCAAGGCTTATGATGTTCGCGGTCGTGTACCCGACCAGTTGAATGAAGACATTGCCCGGCGTATAGGTCGCGCCTACGCGGAGATCATCAAACCGCGCCAGGTGGTGGTGGGACACGATATTCGTCTCTCCAGTGAAGCGATCAAGGCGGCGCTGACCCAGGGGCTACTGGAGCAGGGGGTGGATGTTTACGACATCGGTCTGTGCGGTACCGAAGGGATTTATTTTGCCACTTCCCATGCGGGTATGGATGGAGGCATTGCCGTTACCGCCAGTCACAACCCGAAAGACTACAACGGCATGAAATTTGTGCGCGAGGAATCGCGGCCCATCTCTGCCGATACCGGACTACTCGATATCCAGAATCTGGCCGAGCGCAATGCATTTACCGCGGCAGAAAACCCCGGCGAGTTACACAGCCTGGATACCGATGAGGCTTATGTGCAGCACCTGCTGTCCTATGTCGACCTGTCCGGCCTGAAGCCCCTAAAAATAGTGGTGGATGCAGGCAACGGTGGCGCCGGCCAGGTTATCGATATGCTGGAACCTCACTTGCCCTTTGAGTTTATCAAGCTGCATCACCAGCCTGACGGTAATTTTCCCAATGGTGTGCCTAACCCGTTACTCCCGGAAAATCGCACTGCGGCTATCGCTGCCGTGCGCGAACATGGCGCAGACCTGGGTATTGGTTGGGACGGTGATTTTGATCGCTGCTTTTTTTACGATGAGACTGGCGAATTCATCGAGGGCTACTACCTGGTGGGCCTGTTGGCGGAAACCTTTCTCAAGCGTGAGCCGGGCGCGCGTATCGTGCATGACCCGCGCCTGACCTGGAACACCGTAGACATTGTTACAGGGTTGGGCGGGGAGCCGGTGCAGACCAAGTGCGGCCACGCCTTCATCAAGGAACGCATGCGCTCGGAAAATGCAGCCTACGGGGGTGAAATGAGCGCACATCACTACTTCCGTGATTTTGCCTACTGTGACAGCGGTATGATTCCGTGGCTGTTGGTAACCGGCCTGATCAGTGAGCGCGAGCAAACGCTTTCGAGCATGGTGTCAGAGCGGGTGGCGGCCTACCCCTGCAGCGGAGAGATCAATCGCACCATCGATGATCCACAGGCGGTGCTGTCGCGGGTGGAATCACTCTACAGTGCGCAGGCGCAAACGGTGGAAAAGGTCGACGGTCTGAGCATGGATATGGGCAACTGGCGCTTTAATCTGCGCATGTCCAATACTGAGCCGGTAGTGCGTCTGAATGTGGAAAGTCGCGGCGATAAGCCACTGATGGAAGAAAAAACCGCTGAGCTGCTGGCATTGATGAGTGGCTAACAAACGGCGGTGCCATGGTTGTGGACGCGCACTGCGCGCCCAGAGCTAAATGCTTCAGGCCTGAGCGTCCTGCCAGGCCTGCATCAGGCGTTCAGTGGCGGCATCCATGACTGCGCCTGTGGCACTGTCGCCCGACAGCCGCTGCAGCACCTGTACACCGATGTCCTTACCCAGTTCTACGCCCCATTGATCAAACGGGTTAATACCCCACAACTGAGCGCTGCAGAAGGTGCGGTGCTCGTACAGGGCCAGTAGCGCACCCAGAGTCGCCGGCGTCAGAGCGGCCATGCTGATGACACTGTTGGGACGGTTGCCGGGCAACACCAGGTGGGGCGCGAGTCGAGTTATCTGCGTGTCGTCTAAACCGCGTTGTTGTAATTCTGCCCTGGCCGCTTGCTCGGATCGCCCCACCATCAGTGCACGGCTCTGGGCCAGGCAATTGGCAACCAGCAGGCGGTGTTGTTCGCTCATGCCGGTATGCGTGGTCAAGGGAAGGATGAAGTCGACCGGGCATAGTCGGGTGCCCTGGTGCAGTAATTGGTGAAAGGAGTGCTGCCCCATGGTGCCGGCGGAGCCCCACAATACCGGCCCAGTGGCGTAATCCAGCACATGGCCATCCGCGGACACACGCTTGCCATTGCTTTCCATGGTGAGTTGTTGCAGAAAGTCCGGCAGTCGCTGCAGGCTGTTATCGTAGGGCAGCACCACGTGGTTGCCGGCCCCAAAGAAATTGCTATACCACACTTCCAGCAGACTCATCAGCAGTGGCATATTGGCGTGCGACTCGGCGCTGGCAAAATGCTGATCCATGCGTTCCGCGCCGCCCAGGAACTGTTCAAAGTGTTCCCAACCGACGGCAATGGCACAGCTAAGCCCCACGGCTGACCAGACTGAATAGCGTCCGCCGACCCAGTCCCACATGGGCAGGCAATTTTCCGCTGCGAGGCCGAACTCGGTCGCTGCCTCGAGATTGCTGGTAATCGCCAGGAAGTGCTTTGCCAGATCGGCTGCGCTGGCCCCACTATTAAGCATCCAGTTGCGCGCAGCCAGGCTATTGGTCAGGGTTTCCTCGGTGCGGAATGACTTGGAGCAGATGATGAACAGCGTGGTCGCAGGGTTGAGTTCCAGCAGGGTGTCCTGCAGGTCTGCCGGATCAACATTGGCCACATAGTGGACACTGACACTGCCGTGGAAAGGTTTCAGGGCGTCGGTGACCAGTCGTGGACCCAGGTCAGAGCCGCCAATGCCTATGTTCACCACATCGGTAATGACTTCGCCGCTATACCCGCGCTGTTGCCCGGTGTTCAGGGTGTCGGCATAAACGCGCATGCGCGAGCGCGCCGCGCACACCTGGTCAAACTTGTCCTGCAAAGCCCCGGGACTGGTTGCGCGCAGCAGGCTGTGCAGGGCTGGCCGCCCCTCGGTATTGTTAACCGGCTCACCGCCCAGTAGTGCGTTGATACGCTGGCCCATACCGGCCTGCCGCGCCAGTTCCAGCAGCGCGTCGCGGGCGCTGCGATCCAGTAAATGTTTAGAGTAATCCAGGTGCAGGCCCGCTGCCTCCAGGGTGAAGTCCTGTGCGCGGGCGCTATCGGCGTTAAATAGCTGCTCTATAGATGCGTCGCACAGTGCGCTGGCGAGTGCCTGCAGTGCGGAGAAGGCCGGCTGTGCGCTGAGTTCGAAGGATGGCAGCATAGGTAAACTCTTGGGAGGTGGATAAACCCCGAGTATAGAAACTGGCCCGGGGCGGTGCAATCACCGCTATGGGAAATCAGTGATCGCGGTTTATGGACAGGTTGGTAATTTGTTCCATTGCGCTGCGCGCTGGGCCTTGCGCTAGCTGTGCCAGCCCCTGCAGGGCCAGGTCGTGATAGTGCCGCGCCTGGTCACGGGTATAGTCCAGTGCGCCACAGCGATTTACGGCGGCGACCACCCGTTCGATGTCTTCCGCGGTTTTCTCGGTGATCGCGCGTCGCACCAGCGCTTGCTCTTGCGCAGTGCCCTCGCGTAGCACATGAATCAGTGGCAGCGTGGGTTTGCCCTCGGTGAGGTCATCGCCGACATTTTTCCCCATGGTGACCGGGTCGCCCTCATAATCCAGTACATCATCAATCATCTGGAAGGCGATACCCAGGTTGAGACCGAACTCGTGCAATAACTGTCGGGTGGCGTCATCCGCGCCGCTGAGGTTGGCAGCGCCGTGACAAGCGGCGGCGAACAGGATGGCGGTTTTGCGGGTGATGACATCAAGGTACTGTTGTTCAGTAGTTGCGGCGTCCCCGGCCCGGGTAAGCTGCAGTACCTCACCCTCGGCGATGGTATTGGTGGTGTCGGCCATGTGTCGCAGGAGGTTCATGTCGTCCAGTTGCACCATGAGCTGGAAGGCGCGGGTATACAGGAAGTCGCCTACCAATACCGAGGGCGCGTTGCCGAATTCCGCATTCGCGGTGGCTCGTCCGCGTCGCAGGCTGGATATATCCACCACGTCGTCGTGCAACAGGGTAGCGGTGTGGATGAACTCGACCACCGCGGCGAATTTGATGTGCCGATCATTGCAGCTGCCAAGAGCGGCAGCACTGAGTAGCACCAGCAGCGGGCGCAGGCGTTTGCCGCCGGCGTCGACGATATAATGACCGACGTTTTCCACCATGGGTACGTTGGAATGTAGCTGCTCTACAATGAGCTGGTTGACCTGCTCAAACTCGGCAGCGACGGTAGCGCGTATCTGTTGCATAAAGAAGGTAGATTGGTGAGTCCCAGCGCATGCTATGGCGCGTTCGGCAAGCTGTCAAGCCGTCGTGGTCAAGGGCCACGTTATGGTCATAAGCTATTGTTTTTAGAATAAAATAACCCTTGCCCAGGGGGGCTGTTTTGCGTAAAATCGCCGCCCTCTGACCCCTACTGTGGCTCTAAGATAGTGGTGGGCAGTGTTAATTAACTGTTAGTGCCTGGCTCTGCCCCCTTGATTTATAAGGGATTTTTGTCACAGCGAGCAGGCTAACTCAACGGAGTGTATATGTACGCAGTAATCGAAGCCGGTGGTAAACAGCACCGCGTAATTGAGGGCGAGACCCTCAAGCTGGAAAAAATTGAAGCCGCTACCGGAGATTCTATCGAATTCGATAAGGTATTGATGATAGGCGGCGGTGACGACGTGAAAATTGGCACCCCGGTTGTTGCGGGTAGCAAAGTGACCGCTGAAGTGGTTGGTCACGGCCGTCACAAGAAGATCAAGATCATAAAATTTAACCGCCGTAAGCACTATCGGAAAGAAACTGGCCATCGCCAGTGGTTCACCGAAGTGAAAATTACTGGTATTTCGGCGTAACTGGAGAGCTTGAAGCATGGCACACAAGAAAGCTGGTGGTAGTACTCGTAACGGACGTGATTCGCAAAGTAAACGTCTGGGCGTCAAGCGCTTTGGTGGTGAAGCTGTAGCAGCAGGCAACATCCTGGTGCGTCAGCGCGGAACTCGCTTCCACGCGGGTGACAATGTAGGCATAGGCAAAGACCACACCCTGTTCGCAACGTCGGATGGCAAGGTCGAGTTCGTGGTTAAAGGCCCGAAGAGCCGCAAGTACGTACAGGTGGTAGGCGCCTGAGTCGCGGCAGCAACGCCAAGAACTGCAAAGCCTCGTCATTTGACGGGGCTTTTTTTTGTATACTGATTTCCCGGCAGGCAGCGCGCCTGGTTAAATCGATAGAGAGAAAACACGCTAAAAGAAGACAACGATGAAATTTGTAGATGAGGCAAGTATCAAGGTTTTCGCTGGCAAGGGCGGCAATGGCAGCATGAGCTTCCGGCGGGAGAAGTATGTTGCCAGAGGCGGCCCCGATGGCGGCGACGGCGGTGATGGCGGCAGCGTCATCATACAAGCCGATATTGGCCTGAATACCATGGTGGACTACCGCTTTGTGCGCAGTTACCGTGCCGAAATCGGCGCAGGCGGCCGCGGGCGCAACTGTACCGGGCTGAGTGGTGAGGATCTGGTACTCAAAGTGCCGGTGGGCACCACAATTATCGACGAGGACATTGGTGAGGTGCTTGGCGACCTCTCGGTAGACGGACAGCAACTGGTGGTGGCCCAGGGTGGCTTCCACGGCCTGGGCAACACCCGGTTCAAGTCCAGCACCAACCGTGCACCGCGCCAGACCACGCCCGGTAGCGAGGGCGAGCAGCGCTCACTGAAACTGGAGCTCAAGGTCTTGGCCGACGTGGGCCTGTTGGGCCTGCCCAATGCGGGAAAGTCGACGTTTATTCGCGCTGTCTCTGCGGCCAAGCCGAAAGTGGCTGACTATCCGTTCACTACGCTGGTACCCAATCTCGGGGTGGTTAAGGTAGAGGCGCACCGCAGTTTTGTGGTGGCGGATATTCCCGGTTTGATTGAGGGAGCCTCAGAGGGCGCGGGCCTGGGGATTCGTTTTCTCAAGCACCTCACGCGTAATCGCATACTGTTACATCTGGTGGATATGGCCCCCTATGACGGCGTAGATCCGGCCGAGGCGGCTGTGTCGATCGTGCGTGAGTTGGAGCGCTTCAGCCCCACTCTGGCCGCCCGCGAGCGCTGGTTGCTGTTGAATAAGAGTGACCTGATTGATGCAGAAACATTTGCCGAGCGGCGTGCAGCAGTATTAAAGGCACTGGATTGGCAGGGGCCGGTTTACGAGATGTCGGCGATTCGCAGCGAGGGCACCGCGGCATTGTGCGGCGACATGATGACCTACCTGGAAGAGTGCCGTGCCCGGGAAGCCGCAGACCCTGAACTGGTCGAGATTGAGAGTGGCTTGCAGACCCGCATGCAGGAAGAGGCGCGCGAGCGTATTGCTGAGCTGCGTGCAAGGCATCAGCGTGCAGCAGAGGAAGCCGCTAGCGAAAGCGAAGATGATGACGACGACTTTGACGACGATGATTTCGACGTTGAAGTGGAATATGTGCCCTAGGAAGCAGCATGGCGGAACGTGAAGAGATAGCAAAGTCCCGACGCTGGGTGGTCAAGGTTGGCAGCGCACTGCTAACCGATGATGGCCGCGGCCTGGATGAGGAGATGATCACCCGGCTGGTGGAACAGCTGGTGGGGCTGCGTGACCAGGCTTGTGAGGTGGTGCTGGTGTCCAGTGGCGCAGTAGCTGCCGGCATCGTGCGCCTGGGCTGGAAGGCGCGGCCACACCTGGTGCACGACCTGCAGGCAGCTGCTGCCGTGGGTCAGTCGGTGCTGGTACAGAGTTATGAGAGCGCGTTTAAACGTCATGCTGTGGTTACCGCGCAGGTGTTACTGGGGCATGACGATATCATGGCCCGGGATCGCTACCTCAATGCCCGGGGTACGCTGAAGACCTTGTTGCGCCTGGGGGTGTTGCCGGTGATTAACGAGAACGATACGGTGGTCACTGACGAAATCCGTTTTGGTGACAACGACACGTTGGCGGCACTGGTAGCCAACCTGATCGATGCCGATGCATTGTTGTTACTCACTGACCAGGAGGGGCTGTACCGGGATGACCCGCGCAGTAACCCTGCTGCGGAGATGGTGCGCACTTGTGATGTGCATGACGCGAGCCTGGACGCCATGGCGGGAGAGGGCGGTGAGCTGGGTCGCGGTGGCATGGTAACCAAGTTGCGTGCGGCGCGTCTGGCTGCTCGCTCCGGCACTGAAACCATTATCGCCTCGGGCCGTCGCGAGCACGTGGTGGCCAGCGTTGCCGCTGGTGATGATGTGGGTACATGGTTGCGTACCGGTAAAGAGCCGCAGAATGCACGTAAGCAATGGCTGGCCAGTATGGTGCAGATTCAGGGCAGCGTGGAACTCGATGCCGGAGCCGTGCGGGTACTGCGTGAATCAGGTCGTAGCCTGTTGCCGGTTGGGGTGCGCGGTGTTCAGGGCAACTTCAAGCGTGGCGATATGGTGTCCTGCCGCGATCCGGACGGGGTAGAGGTGGCGCGTGGACTGACCAACTATGGTGCGCAGGAAACCAGCCGTATCATGGGTTCAGCATCCAGTAAAATCGAGGCTATACTCGGCTACGAACTGGAAGAAGAGCTGATCCACCGCGATAACCTGGTGCTGGTTTAAGCGCCAGCGGGCGCGCTGCAGCGCAGGCCCCCTGCAGTGCCGGTGTCACTAGCTCAACCAGCGTCCCAGGCGTGTTTTGACCCAGAGAAAATTCATCAGCTTCTGCATACCCTCGGCACTCTTTGCTGTATAGGGGTAGGCGTTTTGCATCTTGCCGCCAAAACGATCAATCACAATGGGCATTTCGTGGCAGTAGCCGCGCAGGCCTTTCTTGCCATTGACCTGACCCAGGCCAGAGTTCTTTTTGCCACCGAAGGGAGCAGCGGGTATGCCGTAGCTCACCGCCATATCGTTGACGCTGCAGGCGCCGGTGTCTATGGCTGAGGCTATGCGATAGCCCTTGTCCTTGTCCTTGGTCCAGACGTTGCCGTTGAGGCCGAATTCTGAGTCGTTGGCCATGGCTATCGCCTCGTCCTCATTGGCCACTTTCTGGATGCACAGCACCGGGCCGAAAGTCTCCAGCACCATGATGTCCATGCTGTTGTTCACCTCGGTAATGACCGTGGGTTCGTAGTACAGCCCGGGCAGCTGCGGATTGCGGCGGCCACCCATCAGGATACTAGCGCCCTTGGTGCGGGCATCTTCCACATGCGCCTCGATGATGGCCATCTGTCGGTCCCAGAATACCGCACCCACATCCTCCTGCCAGCCGTGTTCCTGACCCTGGCGCAGTGCCTTGCCTTTGTCCATAACCAGGCGCAGGAATTCGTCGTATACCGCAGCCACCACGTAGATACGTTCGGTACCGCAACAGTAGTGCCCGGTGTTCATGCACGATCCCAACCAGGCGCCGTCGGCTGCCCGGTCCAGGTCGGCGTCGGCGCAGACGATCATGGCGTCGTTGCCCCCCAGTTCCAGGGTGCAGGGAATCAACTGGCTGGCACAGGCCTCGGCGACCTTGCGCCCGGTAGCCACGCTGCCAGTGAAGGAAACTTTATCGACACCACCGCGCACGATCGCTGCACCGGTGTCCCCGTCGCCCAGCAGTACCTGCAGCACACCCTCTGGCAAACCCGCCTGGTTGAGAATGTCTTCGGCCAGTTTGGCGGAGTAAGGAGTTACCTCGGAACCTTTGGCGACCACCGTGTTACCTGCCAATATGGCCTGCACGGCCTGGTTCATGACCAGTACGAAAGGGCCGTTCCACGGGGTGATCAGGCCAACGACGCCAAGCGGCTTGTACAGCACACGCAGTTGCTTCATCAGCCCCAGGATGCCGTGTACCCGGCGCTTGCGCGGTTGCAGGAACTTCTCGGCATTCTTGGCGTAATAGCACAGGGAGTCGGCCACGGAGAACACCTCCATGCTCATGGCATCGGTTTTCGCCTTGCCGGTTTCGGCAACTACGGTATCGATGATTTCGTCCTGGCGTTCCAGTACCAGTTGCAGGGCGCGCTCGATGATCGCTCTGCGCGCTTGCATGCTGGTGGCTGCCCAGGCGGGTTGCGCTGCCCTGGCTCTGCTTATGGCCGCGGCTACATCGTCTGCGTTGGCACACACCAGCTCGCCGGTGGGCTCCAGGGTGACCGGGCTGCGCAGTTGCAGGTGGCGACGAGAATCGCTGGATTCTATGGGTTCGTAAAGGGACATGGCAGCACTCCTGATGGTTGCCGACAAACTAATAGTCATTAGTTGAGCTGTCAATGTCTTTTTCTCGCGCCGCCACTGACAATTACAATCACTCCCGGGGCTGTGCAGCACTGCGCTTTTGCGCTAACGTCAGGGTGAATGAGTGGAGAACAAACCATGTCCCAGTTGGTATTACTGGTAGGCCTGCTGGTTAGCGGTATCAGCCTGTTTTTGATTATCCAGCCCGGGCGCATGCCTGGCCTGTTGGATAAAGTGTTCGCCAGCCGCTGGCTATACGCAGTGGCACTGTTACGCTTGTTGCTGGGAGCCGGGCTGATAGCGGCCGCCGACAGCGTGGCTTACAGCAGTGTCGTAAGCCTGTTTGGCTGGCTGTTCGCGTTCAGCGGACTGCTGTTAGTCGTCATACCCGCCCCACCACTGCGTAAAATGGCCAGTTGGTTCGGCGACCTGTCGCCTACTATGGCCCGCCTGTGGTTGAGCCTGGCGCTGCTGTTCGGTCTGTTTTTTGTCTACGCGGCCCTGGCGTGACAATCGCGTGCTGTTACTGGGCATCTGGTCTGTGGGATAATCGCTGGTTAATTCTTTAGCCATAAGAAGCGGCCATGACGGCGTCTACCACCCTGTTACTTTTCACCTATTGCTTTGCCATTGCCGGATTCTCTCTGGTAGGCGGGCTGCTGCCCAACTGGGTGAAGATGACCCATACCCGCACCCAGCTGGTGATGAGCTTTGTTTCCGGGCTGATGCTGGGCGTGGCCTTCTATCACCTGTTGCCGCACAGTATCGCCATGCAGGACGGCCCCGGTGCGGTGGACATCACTGTCTGGTGGTTGATGGTAGGCTTGATCGGCATGCTGCTGCTGCTGCGCCTGTTTCACTTTCATCAGCATGATTTCAGTAGTGAGGAAGATCAGCACCACGATCACCACCTTCACGAGCCTGTACAGCAGGCACCCGCCCACAGCATGAGCTGGGTGGGCATTGCCCTGGGCCTGGCCCTGCATACGCTGATCGATGGCGTGGCCCTGGGTGCAGTTATGCAAGGTGATCACAGTCATGTCACCGGCCTCATAGGGGTCGGGGTATTTCTCGCGATTTTACTGCACAAGCCACTGGATGCCATGTCCATCAGCACCATCATGGAGGCGGGTGGCTGGAGTCGCGGTGCGCGCATGACCACCAATCTGGTGTTTGCGCTGATGTGTCCACTGGGTGCCTTGTTGTTCTACTTCGGCATTGACGTGCTGGTTGATACCCGCAGCCATGTGGTGGCTGCAGCCCTGGCGTTTTCTGCCGGGGCCTTTATCTGTATCGCCTTGAGTGACTTGCTACCGGAAGTTCATTTCCATAGCCATGACCGCGGAAAGTTAACGCTGGTATTCCTGTTGGGCATCGCCCTGGCCTATGCGATTGGCGCGGTGGAACCTGCCGCCATTCACCAGGGCGGGCACTGATCAGTCCGTAGCGGACTGCTGCCCCTGTTTATACACCTTTCTGGCGTTTTCCAGGCTGCCCACATTGGTGACCTGGCTATAGTCCTGGGCCTCCAGGCGTTGTTTGGCCTTTTCGGCGCGCCCGCCTACTGCGCAATACACGTAGATAGGGGTGTCCTTGCTCAGGTTCAGCGCGGCAACACCAGCCTCAATACCATCAAAAGGAATGAGGGTGGCCTGTTGCAGATGCCCATTGGCGTATTCAGCGGGTGTGCGCACATCTATCCATACTGCCTCTTCGGCAACTTGTGCCTGACCAGGCAGCGCGTGGCTCAAGCACATCAGCACTAAGCCGATTATTGCGAATTTCTTGCTCATCACTTGCTTCCTCAGTGTGTTTCCAATCACATCCATGATGGATTAACCGGGCAGGGGTGTACATATGAGTTTTAACGTCTGTATTGACTGCTATCGATGTTTGTCAGATCATAATCAGCTAGCGCAACGGGCGGTGTTTCGCTTCGCGCATCAATCAGGGTGTTGAATAAGCACTTTCAGGCAGTGAATTAATCAAGGAAACGTTATGAAAAAGAATTTTTTGCTGGGCATGATGATGGTAGTAGCCTGCGGGAGCATTACGCCTGTGCTGGCCGCGGATGCGGAAATGTGCCTGGATTGCCACGAACCCGCTGAGGATTGGGCGGGTATGTCCGCAGATGAACTGCTGGCTGAAGCGAAGGATCCGAGCAACAAGCGGCACAAGGATAACAGCGAGCTCAGCGATGAGCAGCTCAAGGCGATTATCGCGGAGTTGATGCCCAAGTAATTTGTGCGCCCGGCAATGGGCGCAGCGCCAAGGCCGGCTATACCCAGCCTTGTAAATGTTCTTTCACGATAGTTGCCAGGCAACTGATATGCCCGGGTGAGCTGTTCAGGCAGGGTATATAGACGAAATCCTCGCCGCCGGCTTCCAGGAAGTAGTCGCGGTTCTCCACCGCTATTTCTTCCAGCGTTTCCAGGCAGTCCGCAGAGAAGCCCGGGCAGATAACCTGCACGCTTTTTATGCCCTGTTGCGGAAACCCCTTCAGTGTCTCGTCGGTATAAGGTTTTAGCCACTCTTCCCGGCCAAAGCGCGATTGAAATGCACTCGTATACTCCTCCTTGTGTAAGCCCAGTTGCTCGGCGACCAAACGCGAAGTCTTCAGGCACTCACAGTGGTAGGGGTCGCCCCTGTCCAGGTATTTCTGTGGCTCACCGTGATAGGAAAACAACAGCTTATCCGCGCTGCCATGCTGCGCCCTGAAGGCTCTGATACTGTCTGCCAATGCCGTGATATACGCGGGGTGATCGTGGTAGTGGCTGATAAAGCGCAAATCCGGTAGCCAGCGACGCGCGGTGAAATCCTCAGCAATCGCATCAAAGGTAGAGGCCGTGGTCGCTCCGCTGTACTGCGGGTAAAGTGGCAGTACCAG